>NZ_LT703001.1:2978800-3297600 GCF_900149705.1 Sphingorhabdus sp. Alg231-15 | reverse complement strand
AAGTCAAGGTGCATTTGAAAGACAATGAGCTGAGCTTTGAGGTCACGCCGTCTGCGCCCTCAGCAAAGAAAAAGAAAAAACCGGCGGCAAAGAAAAAGACGCCAACCAAGAACAAATAATTTCACTTGAAGAGCAGGCTTACCGTCTGCTGCCCAAAAACAAAAAAGCGGCGTGACTGGTCTCACGCCGCTTTTTTTATGTGCGCGTGATCAGAACGCTCAAATTTGCTATATTCGGGGAGAGGAGAGAGAGAAAATGGGTTATTTTCAAGGATTCATCATTCCGGTTCCCGAAGCCAATAAGGGAGCTTACTTAAAAATGGCGCAAGAGTCCGTGCCGCTTTTTACCGATTATGGCGCCCAGCGGATTGTCGAATGTTGGGGATCGGACGTACCGAGAGGCGAACTTACCGATATGTACGGAGCGGTAAAGGCCGATAAGGGCGAGAATATTGTATTCTCCTGGATCGATTGGAGAACGAAGGAGGAGTTTGACAAGGCCCACAAAGACATGGGGAGCGACGAACGGATGGAACAGCCCGCAGAAATTCCGTTTGACGGCATGCGGATGATCTATTCAGGCTTTGAAACACTCGGTGAGAGCGGAGCAGGCGGCCCGACCGGTTATGTTCAGGGCTATGTCGCTCCGGTCCCAAGAGAGAACCGCGAAGCCTTTGCCGATATGTGCAAGACCATGCGTGATGTAGCAATTGATCATGGAGCCCTGCACGCGGCCGATGGTTGGGGCCCAGAAATCGGGGATGGCAAGGTTACCGATTTCAAAACGGCGGTAAAGGCCGAAGCCGGTGAAGCTATCGCTTTCGGTTATGCAGAATGGCCATCCAAAGACGCTTTTGAGCAAGGCTCAGAAAAAATGCGTGAGGACAGTCGTATGCCGACTCCGGGCGCAGAAATGCCAATGGATGGAAAACGCCTGATCTATGGTGGATTTGAGGTCCTTCTCGACACTGATCGTCAATAACCGAGAAATAAATAGATCCTCCTGACAATATGCTGTCAGGAGGGCTATGGCATAGCGAACTTGTCCCCAACAACAAGCAGGAGCAAGTTAATGACCGAAGCAAAACAAAATCGTCTTGTCTGGACCGAAATTCCGGTCACCAATCTGGAAAGGGCAAGCAACTTTTATGAAACGCTGCTGGAAGCTCCGCTCACAAAAAATGAAGCGGGGCCCCAACCCATCATGATGTTGCCCTATGAAGGTGAGAATGCCTCATCCGGCCATCTTTACGAAGGAAAGCCAGCAACAGAAGGCGATGGAATTACCGCGCATCTCGCGGTCGACGGCTATCTTGATGATGCTATGAAGCGTGTGAAGAAGGGCGGCGGTGAAGTCGTATCGGAAGTCATACTCATTCCGGCTGGCTCCTTCTTCTATGCTAAAGATACCGAGGGCAATTCGCTCGGTATTTTCAAAAACTAAATATGCGCAGAGCCGACCGCCTCTTTCAGATTGTCCAATATCTGCGCGGCGGTCGGCTTGTCACTGCGGCCATGCTGGCCGAGCGTTTGGAAGTATCCGAACGCACCATCTATCGCGACATTGCCGATCTACAGTCCACTGGCGTCCCAATCGATGGCGAAGCCGGTATCGGCTATATCATGCGCAGCGGCTTTGATCTGCCTCCACTGATGTTCACGCGGGAGGAAATTGTCGCTCTTGTCACCGGTGCTCGCATGGTGCGCGCCTGGGGCGGAACCGCGATGAGGACCGCGGCCGAAGAGGCGCTAGTGAAAATAGAAACGGTATTGCCAGAGAAAGAGCGCGACCGGGTTGGTGGTACAAAGATATTCGCACCCGAAATGGGCCTCGGCGAGCAAACCAGAAATGTGATTGACCGCTGCGAAGCCGCGATTGAAGCCCGCGATATACTGTCATTCGATTATCATGATGAAGAAGGCGCGGCGACCAGCCGGAATGTCCAGCCACTGGGCTTATGGTTTTGGGGCAAGACATGGACATTGGTGGCCTGGTGTGAATTGCGCGATGACTTTCGGATGTTCCGCCTCGACCGCATGGAAAAACTTACCAAAACCGGAACTACCTTCACGCCTGCACCCGAACGATCACTGGCTGAGATTCTCAGGCAGATCGAGGGTAAATACGGGAAGCAGGTCTAGTCAACTACTCCACCGTCTCCACTCGCAACGAACGGGTGGCATCGCTGATCAGAAAGTTGGCCTCGTCGGCGCGAATTTCGGCGATTACCGAAGGATCGGAGACTCGTTCGATAAAGGCGTCGAAGTCTGCTGGCCGCGCAAACCAAATTTCGGTCATCACATCAAAATTCGGCGCTGCTTGGTCCGCTCTGAAAGTGGAGTTGCCATGATCCAGATAGTGCCGCCGATAGCGAGCAAACATCGGCAACAGGCGCTTGATCAGGGGCACGTGATTGGCTTCATAATAGCAACGAAATTCTTCAGCCGAGAGCTCCGGTTTTTTCGAGATCAGGAAAAACTGCTTTATCATCGCGCGGGCCTCCACCTTTTGTCGATCGATTTATGCGACACGATGTAACCTCTTGGCCTTGCGCTGCGAACTAACAAATATTCCTAGCGCAAAAGAGGCCTTCGATATGCTGTTCCGGCTATTTCTATCCTTCATCGCTCTATCCGTATCCAGCAACGCATGGGCAGCGCATGATCATTCCGGCTGGGATGTCTTGCTGAAACGCAATGTCGTGGTCACCGGTGGCGGGACATCATCCAAAGTCAACTATACGCGGTTCAAAGCAGATCGAGCGAAACTGAAAACCTATCTCGATTCCACATCTTCGGTCAGCCAGACAACCTTCAACAGATGGTCCAAAAACGATCAGCTCGCCTTTCTGATCAATACCTATAACGCTTGGACGGTTGAACTCATCCTGTCCGAATACCCAAATCTAAAGTCAATCAAGGATCTCGGTTCTATCATCCGCTCTCCTTGGAAACAGAAATTCATTCCGCTGTTCGGCAAGACCGTATCGTTGGATCATATCGAACATTCGCTAATCCGTGGCAGCGGTCGCTATAACGAACCACGCATCCATTTCGCCGTGAACTGCGCCAGTATTGGCTGCCCGGCGTTGCGCAAAAATGCCTACCGAGGCAGCACCCTGCCCGCACAGCTTAACGCTGCCACTAAAGACTTTTTGCGGGACCGCAGCCGCAATCGTTTGAAAGGTGGGCGGCTAGAGGTTTCCAGCATTTTCAAATGGTATCGCGGAGATTTTGAGAATGGCTGGCGTGGTGCGAAAGACCTCAACCAGTTTCTTGCCATCTACGCTAATGCTCTGGGCCTGACAAAGGGGCAGCAAGCCGCATTAAGATCGGGCAAAATGAACGTCAGTTTTTTAAGTTATGATTGGCGCCTGAACCGCACTTGAGGGCTATATGCGCAAAACCATCATCATCAGCACTGCAATCATGCTGGCAGCATCGCCCGAAATAGCGGCAGCGCAAAACGCCGGGGTCCAGAGGATCAGCAATTTTGCTAGCGGCGCCGCAGGATGGCGCAGCGTGAAAATTGATAAGAAAGTACCAGCCACCAAATTTACTGCTAAACGAATTCAAGGCGTGCCAGCCATCGAGGCTTATGCCCGTATGAGCATGGCTTTGTTCACCCGGCCGGTGATGGTCAATCTCACTAAAACCCCCGTGCTGTGCTGGCGCTGGCAGGTCGATGACGTTGTACGAACGGCAAATATCGCCAAGAAGTCAGGTGATGATCAAGCAGCGCGGATTTACATAGGCCTGAACTTACCCAATAGTTCGATCTCGCTTGGCACTCGTGCCAAGCTTGCATTGGCGCGGACGCGGGGTGGCAACGCGATACCCGATGGTGCGATAAACTATGTTTGGGACAACCGCTTTCCTGTCGGAACAGCTCGGAACAATGTCTATACAAAGCAGGCAAAAATCATTGTTGCACAAAGCGGGGCTGCACAGGCTGGAACCTGGGTAAACGAACGCCGCAATCTTGCTGCCGATATCCAAAAGCAGTTCAAAACCAGCAAAGCGAAAGTCACGTCGATTGCCATATCCAGCGATACTGACAACAGCGGAGAGACCGTTACAGCAGCATTTGCCGATATCCATTTGGTCCCGGCAGGTTCCAAATGTCAGTATAGATAACTGCCGACTACAAAACCTGAATCAGTCTGTTATAGATTTGATCCTCACCGCTACAGGAACTGATCATGTCTTCGTCCCCCCTCACCTTCTACACCAACCCGATGTCTCGTGGTCAAATTGCGCGATGGGCACTGCATGAGGCCGGAGCCGACTATGATCAGCAGATCATTGAATATGACGGCAAGATGAAGTCCGCAGATTACCTTGCGGTCAATCCGATGGGTAAGGTTCCTGCTATTGTACATAACGGAAAAACGGTGACGGAATGCGCTGCGATCTGTGCCTACTTGGCCGATACTTTCCCAGATGCAGGCCTTGCGCCCAAGTCGGAAGAACGCGCTGACTATTATCGCTGGCTTTTCTTCGCCGCAGGACCGATCGAACAAGCAGTGATGGACCGAAATCTCGGATTGTCACTAACTGCAGAACAAGAGCGTTCGGCGGGTTATGGCAACTACGATCGTGCCATGGATGTACTTGATGAAATGCTGCAATCTCGCAGTTATGTCTGCGGCGATCGCTTCACAATGGCGGATGTCTATGTTGGATCGCAGGTCGATTGGGGCCTCCAGTTCAAAAGCTTTCCCGAGAGAGATAGCTTTGTCGCTTATTCCGAGCGATTAAGGGCACGCGATGCATATAAGGAATCAAAGGCAGTGGACGCTGCACTGATGCCAGAAAGCTAGAGAGACGGGGGCTTTACTATCCATCTGAAGTTGTCAAAACCCGGCTATTGATCAATTTAATCGATAAAAAAATGCAGCGACTGTAACCATATCCGTTGTTGCCGCGAAACCTTCTATGAGAGCAGCGAGCAAGTGCTTGCTGCAGATATAGGAAGGACGAAGTCATGAAAAATGTAGTTATTGTTACCGCCGCTGCCCTTATCAGCATCACAGCAACGCCCGCATTTGCTGATTCCGCCATTGACACCCAAAGCATGGTAGAGGCCGCTGCACCCCAAAAGCATCAGGCCATCGACCTTCCTATCAGTAATTTTGATCTGGCAGGTGTTTCCAGCAAACAAGATCAGAGCTTCATGGCCACCATGGCTCCCGGATTTGAAACCGGCTTCCGGATAGAAAACAACGCCTCGCCTGTCGTTGAGCAACGGAGTACAGGATTGACCGGTTTGTTTGTCCCACAAGAGTTTTCTTACCGCTCTACCGCACAAGATAGCGGTGTCGATGCCGTCAATCCAGGCCGCTTCCTCTCCAGCTCGGTACGCTCGGACTTTCTGTCTGATGCTGGGCCAGGGGCAGCAGACAAAAGCTCCGTCGGTGTCCGCTTCGGTTTCTAAACAAATCTCTCTTTCTTTCAGCGCTCTCTCCTCATCCCCTTGAAAGCTGAAAGACTAAGGCCAGATGGTTCGCACCATCTGGCCTTCTTTTTCGATCTTGTCTTTGATATTTGGGGCCTAGCCTTCCTCGGTCAGGCCAGTTGTATTTATTGTCTCATCCGCCGCGTCCCGGGCCTGCTCCGGTGCATATTGCCGACGCCAGGCATCCAGATCACGCTCATATTCTTCGTACGCTAGGTAGAAATCCGTGAACGGTTTTTCCAATTCGGCCAGCGCCTCCGCTCCAAAGGTTTCCATATCCTCCGGCTTCGTAACGATGGCGCGCTGGCTTACCTGCACGGCTTGATCGCAAAACGGGCGCCGGAGCGGCGAAAAGGACCAATAATTATAAAGGCGCGTCTGTTGGCGGTCGTGAGCCTGCCGATAACCTTTGCCCACATCACGGCTGAATTTACGCAGGATTGCGCTATTAGCGTTGCGCAGAAACTTTTTGTTGTTCCCGATAAACGCGTTGTAATCACTGACAATCCGCGCATATTGCGGACCAGTGCAGCTAAGCGCCGCCACATTTAAAGCGGCACGGACATGCCACACAGTTTGCAATGGTCCTATATCGCGATTGATCGTCTGACGCAGGCCGTCAGGACGCAGCTGCGGCACAATGGTATTCGCGCTGGCGCCAAACGGCGTTGTCGGCGCTCTCGGTGTATATTTAGGCGCCGCAACGGGCGCCGGTGGTGGCGGTGGTGGAGCTGTCTGGCAAGCAGCCAGCGCAGTCACGGCCGTAGCAACGGCAAACAAACGAACTTTTTTTACACCCTGAAGCACTCAATTTCCCCTATAGATCGCACGAAATCCTTAGGTTGCGGGCCCGCTGTTGTCCAGCAAATGCAATGGAAAAACGATCAACTGACAAAAGAAAAAGCCCAGCAGTTTCCTGCCGGGCTTTGTCTTAGGTCAAAGGATATGAATAGAGCCTTAGTCCTGGCTGCCCATGAAGCTGAGCAGGAATTGGAACATATTGATAAAGTCCAGATACAGATTGAGCGCACTCATGATGATGACCTTTCCGACCATATCGGTACCGGCAACATAAGCATACATGCTCTTGATCCGCTGCGTATCATATGCCGTCAGGCCTGCGAAGACTAGAACACCGATTGCACTGATTACAAAATGCATCATTGTTGACTGCAAGAAGATGTTGATGACCATCGCTACCAGCAAGCCAATTACGCCCATGATCAGGAAGCTGCCCCAGCCAGACAAATCTTTCTTTGTCGTATAACCGAACAGGCTAAGACCCAAGAAAGCCGCCGATGTTGCAAAGAAAGTCTGAGCAATCGAAGCACCGGTATAAACGAGAAAAATTGTCGACATGGACAGACCCATCAAGGTCGCAAAGCCCCAGAACATCGCCTGCAGCGTAAATGTTGAAAATTTATTCTGTCCAAAGCTCATGGCAAAAACAATCGCCAGCGGAGACAAGATGATAAGCCATTTCAGTGGTCCACCACCAAACATAATCTCTGCCGCCATTCCGGAGCTGGCAAACAGCATCGCAACAATACCAGTAAGCAGAACACCGCTCGCCATGTAGTTATATACTTTGAGCATGTAAGAACGCAGTCCGGCGTCATAAGCGACGTCAGATTGTGGCGTCGTGCCAACAGGTGTACGCGACATTGTCGCTCGTGGGTCAGGCCAAGCCATGATATTCAAACTCCTCGGTTTATTCCGCCGCAAAAATACGTGATAGCGGCACTATCCTATCCAATATCGGTTTATTATGTGAATTTTTCAAGAAAAACTGAATGCCTAACCGATAAAATCAACCATCATACTCATAGATAGCTTCAATCGATATATGAAATGCAGCCAGAAAATCGATAATCAGGACGAATAAATGACGCAAATCACTCTTTATGAATATGCACCCTCTCGATCTGCTCGCTGTCATTGGACATTATTGGAAGCCAATCTCAAATTCACCTCCGCAAGCGATGGCCCGTCATTGGTCGGTAGCGAGGCGCGGCAGCATTCGACGCTGGGTAGCATCGGCAAGTTCTGACCAAGCGAGCAAGAACGGCCACAGCTTACGACAATTTTATCACCAGCGCTTTGGCCGCCGCCGATACATCATCCCAGGTCTCGTCAAATGCGGTATCCGCTTCATAGTAGGGATCAGCGACGTCTTCGCCGGCGCGGCCTTCGACATGATCCAGCAAAAGCGATAATTGAGCAGAACCATCAGCCGGCTGTTTCGCCAAGAGGTTGACCATATTCTCATTATCCAATGCAATGATATGATCGAAATCTCGAAAATCGGCTGTGCGCAACGCGCGAGCGCGCAGATGGTCGAGTGGTGCCCCGTTTTTCTTCCCGACCGCTTGCGCACGTTCATCCGGCGGCTGCCCCGCGTGCCAATCATGAGTGCCAGCAGAATCGACAATCAAAGATTTGCCCACACGTGCGCATTCTTGACGTAACGCCGCTTCAGCTAAAGGCGAACGACAAATATTACCCATGCAGACGAAAAGAACTGAAATAGCCATGCGACCCCCCGATAGCTAATTGATATGCTTATTTAGACGGGTTGATCGTGATCGCAATCACCAATTTCAAATTATTGTGCTGGTTCAAACCTTTGAATTTCAAAGACACCACAAGCAACCCGGCCACCACTTTCGCCGGATGGATCCGTCTTCAAGTCATCTGGCCCAGCATGCACCACAAACGCAGCGCCGTCCGCATCCATCAACGCATTCGGCCCCTCTTTCAAACTCGCTTCCTCAATGGTGGCTTCGACAGAGCCAGTTCCATCATCACCGATTTCCAGATTAAAAAAGTCACCCATATGAGCACCTTTGGGATTATCAAATCCATGTTCTTTCTGGGTCGGGTTCCAATGACCGCCGGCCGATTTGAAATCCGGCCCTACGCATTTGCCAACTTCGTGGATATGAACGCCCCGCGGGCCTGGCGAGAGGCCTTCGGCTTTTATTTGTACGAGCAGACCACCGTCGCCCTCGCCGATGATCACTTCGCCATATTGCGTCTGATCCGCACCTATCAGGCTGGCGCGTGCGATGCTTTCAGCGGGTTCAAGCTCGGATCCTGCGCCATTTCCACCACAGGCAGCCAATGACAAGATCAATCCGACCGACGTTGCTCCTTTGCCAATGCAACTCAATTGTCGACCGCCCATAGCATGCTCCTTGGTTTGCCTTGTAACGCAACTATGTTAGCAGCGGTTTCATGACCTTGAAACCGTTAGTTTCACGCTAGTTATCACAATTTCCAGAGGATACCGTTGCCCGATACCCGCTTCCTGATCGCCCTGGGGTCCAATCAACGTCATGTGCGCCATGGCCCGCCGCGCGCTGTTTTGAATGCTGCTTTGACAAAACTAGCGCAGCAAGGCCTGACAGTCCTCAAATATTCTTCCACTATAGCGTCGAGGCCTGTTGGACCATCTAGTCGCGCTTATGCAAATGCGGCTGCAATCATCGAAACGGGGCTTGATCCGGTCGACTTGCTCAATCTGCTAAAAACTATCGAATCGCATTTTGGAGCTCGTCGCGGGCAAGCCTGGTCTCGCAGAGTTCTAGACCTGGATATTATTTTGTGGAGCGAAGGCCCGTTTTCGAGCGCGGATCCTGAGCTGACAATTCCTCATCCTTTGTTGCGGGAACGCCCCTTTGTTTTACGTCCAAGCGTCGAAATTGCGCCAGATTGGCGTGATCCAGTAACCGGTCTGACGATTGCACAAATTGCTTCGCGCCAAGGCCTGTGATAAATTACTGGCAAAACATCCCAAAGCCGCTTGACCCCATGGCCAAGCACCACTAGGGAGGCGCTTCGCAACAGCCGCTTGCAGTTGTGGGCCCTTAGCTCAGTCGGTAGAGCAACTGACTTTTAATCAGTAGGTCGCTGGTTCGAACCCAGCAGGGCTCACCATTATTTCTTCTATCCTTTGAATGTGGAATGGTTGGTTAGCCTGCGGATTATGTAGGGCTCGGCTTATTACGCGAAGCTTGCAGAACCATTCTCGGCCTCGCGAATGCACTTGCGATTTTCCACACTTCGACACCATCTGTGCTGAACAATTTCTTGAGCATGCGCTGGTCGCCTCGATGCCCAAATCCTGAGCAGTGAATAACCGCGATGCACTTCCGTTTTAGCAACTGAGAGGGTCTTAGGGGGCTGAACTTTACTTGCGATAGGCCAAAAGAAAAAGGAGGAGCGGTCGCCGCTCCTCCTTGTATTGACCTGTCGAGATCGAGGGTCGCTTGCGATCTCGATCAGGTCAGCACTCCTTGTCATTTTCCTTCTTGCGGAAAATGTTACCCAGACCACAGCCGATTTTTTTCGTCACCTTGCCGGTATTTTCCAAATGGTGCTTGGCCCGATCCCCCATGACTTTTGCAGTCGCTGCGACAGGCTTGTCACTGGTCAGGGCTGCACCGTAAGCTGCGCGCCGTTCCCTGCCACTTTGCAGGTCCATACCGGTGGCATTTTCGACTTTCGCACGATTTTTATCGCCATAGGCCTGCAGATTTTCCTGCATCTTTCCCGGTGTGGTGAATGTTTCGCCAATTTTGCGAAAATTCTCCCGGTGATGCGCTGCACGTGCCTTTGCGACGTCACCCAGGGTCACATCCTTGTCGAAAATCGCGGATCCATATTGGAACGTGGTGGAGACCGGATCCTGAATATCGGCTCCGGTGACGGCTTCAATGCCTTCGGTCGCGGCGATTTCAGCCACCACTACAACCGCTCCTACGCCTGTGCCTGCCACCGCAGCGCGGCCCGCCTTGCCTATTTTTCCGGCGGTTGCGCCGGCCTTGGCCATTTTGGCAAGCTTAGCAGCGTCTACGGCGGTGGATGCGGCTTTCAATCCGCCTGCACCGCGCGCCACCTGAGCAGCACGACCGGCTTTGTTCAGTTTGGAAATATCACCAGCCTTGTTGATACGCTGCATCAATTTCGCTTCGTTGGTGGCTCCGCCGATTCCGCGGGCTGCCTGAGCGGCTGTGCCATTCCCGATAAGTCGTCCGGTTCCCTTGGGACCGGCTTTTTTCAAGATCTCGCCTCTGAGGCGTCCTTCGGTCAGTTTCGTTGCGGCTGTACCACCGCGAGGAACCCTTCCGGCCGAGCCGACCATTTTGGCGGTCTTGCCGATGGATCCGCTTGCCTTGTAAGCGATACCTCCGGCTACGACTGTACCAATACCCAGCTTGGCCTCGTCGGAAAGACCGCCTTCATCGGTGCTGTCATTGCTGCCGGTGGCAAGTTCGGCCTGCCCGGCTACACCTGGGGGTAAAAGACCACAATTGCCACACCGCTCCACGAAAGGCTCTGTGACGCCCGGTTCCAAGGCTGGTTGAGCTTCAATTATCGGCTGCCCGATAACGCCGGGTTGTGGTGGCCCCAGCGCATGTGATGGCGGTCCGGGGCGACTACGATATTGGGCAGGCACCCGGCTTTCCTGTATCGCCGCAATGAAATGCTGGGGATAGAATAACTCAACCGGATCAAGATGGTAGGTGACCGGAACCAGTGATGCGACCGTCGCTGTGATCGAACCGTCTTCCTGAACCACCATATTGGCCTTCGCCATCAGCGGCAGGTCGTCCGCCACATAAACATTGGGCGCTTCCTGTTTGAAATTGCGCAGCACAACCATGTCGGGCTGAATTTCAAAGACAAATGCGTGGATCCAGCTCTCAAGCGCATAAGCACGTCCAGCCTCGACTATAATATGTTTGCCCAGTTCGCGAATTTGCCAGACGCCATCGATAGCCATGGGCTCCGTTACCGCTACCTGATCTGCCTTTGGCAGTAATCCAGGAATCTGTGCCTGGGCCGTTTGATGTGGCATTGGAGCTATGACCGCACCAGCCGCAGCCAGCGTCAGCAAAGCGCCTGAAATTTTCAAACCGAATTTTCTACCCCTAACGGTATTGCTTCCCTTTTTCATCGTCTCTTCCTTCTCATCGGAGACCGATATGGCCCCACTCCCTGTCATCCTGAGTAGCAAGGAAGGCTGTGACGCTGAATGAGGTGAATCCCCCATTTCAAAATCTTGGTGTCCAAGAGTAATCAGCATTCATGCCGACCACTAATTCAGACAGTATCTCTTTAGAGTATTCAGATTTCCGCCGCGGGGTCGATCAATCCCTCGCGCAGGGAATAGGCAATCAGTTGCGCGACCGAATGGACGTCCAGTTTCTGCATGAGATTGGTGCGATGGCGGTCCACGGTCTTGGCGCTGATACCAAGGTGCCCGGAAATCTCCTTGTTGGATTGTCCTGCGACAATCAGGTTCAATATTTGCCGTTCCCGGTCAGTCAGAGCGCTCCGCTCCGGAGCCTTCTCCAAAATATCGGTAAAAAAGGGCGAAATATATCGGCCGCCCTGAAGGATCATCGGAACTTGCTGATAAAGTCCCTGATTGTCTTCCGCCTTGGAAAACAGGCCATCAACCCCGGCCTCGACCAGCTCGCTGACTTTTCCCATTGCGGATATGCCGGTGAACACGATGATCTGAGTATCAGGCGACCAGCGCCGTGTTTCGACAAGCACCTCAACACCGCCCGCCATTGGCATCGACACATCAAGAACAAGTATATCAGGGCGATGTTGTTTGACTTCCGCAATGGCATCCAGGCCATTAGCGGCTTCGGCCACCACCCTTATAACATGTCCGTCAACAAGCCGTTCGTTTTCCAACGCGGCTTTCAATCCCGAACGGACGATCGCATGATCGTCGGCAATAACGGCGGTAAAGTGGCTCATTTCAATTTTCTGCTCCGCTTGCCTTGGGGCATTTTCCTGTTCTACAACATGGAACAAATGATTGTAACCTATGACATTTCTTAGCTTGATCGCATCAAATTTCAAATCGGCTTTACGCCTTTTGACGCCCGTGACCTTTCTTGCGGTGATTGCGATTTTGAATGTTGGGCCAGCATTGGCTGCGCCGGTCCTGTCACTGAAATCCGGTGAAAACCAGACTGATCTGAGTGATCATATGGCGTATCGTCTGGGCGAAAATCGAACGCTGGTGGACATGGTTTCGGAATATGAGGCCAGCGAATTTGAAACCAGCGTTCCGGTAACTGAACAGCAGTTCGAGCCTTATTCTGATCTATGGTCCGCCCTCACCATAAAAAACGTCTCAAAACCGGACGGACGTCTGGCGGATCAGTGGATTGTAACTTTCGATGCGTTTGCTGTACGCGATGCCGATATCTTTCTGGTACGACAGTCTGGTGATGTCGACAGGTTATTATCTTTCTCTTCCGCCAAACCCTATGATCCAGCAATATTGAGCGGCACCCAGCTCAAGTCGAAACCGGTAATCTTGCGGCCTGAGGAAGCGGCCATCCTCATGGTCCGGACATCCAAACTTATGGCAGCCGCGCCAAGCCTTTCAATCAGGGACGAAGCTGATCTGGTCGAACATGAGCTGCGCACGGCTGCGCTTAACGCATCATTCTACACGCTGGCTATCTTCGGATTGATCGTAATGCTGGGGACAAATATTTCGCTCAAGAGTTCCGTCGGAATTCGATATGCCTTGCTATTCTGGCTGTTACTTGCCGCTTTGTCCTTTGACGACAACATTCCTCTCCGATTTCTGTATCCAAGTCATCCGGAATGGAATCCCTATGTCGGTTTTTTGATAAGCTATGCTTGTATCATGTTCGGCTTTTACGTTGCGGGTTCTTCAATGGTGACCCGCAAGGGCAGCCACCCGTGGTCCAAGCACGTCCAATGGTTCGCCTTGCTTCCTATCATAACTCTGGCCATGATTCCCTTTATTCCGCGCGTCACGAGTTACAAGATCCAGCTCGTCTGGACAGGCATCATGTGCCTGTCTCATTTTCTACCGCTCTACTGGTGGGAGAAATCATCCAATCGCAGATTGTTTGAGATGTGGGCTGGCCTGATCATAATCTTCATGGCGTTTCTGGTTTACGCCACATTGATGTTCAGCGGCTATCTGGAAAACCAGATTGTGCTGCGAAATTTTGCCAAAACGACCTTCATAGTGATCGGAACGCTGGTCATGCTCGGCCTTACCTATGGGATCTTTTCTCTGCGAAGGGAACATGATCGAGCGCAACAGGAAAAAATTCGTGTGCTTAAGGAAGACGCTGAGAAAAGCCAGCGGCTGCTTGAGGCCGAAAAAAACTATTCGCGCGCTCGTGATCAGGCTGCGCTTCGACAGCGTCAACTCGCAACGGCTTCTCACGACATCCGGCAGCCGTTGAGCAGTCTGCGGATGAGTCTCGACGCTGGTTCTGATAATCTAAATCATGAGACGAAACAGAATATTCGCGAAGCACTGGATTATCTGGAATCACTATCGGGCGACTATCTGTTTGAAAGTCGGCCCGTTCCAGACGAACCGCTGCCCAACGACCGACAAGTCTCTGAAAAGCCTTATCCGCTTTCGATGATCTTCCAGACCGTCGGCCAAATGTTCCGCGAAGAAGCGATTTCCAAGGGTCTCAGGCTTGATATTGTGGACAGCAGTCTTGAAACCGCACTTCCCCCGCTGGTCTTGATGCGAATGGTCAGCAATCTCGTTTCCAATGCAATCAAATATACCGTCACAGGCAAAGTGCTTGTCGGAGCCAGAAAGCGCGAAAGTGGTTTTACGATCATGGTATTGGATACCGGCTTAGGCATGTCAGATGAGGAGATTGTCCGGTTTCAGTCAGTTTATCAAAAAGGAGACGATTCAAGTGGCGAAGGATTGGGGCTGGCAATCTGCTATGACCTGGCGAAAAAAAATGGGTTGCGCATTGAGGTTTCCTCCACACCAAATCAAGGCACAAGCGTGAGTATCGTCGCCGGCGCGGACGCCCCATAGACCAGTCCGTCGCTACCGATTCACTCGCTCCAGAAACCTTAGAATCGTGGGACAAGGCCCAGTAACGATAAAGTGGTCGCTTTTGGATATGCCAAAGGACGATCAGTAAAATAATTCTCTATCTGGTGCAGTTGAACTTCGCATTGAAGCGGCATGATGTTGTGATGTGCGTGAGGCGCTGATCATATTAGTCCACAGTCACTCTTCCAAATTTTCTAATCATCTATAACCTGCTTGATAGAATGGAGAAAAACTTGTTCACCATCTTGAACAAACGGGGAGAACTCTATGTCCGAAGAAGAAGTAGAAGAAGTTGAAACTGCAGAATCGGAAAAGGCCTATTGGTCGGAAAACATCCGGTTGCTGTGGACATTGATGTCCGTCTGGTTTGTCGTGTCTTTTGGTGCCGGTATATTGTTTCGCGATTGGCTCGATCAATTTTCGTTGGGCGGATATCCCCTAGGGTTCTGGTTCGCGCAACAGGGCTCAATCTACGTCTTCATCGTTTTGATCTTCTATTACACCATCCGGATGAAGATGATCGAACGCAAATATGATCTTGATGATTGAGCGAGGCTGACATGGAAACTCAAAACCTGATCTATCTGTTCGTTGGCCTGTCCTTCGCACTCTATATCGGCATTGCGATATGGAGCCGTGCCGGTTCGACCAAGGATTTTTATGTTGCCGGCGGCGGCGTCAATCCGGTTGTCAACGGCATGGCTACCGCTGCTGACTGGATGTCTGCTGCCAGCTTCATCTCCATGGCTGGGATTATCGCCTTTTCCGGTTATGATGGCTCTGTTTACCTGATGGGCTGGACCGGCGGCTACGTGATGCTAGCGCTATTGCTTGCCCCCTATTTGCGCAAGTTCGGTCAGTTTACGGTACCCGATTTCATCGGCACACGTTACTATTCAAAAGCAGCACGCGTGGTTGCGGTGATCTGCCTGATCTTTATCAGCTTTACCTATATTGCCGGGCAAATGCGCGGTGTGGGTATCGTATTCTCGCGGTTCCTTGATGTGCCGATCACCATGGGTGTCATCATCGGTATGGCCATCGTGTTTTTCTATGCCGTACTCGGAGGTATGAAAGGCATTACCTATACCCAGGTAGCACAATATTGTGTGTTGATCTTCGCCTACATGGTTCCGGCATTCTTTATCAGTTTTCTAGTCACCGGAAATCCCATCCCACAATTGGGACTAGGGTCGACGGTAAATGATGGGTCGGGAATATATGTGTTACAAAAGCTTGATCTTGTTCTGCAGGATATGGGCTTCGGCGCCTATACCGACGGATCAAAGTCGATGATTGATGTGTTTTGCATCACCGCTGCATTGATGATCGGAACGGCAGGATTACCGCATGTGATCGTTCGATTTTTTACCGTGCCCAAAGCGTCAGATGCGCGCAAGTCGGCGGGCTGGGCGTTGGTTTTCATCGCGCTGCTTTACACAACCGCCCCGGCCGTCGGTGCCTTTGCGCGGATCAACTTCATCGAGACGGTTGACCAGACTGAATATGCAAATGCACCCGCATGGTTCAAGAACTGGGAAAGCAATGACCTGATCGCCTTCTATGACAAGAATGACGATGGGGTAATGCAGCTCAGCAGCGGCGATGCGTTTCTCGGCAAACCGACCTTTGCTGATACAACCGGCACTGCCGGACAGCGCATGGTCACCAATCCACCGAACGTGGATAGTGCCAATGAGGTCTATGTCGATCGCGATATCATGGTACTCGCCAACCCAGAAATCGCCAACCTGCCTGGCTGGGTGATTGCATTGGTGGCGGCAGGCGGCCTCGCAGCAGCGCTTTCGACGGCGGCAGGCTTGTTGCTGGTAATATCATCGTCGATCAGCCATGATTTGCTAAAGTCCACCTTTCGCCCGCAAATCACCGAAAAAGGTGAGCTGCTGGCGGCCCGCATTGCCGCTACTGCTGCGATCGTCGTGGCTGGCTTTCTTGGCATCTATCCTCCCGGATGGGTTGCTCAGGTGGTTGCCTTTGCCTTCGGCCTGGCTGCAGCATCGCTATTTCCCGCCATCTTCATGGGTATCTTTTCAAAGTCGATGAACAAGGAGGGAGCGATTGCCGGTATGGTCAGCGGATTGGTGTTTACGTTTAGCTATATCGCCTATTTCAAGCTGTTCGTACCGGATGCCAATGTCGCAGCCAATTGGCTGTTCGGTATCTCACCAGAAGGTATTGGAGTGATCGGTATGATCGTCAACTTTGCGATTGCGATTGCGGTATCGAAGATGACAGAATCGCCGCCGGTCGAAGTGCGCAAACTGATTGACTCGATCCGCGTGCCGCGCGGTGCAGGAGATGCCGCTACGCACTAGATGGATAGCTCCTCTATCAACAAAGGGCGGCCGCGCAGGACGGCGCGCGCGTCCTTGCCTCGTGAGTTCCCTCACTCACAATTAAGCAATGCGCAATCGAGAGGGTTTGCATTGAGTTTAATCGTGGGAAGCGAGAACGGTGCGGACCGGATTGCTTCATACGTCCGGCCCGCACCTATCCTGAGAAGCCTGCAAGCTTCTATGAAATTGCTTCCTCAGAAATATGGGGGTCTTGCCGGATCGAAAGACTAGAACTCTATTTTCAATCCTGTACGCCCGCCATAGCCAGTATAGCCACCGCCGATATCAGCATTGCCTTCAATGAAGCCAGTCACGCCACCCGGCGAGGCGATGTTCACACCCAGTTCGAACCGTCCAAATGTGTTGGATAGTCGATTTTCGACCTCAATGGAGGAAGCACCGCTGGTGAATACCAGACCATCACCATTTTGTGATTGATGCACCGCCTGCCCACCGAGATAATAGGTCAGCCGGTTGCTGCCATTCACACTCGCTTCTCCGCCGAGCCGCACACCGGCCATACCGCGCAAGCCATTGAAACTATCAAAATCAATATCGGCTCCTAAGGCGGAAAAGTCATCCAGACTGGCGAGTTGATATTCGACGCTCGCCAGCGGCTGGATGAAGAAAGTATCGTCGCCCCAGCGGTAACCGGCTTCAAGCCTGATTCCATAGGCTTGACCATCGAGATTGGCATTGTAACCGGCCGTTCTGGCTCTGACATTGGCATCGATAAAATCATATTTTGCCAGTGCATTGACAAAGAACCGTCCGCTGTTGATCCCCGCATAGACGCCAATATTGAAAGCATCGTAATGAACATTATCGGCGGTCCCCTCAAAGCCGAGATCTGAACTTAGATAACCGCCGGTTAGACCGATGACGACGTCTTCGTTGCCAAAGGCCGGAGCAAAATCATAGCCGGTCTGAAAGCCGAAATAGTCCTGATCGTAATCCAGCGAGATTGTCTGGGTAAAGCCAGACGAGGTGAATTCAAAATTGTCATCCTGCTGAGTCAAACTGCCATAAACTTGCATCCAGAGCGGAGAATCTGATGCAGTGCGACGAGAGGCCATATGGGCAGCCCAGGCATCGGCGGAGCGATACCAAAGCGATTGCGCGCCTTCGGCAAATTTCAGCGTTTGGAATGTCGGTACTGCGATCGCATTTGTCAGGAAGAAATCTCCCTCCGCTGCGTCAAAAGACAGTGAATAGGCAAAGAAACCGATCGTCGCGCTTTGGTCCGCTAGCGCAAAAGCATCTTCCGCGGTTCCCGCCCCAGTATCCACAACCAGAACCGTGTTGCCAAAGTTCGGGCTAGTACTGATGTCATCGATGAACAGCGATGTGTTGCCTGATACCGTGCCGCCGATAGTCAGTATGTCTGCCGAGCCTGCTCCATCGAAATTGACATCAACGCCGAGAGCACCGTTGCTCGTATAGTCATCGGGCAGGACCAAGAGGTTCCCCGCTGTGCCATTACGCATGTCGATCAGGCCGTTATTGGCGAATTGCTCAAGACCCAGAAGCGTAACAGCACCTTGCAGCGTGAGCGTGCCGTCATTGGTGAACAGGTCATTGCCGGTTCCAAAATCGCTATCCAGCGAAGCATTGAACAGACCGTTATTCACGGTAAGATCATCAAAGGCGGTCAGCTGTACACGGCCATTGATCGTACCGCTATTGGTCAGGTCCGTAACGCCCCCGCCGGCGGCGAGCGCAAAGCCCGCGCCGCTTTCCAGCGTGCCGCTATTATTCACAGTGATTGTAGAGCCGGTTGTTGCGACCATAATCGCATTGCCCGTGCCGCCCGTAACGGTGCCGGTGGTTGTGACCTCCGCAGCGCCGGTTCCTTCATGCACTACGTTGATACCATCAACGCCGCCTGTGACGTCCGCTGCCGTAATCGACACCGCGGTACCGGTGGCCGCGTTAAACGCGTCAATACCGCTGATATTGCTACCAGTAACAGTACCGGTCGAGATGATCGTCAGCGCACCGTTACCTTCATTCACGGCACTGATCCCATTGCCCTCGCCGGTGGCAGCGTTGCTGATAATCTGTAGGTCGCCGCTACCTAGGCCGTTCAGCGCGTCAATGCCATCGCCAGCCGTCCCGGTCGCGGTCCCGGTTGAGGTAATGGTCAGCGCGCCCTCACCAAGGTTGCTAGTCGAAATACCATTGGTCCCGCTGGTATCCATCGCATTGACGGTCATACCAGTGGTAAGGAGATTATTCACCGCACGAATGCCTTCGCCAGCGATGCCACTCACGCTGCCGGTAGATGTCACGATCATGATACTTTCACCATCGTTGCGCGCGTAAATACCTTGGTCGCCGCCGCTGCTATTGACAGCGGTCACCGCCAAATTGCCGCCGTTAATCGCGTTAAACGCGTAAATACCATCTCCCGCACCTCCGCTTGCGCTGGCGGTTGAAGTGATGGTCAGTGCGCCGTTGCCCTGATTAACAGCATCAATACCACTGACCGCACCTTCCGCCACGTTGCTGGTGATGGTCAAATCGGTGGTGCCCGGACCGTTATTGGCATTAATCCCGTCCCCGGCCAGACCTATGGTCGTGCCAAGCGCGTTGATGGTCAGTGATCCGCCAAAATTATCAGCGTCAATCCCATCATCCGCGCCCGTGGTCGTGGTTCCTACATCGCGATTAATGACCATCGAGGCAGAGACATCATTGGCGCTGTTATAGGCGTAAATACCATCCGCGCTTTGGCCGGTGACATCGCCGCTGACGCTGATGGTTAGACCAGCGCTGCCGAAATTGCGGGCATCTATCCCGGCGGTCCCGCCAATTACATCCGCGGCTGTGATCGACAGAGAAGTGCCGTTAAGATTATACGCAAGAATGCCGCCACCCATATTGCCGATCGCTGATCCGGTCGAGGTAACGCTTAGCGGGCCTTCACCAAAGTTGCTGGCGACGATACCGTAGCTGTTGCCACTGGCATTCACCGCATCGACCGTCAGGTCAGTGCCGTTCGTGGAGTTATATGCACCTATACCACTTAGAGAAAGCCCGGTTGCGGTACCAGCCGAAGTGATGATCAGGGCACCTTCGCCTCGGTTGTTGACCGAAATGCCAAAGGTCCCGCTGGTATCGAGTGCATTAACAGTGACGCCGTTACCATTAGCAGTATTCACCGCCCGAATACCCGCACCAGCGGTACCACTCGCGGTGCCGGTTGATGTCACGATCGTCGTACCGTCACCCTCGTTGTTGGCAAAAATACCGCGGTCGCTGCCGCTGCTATTGACGGCGGTCACCGCCAAATTGCCGCCATTGATCGAATTATACGCGTAAATGCCGTCGCCAGCACCCCCGCTCGCGCTGCCGGTTGACGTGATGGTCAACGCGCCTCCGCCCTGATTGACCGCATCAATGCCGTTAACGGAACCATTTGCGACGTTGCTGGTGATCGTCAGATCCGTGGTGCCGAGACGATTTCTGGCATTAATTCCGTCACCAGCTTCACCGATGCTCGTGCCCAGTGCATTAATGGTCAGCGGCCCTGCGAGATTGTCGGCATAGATGCCATCGGTCGTGCCGGTCGTGGTGGTGCCTGCATCCTGATCTATCTCTGTGCCGTCTTCGGCATTGCCGCTGTTATAAGCGAAGATTCCAGCTTGCGTTTGGCCGGTAACATCGCCGGTCGCGCTGATGGTCAGTATACCGGTGCCTCTGTTAAAGGCTCGTATTCCATAAGTTCCACCGGTGACTTCAGCTGCCGAGATCGACAAGGCGGTGCCATCGGCGGAGTTAACCGCAATTATGCCTTCATTGTCGGTCCCGCTCGCCAAACCGGTTGAAGTAATATTCAGCGCGCCTGTACCAATATTCAGGGCATTGATCCCATATTGGCCGCCGCTGGTATCGGCCGCGGTGATGATCAGGTCCGTACCAAAGAAGAAGTTGAATGCTGCAATGCCGGATGAGCTTGCTCCGTCCGCCATTCCGGTTGAAGTGACTGTTAGCGCGCCATTGCCTCCGTTAAAGACATTAATGCCGCTGCCGGCCCCCTCGACCACATCACTTACGATGGTGAGATCGGCGGTACCTACAGCATTAAGGGCCTCAATCCCGTCCTCGGTTTCACCGACGACCGTGCCCAGCGCGCTGATTGTCATCGATCCGCCACGATTGTCGGCAAAAACACCATCGGTCGCGCCGGTGATGATCGTCGCTTCGGCCTGATCAATCTGCATCAAACTGCCGTTGGCGCTGTTATAAGCGTAGATACCAGCTTGGCCTTGCCCGGTGGCATCACCGGTGGTGCTGATGGTCAGCGCGCCGGCACCACTGTTTCTCGCATCAATACCGCTTTCACCACCACTAGTATCCACCGCATTGACCGTCAGGTTCGTGCCACTGGCAGAGTTGAATGCGTTAATGCCATCGTAATTAGTCCCCATAGCGGTGCCCGTCGAGTTGATGGTCAGCGCACCATCGCCATCGTTAAATGCAACAATACCGTTCTGGCCACCGTCTGTATTGACTGCATTCACTGTAAGGTTTGTACCTGCGTTGGAGTTGAACGCGTCAATGGCACTGAAATCATCCCCGATAGCGGTACCCGTTGAGTCGATGGTCAACGCTTCGCTTCCCTCGTTGATTGCGAGAATCGCGTTTAAACTGCCGTCGGTATTAACGGCGTTGATTGTTAGATCGGTACCCCGGTTGATCGCATAGATACCATATGAACTAGTCCCTCTCGCCGTGTCGGTTGAAGTGATGGTCAACTCGCCACTGCCTTCGTTAAGGGCGTAAATGCCGGTGCTTTCGCCGGTCGCCACATTGCTCGTAATGGTCAGGTCGGTGGTGCCTGCACGGTTTCTGGCATCAATGCCGTCCCCACCGTCGCCATTGACCGTACCGAGCGCATTGATGATGAGGGCACCGCCATAATTTTCGGCATAGATGCCATCCGTTGCGCCGGTGATGGTTGTGGCGGCAGCTTGATCGATCTGAATGAAGGTGGCGACGTTAACATCGGCGTTGTTGTAAGCGTGGATACCGGCTTGGCCTTGGCCGGTGACATCGCCGGTTGTGCTGATGGTCAGACCAGCGTCGCCGTAATTTTGGGCATATATCCCATTGATCCCGCCAATAACATCTGCAGCTGTGATCGACAGGGAGGTGCCATTGGCAGAGTTATAGGCCCGAATGCCGACAATCTCAGTCCCGGTTGCTGTCCCGGTAGATATGATCGTCAGCGCGCCGGTGCCTTCGTTGGAAGCAGTAATGCCTCTCTCTGCGCCGTCCGTATCGACTGCATTGATGGTTAAATCAGTGCCAAAATTACTGGCGCTGATAGCATCATCGCCGGTTGCGGTCGCAATGCCGGTGGAGGTGATGGTGAGCGCGCCGGAGCCTTCATTCGATGCTCGAATACCATTAGTGGAGCCGGTCGCAATATTGCTGACAATCGTCAGGTCGGTGGTACCCGCCCGGTTTCTGGCTTCAATGCCACCCCCCGTAAGGCCGACAGCCGTGCCCAGAGCATTGATGGTGAGCGCATCAGCAAGGTTTTCAGCATAAATCCCATCGGTTGCGCCCGTGATGGTGGAGCCCGCATCCTGATTAATCACCATACCGTCTTCCGCATTGGCGCTGTTATAGGCGAAGATACCGGCTTCGCCTTGCCCAGTGACATCGCCGGTGACGCTGATAGTCAGGCTGCCGGTGCCGTAATTCTGGGCATAGATGCCGTGCCCTTCGCTGCCGCCCGTGGCCTCCGCAGCGTTGATTATCAAGGATGTGCCGTTGGCGCTGTTAAACGCTTCGATCCCGTTATAATAATCACCGGTTGCCGAGCCGGTCGAGGAGATGATCAGCGAACCATTGCCTTGGTTGTCCGCATCGATACCGTCAAAGCGACCCCTTGCTATATTGCTTGTGATTCTCAGGTTTTCAGTTCCGGCACGGTTATAGGCATTAATTCCGCTTTCGGTATCACCGCGGACTGTGCCTTGCGCATAAATCGTCAGCGATCCGCCAAAATTATTGGCGAATATACCATTATCTCTGCCATAAATGACTGTGTCTTCGGCCTGATTGATCTCCATATAGGTGAGAGCGCCGCCATTGGCGTCGTTATAGGCGCTGATACCGTCGAAGGTCTCGCCTCTGATATCTCCCGTTGTGGTGATGGTCAGGCCCTCAGAGCCATTGTTTAAGGCATATATCCCGGCGGTCCCGGTTACATCTGCAGCGGTAACCGACAGAGATGTGGTTGTGGCGGTCTGGTTATACGCATAAATGCCGACAGAGCCAAATCCCGTTGCCGTGCCGGTTGACGTGATCGTCAGCGCGCCATTGCCGGTGCTGGTTGCGCTAATACCTCTTTCAGCACCGGTTACCACATTACTGGTGATTGTTAGGTCCGTGGTGCCGTTGCCGTTGACGGCTAGAATGCCATCATCGCCGTCGGCAATCACAGCGCCGGTGACGTTAATGGTTAGGTCACCGGTGCCTTCATTACCGGCGTTGATACCATGATCCGCGGCCGTCACGTCCGCTGCGGTGATCGTCAGGTCGGTACCTTCATTGACCGCATAAATACCGTCGGTATTGACGCTACTGGTCATGCCGGTCGCAGTGATCGTCAGCACGCCGGTGCCTTGGTTGAGGGCATAAATGCCGTCAAGGGCGCCACCCGTATCATTGCTGGCGATCGTAAGATCCGTGCCGCCGGCGAAATTTGTGGCAGAAATTCCGGAGCGGGTCTGTCCTCTGATGGTGCTGGTTGAAGTCACAGAGAGCAGGCCGCCACCAGCATTGGTTATGAGAATGCCATTTTCCCGGCCGACAATGGCAGAATAGGAATCTTGGATATCTTCGAATCTGGCACCAAATATGCCGCTAATTTCAAACGCATCGGCGTTATCTACCGCTATCCCGAAACCTTCCACGGTCGAGACGGCAACCGCAACACCGCCCAACACCTGCTCAACGTCTGTGTCCGCATCTGAAGGGCCAGAGCAAGTAAAACTGTTCGGAATCGCTGCGGACTCGACACATGTCCCCGCCAGCGCAGGGGCGGTGCCGCCAAATCCCGCACCGAATATCAGCGCCGCACCAACCGCGGCAGCCGATACGGTCAGGCGCAGTTCGGCAATATGCGGAACCATACTGGCGGTGCTGCCTTTCCATTTGACGATACGCCCGCCGCGGTGGAGGACGCTTCTGCGTGAGGGATCTGACAGCAGATTAAAACGAGGCATTGATTTTCCTTCCTGAATAACAAGCACCCAAATTCTGGATCCGGTTAGGAGGCGTCACCCGCCGCCATTTTCCGGTTTTTCATGAGTGATGAATTTAGCCATTTCGGGCGCAGTCGGCCCGATCGCCATTGGGCAGGCATGACCTTCCAGCAATGCAACATCATAGATTTCGGAGACGGCCCCATCGATGCGGAACCAGTCGACACAAGCGCCCTTGGCCAGATCGATGATCTGGATACCGCACCAAGGCGCGCTATCGGCCTCCGCCAGCCGTTGGTCGAGCGCCAGTCCTTCAAAGCGTTTGTAACGGGGCTTCGATAAGCCGACAAAAGCGAAGCCGTCCTTGATCGCAAGACCGCGGCTAAAACCCGGACAGAATACGCGCGGAACGAATTTGCCTTTGCCGCTCGCTACGCCTTCGACAACACCCAGTTCACCGGTGCCGGAATTGAGTAACCACAACTCTCCATTATGAAGACGTGGGGAGTGCGGCATCGACAAACCCTTGCAGACAATCTTATTGCTGCGAACATCGATCACGATGCCGCCATCATCTCGGCGGTCGCGCCAGCCATCAATTGTGTCGGATTGACTGACTGCGGTGACGTAAGCCGCCTCGCCATCCTCCATGGCAAGCCCGTTCAAATGACATCGGTCTTCATCGATCAGTGCCGAGATGAAGGCCGGGCGCCAGACTTCCCGGAAGCTGTGCCTCGGATCAGTTGTGGCGAGACAGTTGAACCGCGTGTTGATGAACAGCGGCAAACCGTTTTTGTCGATGCCGATATCATGCGCATCCAGCTCGCCGGTATTATAGGTCTGCCGAGGAACATAACAGGCATCGAACATGTCGTTCACCCGCTCATTCGCGTCCAGGCCGTTTTGAAACCGCATGATCTGGAAGCCCGCAGAGAGCGTGAAACTATCGCTATCCTCGACGCATAAGCCCATCGGCTTTTTCATTGCTGACTGATGAAGATGTGCACCGCCGCCGGGTTTGCACCCGAGCATATACAGCAGACCAGACTGGTAAGACGAGAAAATCAATGAGACTTTCAGAGCCGCCAGCCGATCAACCAATCCGCCCGATTGCGTGAATGTGGTGGTTTGGGGAGAATCAACGCTGGCCTTGATCTGGGCCGTTGCGATTGCGGCCGTCGCGGTTTCAGCCGTCGCGATTGCGCCTTCATTTTTTTCAGTGGATGGCTTTTTTAGGCCCTCTTCCACCGGAGGATTGGTCTCTTTCGGGTTCGCGGAATCCGGCATTTGCGGTATCTCGCCGACGTCTTCCCGCTGAGCTGGGTCTGCCCTAACAGTGCCTTGTTTGGTCTTCGAACGAGGACCCTCTTTCAACGAAGCTTTAGCCATGAATATTCTTTCTCTTTATGTTCCCTTTTGTCGCTCCCTCATTCATCCACGCGATTGTGACCGTCGTCTATCGACAGCGCTGCAATGCCCGCTTGCATTTATGCAAGAACCGCATTGGGGACTAAAAAACCTATTTTTCTGAGATAATTAGCGGCATTGCTCCGCCACATGACGAAGTGCTGAGCGTCAACAAGGAGCTTGTGTAAGGATAGTTTCGCAGCCGCTTCACCGGCGGCGCTAACTCAATCTGTCTTCAGTTATCGGCCATGAATCGGTGATCGCCTTGGGGACGCGAGAATGTTTCCGCGAACCGGACTCTTAACATCTCCATCACGGCCTGGGTTCGGTTTGCCTGAACCGTATCGGGGTGAGCATGTAGTTTCAGCGTTCTGCAAAGTTCGAATGGCTTGTCACCAAAGGGCACGATCAAATCAGACCGTTCAGCAACGCATATCGGTAACACCGCCTTGCCGATTCCGGCTTCTACGGCTCTCATCACACCACTGGCGTCCGTCGAGGTCAATCGAGGCCGATGACCCCGATCTCCGCGGATCTTTTCCCACAGCCGGACGGGCGCGGTCCGCGGTGCGTCTTCATCAAAGAACGAAACCCATTCCAATTCGCCTGGATCGCGATCTTTTCGCGCATAAATGCCGTAATGCACTTCACCCAGATTCACGGCAAACTCGCTGACCCGGGGCTGGTTTTCAAACCAGAGCGAGAGCGTGACCTCCCCGCGGATGGGAGAGGCCGGGATCAAGCCAAGCAAGCGAATGTCGAGACCTGGGTTTCTTTTCAGAAGATCTGGCAACGCCGCACGCGTGAGCTCTTCCAGAATCCATGGACTTGAAATCAACCTCACCAGTCCGACGATGCTGCCGTCATCGACGGCGATTTCGTCGACCAAATTCTGCATGCGCAGTTCAACTTCTTCCGCACGCTCTATAATGAGCTTGCCGATTTCGGTGGGAACCAATCCGGTCTTCGTTCGCGCGAATAGTGACGTGCCAATGTCGGCCTCCAGAGCCGTCAGCCGTCTTCCTGTTGTCGATTGATCGAGGTCCAATAGATGCGCAGCGCGTGCAAGAGATCCGGCGCGCGAGGCTGCAAGAACAATTTTGAGATTATTCCAGTCAAAAGACACAATTATTTCATCCTATTTTTGCGCGCATCAATCTGGACAACCGGTTTGATGAAAACAAAGTTGTTGGGTTTGCGCATGGTGGAGGTGCAAATTTTCGGGTTCAGCGGGGACAAATTGTAAACTAACGAGAATACTGATTTGTAACGCCGTGTAAAGTCGCTCTTGTAAAGATACGGTTTTGCGCCGGTGCCGACAACCGGACATCAGGAAGCCGAATTCCATGTTTTATCAACCAAGATCCAAGAGATTTCTAACGGTTTCACAAGTTGACATGATCAGGCGAACCTTCCTGATCATCGGCGCGGACAGCGTCTATGCGGAAGAAATTTTCTATCGGCATCTCTTCAGGATCAAGCCGGAACTGGAAGATTTGCTTGATAGAGACAGCTCTATTCGATCAAAGAAACTGACCAACATGTTGGGTTTGATCGTATCGCAGATTCATAACCTGCCTGAATTGTTGCCGATGCTGGGCGATCTGGCGAGCCGTCACATTGACTATGGAGTCCGGGCCGAACATTATCACGACGTCGGTCGTGCGCTTATCGCAATGCTTAGAGATATCCTTGGATCCGAATTTGATTCGGACGCCGAAGCAGCCTGGGTGAAGGCATATGACGGCATAGCTGTCTCAATGATCGGTATCACCTTTGGCGATGCCGGTGCAGTACAATATCAATCGGCATCGAACATTTGCCAGCCCGTGGGGAAAACGTAGTCATCTCATCCAGGCTCCCTGGATTGCCCCGCCATTGAATATGTCATCTTACCCTTGCTTTGACGACTCATTCTGAGGCCATCGCGTTCCTTGTGATCCAAAAAGTTGTTTGAAGAACGCTTCGCATCACGGATGAACCTGAAGAACGTCATGGGTTGCGTACCCCCAATTAAATAGAAGCATTGGCATCGGATTTGATATCCAGAAAACAAGATTGATGACACACAATCAATCTCGCTAATCCATTCATATTAATACCTTTTCTGGTGATCACTGCAGTACCTGCATAATTGCACACTCGCATTGCGAGCCTGTCGATAGACGGCGGCGAAAATCGAGTGGATGAATGAGGCAGCGGCAAATGGGAATAGAAACAGAAAGCATTTTCATGATCAAAGCTTCGTTGAAAAACCATCTCAGGGGAAACCCAAATGCGGTTAGCTCCATAGGCATTCAGGATCAGGCGATCAGTTTAACGCACCGGTTCGCATCAATTGGTTTCATATTGTTGGAACCGAATCAAAAAATTCGCAATCTTGCGTCGCCGGAAGCCCATCACTGTCCAAAGGGTGCGCAGATTGTGCACGGCCGCATTCGCCAATTTCACCACCAACCATAAACCGAGAGCCGTTAGCGACTGACGCCCGCAACCGGACTTTTCACACTCAAAAAAATCAATATTCAGCAAGGAAAATCCAATGCCCCGTTTTGACTTGATTTCAGACATATCACCGATACGCCTCCTCAATCGCGGGGGACGTCTCGTAGAATGGAAGGGCGGCACCGCCAGCATAGTCCCACAGACAGGCCAGCTCCGTTTGACAGTATCGGCCGCGGCCGTTGGTACGGCATTGCTGTTCGGTACCGGAATGCTTGGAACGGCGCCTGCGATGGCGGGTACATGTACCGAAACTGCTCCCGGTTCCGGTGTTTTTGTCTGCTCTGGTCCTGCTGATGCAGCTGCAGATACAACACAGATACTCGGCGGTACACCGGTCACAGTTACCACAGAAGCCGGGTTCGGCATAACGACGGCGGTCGACAATGCGTTGACAATTAACGGCGTAGACGGCGCATCATTCGATGATGCAGAGGCTGCGGCTATAACCGGACAACAAAATGGTATCAGTATTGACAATGAAGTTGGCGGTTCCTTGTCTCTGGTATCTAACGGCATTGTTACCGGTATCTCGGGGAACGGAATTAGCGCCCAGAACGAAACGGATACCTTGAACCTTTCCATCACAAGCAACGTGGCGATCGGTGCCAATGACGGCATTTACGCCACTCAAGAAGGGGATGGCGGGATAACAGTCACGTCTACCGGCATGGCTGTTGGAGAGTTTTACGATGGCATTGATGCATATAATGCTGGAACATATCTGACTGTCAATGCGGTCGAGACCATGGGTGGCGAAAACGGTATTCTCGCAATCAACGAAGGCACGCTTGCCTTGACCGTGACGTCCACCGGCACCGCTGACGGCGACACCGCTGATGGCATTTTCGCGCGTAACTTTGGCAGTGCAAGCGACCTAACGGTCAACAGCAACATAGCAACCGGCGGAGAATATGGCATTCAGGCTCTTAACGAGGGTAGAGGGGCGCTGACTATTAATACAACCGGCACGACAACCGGAACTACCGAAGTCGGTATTTTGGCATTGAACTCCACCAATAGTACTTCCCTGTCGATCACGGCAGCGGACGTTATAGGGGGAACCTATGGAATAGTCGCCACAAATGACGGTAGCGCGGGCCTGACCATCAGCACTACTGGCGACATTACCGGCCAGGGCGATGATGGCATTTACGCCTATAACAGCGTCAATGACCTGTCTGGCATGTTGCAAATAAATCAGGATGCGGGGACGACCATCACCGGCGCGGTCGCCGGTATTGACGCAATTAATCTCAGTGGTGCGATGACCATTAGCGCGCTGGGGACTGTGGAGGGCCAGGCAGGAGATGGCATTAACGCCTTCAATCGTCCGGGCACCACTGATCTAACGATCACCAGTGACGTTGCGGACGGAGCCAACATGGGTATCAGAGCCTATAACGGCGGCACTGGCGTACTGACCGTGACATCGACCGGCATGGCAAACGGCGACGCCTTTGACGGGATCAACGCCCAAAATGAGCCCGTCGGTGGTGATATGATCATCAGTGCCGTGGACACCAGCGGCGGGCAGAACGGTATTTCTGCCTATAATGAAGGCGTAGGCGCCTTGACCATCACCTCAACCGGCACAGCAACCGGTACCAATTTTTATGGTATTGAGGCCATCAACTCTAGCAATAGTACAGATCTGACGATCAATGCGGCGGATAGCCTTGGTGGCATTAATGGCATCAATGCGGATAATGATGGCACTGGCGCGTTGACCATTAATTCGACAGGTACGGCCGAGGGTGAGGCCGTTTCAGGGATATTCGCAACCAATGGATTGGGCGCCACCGATTTGACAATTACCAGCAATGTGGCGACTGGCAATCTGATCGGTGTTGCCGCGCTTAATCTTGGGACCGGCGCGCTGACGATCACCACCACCGGGACGACGACCGGGGAGGTTGGAAGTGGTACTTCTGCGTTTAACTCTGTCTATGGTACGGCGCTGACCGTGAATGCCGCCGATACAAGCGGCGGCGAAAATGGCATTCAAGCTCTTAACGGGGGCCAAGGCGCGCTTACGGTCAATTCAACGGGCGCAGCGATCGGCGCCGGTTCTGACGGCATTTACGCACGAAATTCACCGAATGGCACCGATCTGGCGGTGACGGCAGCGGACACAGATGGTGCTGACCATGGCATTTACGCTCTTAACGAGGGCAACGGTGCGCTTACGATCGATTCAACTGGCACGGCGATCGGTACTTCTGTTGATGGCATTTACTCCCAGAATACTGCGACTGGTACCGACATGACGATCACCAGCAACGTGGCGACCGGCGCCAATAACGGTATTTTCGCCGACCACAATGGACAGGGGGCGCTCACGGTTACGTCAAGTGGCGCGGCGTCAGGAGGGCTGCTAAATGGTATTACTGCGCAGAACTCTTTTGATGGAACTGACCTTACGGTCATCAGCAATGTTGCCACTGGCGCCAGCAACGGCATTTTCGCGTATAACGATGGCGAAGGCGCGCTGACGGTCACGTCGACAGGCGCCACGACTGGGACTGCTTCCGATGGTATTTTCGCTTTCAACACAGCCAATGGTACTTCGCTATCAATAACAGCAGCAGATGTTACCGGCGGACAAATTGGCGTGCGCGCGGAAAATTTCGGCAGCGCTGGCTTGACCGTCAGCGTCACCGGTGATGTTACAGGTCAAGGCGCGGCCGGTATCTTCGCTTATAATAGCGCCAATGATGTCTCTGCTTCGATGGAGATTGATCAGGAAACGGGTACAACCACAACCGGTGCGACGGATGGTATAGACGCCGATAACTTCGGCGGATCGCTGACGATCATTGCGCTGGGCACGGCCATTGGTCAGGCCGGGAACGGGATTAATGCCATAAACAATGCGGGCACCACTGATCTGACCATTACCAGCAATGTAGCGACCGGCTCCGATAACGGCATTTTCGCTGACAATGATGGCGATGGCGCGCTGGCGATCAATTCAACAGGTAGCGCTAGCGGGGATGCTGGCGATGGTATTGAGGCATATAACTCCACAAACGGCACCAGTCTTACGGTCAACGCAGTCAACACGGACGGCGGTGTAAACGGTCTATTTGCAAGGAACAGAGGTGATGGCGCGCTCAGCATCACGTCGACTGGCACGGCGAACGGACATTCAGATGAAGGTATTGATGCCTATAACTCCGCCTTTGGTACGTCGCTCACAATCGCGGCAGCAGATACCGCGGGTCAGGCCAACGGGATATTTGCCAGAAATTTCGGCACCGGCGCACTGGACATAAGCGCGACTGGCTCGGTAAGCGGGACTGAAGCCGATGGGATTGATGCGGTTAACTCCGCCGCTGGCACGTCTCTATCGGTCACGGCAGCTGATGTGAGTGGCGGCGTGGATGGCATTAACGTGCTGCAGGAAGGAACTGAAGCTGCCTCTGTTACCACCAGCGGCACAGTTGCAGGGGGTACCGGCAACGCGATCACTGCAGTTACTACCGGCTCGTCTATTGCAGTCAACAATAGCGGCACGCTGGAAAGCGGTGCGGGCTTTGCTCTGGAAGCCATTGGCGGTGTGACACAGCTGACCAATAGCGGCACGGTTAACGGCCGTGTGCAGTTAAGTGCCTTTGACGATATCACTTTAAATACCGGCCTGTTCAATGCGACGCTGGACAGCGACTTTGGCACCGGCACCGACCTTTTTACCAATGAAGGTACAGTGTCCGTTGGCGGGATCATCGCTTTCACCGGCCTTGAGCAGTTCGTAAATAACGGCCTGATCGAGATGCGAAATGATATGGTTGGCAACAGTCTGACCATTTGGGGTGACTATGCTGGCAGCGGTGATGGCAGTTTCGGTCTCGATGTTAGTTTCGATGGAACAGGTTCGGCAGATGTTTTGGTGGTTGCGGGCACCGCAACAGGCAACACGACATTTGCCATTAACGACATTAGCACCAGTCCGAATTTTGGTAACAGGGTCCTGGTTGTCGATGCCGGAGCCGGAACAAACGAGGACGCCTTTGCGCTTGATGAGCCTGGCGCTACCATAGGTTTCTTTGCCTATTCCGTATTTTACGAGGCGCCCGACAATGACTTCTATCTTACCAATACGATCGGCACGCCCGTATTCCAGACACTGAAATTTGTCGAAGGGGCGCAATCACTCTGGTATCGCTCTGCCGATGCCTGGGCCGCTCATATGGCGACTCCAACAGATAGTTCCGCTTCTCCAGCATGGATGCAGATATATGGCACCGTCACCAATCAGGATGACAGTTTCGAATTTGGCGAAGGCGGCCTGACAGAACCGGTCGCGGTAAATTATGAGCAGGATTATTTCGGGCTTCAGGCTGGCTATGAATTTGGTTCCGGAGTGACTGGCGATGGCGGGTTATTTGGTCTCACAGCTGGTTATTTGAATTCAAATCTGGGCTTTGATGGAACCGCTGATAATGTCCGATACGACGCCTTTAACATTGGTGTTTATGCCGGCCTGAAAAGCGATCGCTTCTTTGCCAACGCACTAGCCAAATACGACTTTATTGCAGCTGATGTCAGGGCGCGATCGGCGGGCTATACTGCGGATCTTGATGGTTCTGCCTATGGCGTAAGGCTTGAAGCCGGCTATCGCTTTGGTGACGAGAAGTTTTTCGTCCAGCCGCTTACCAGCTTCGAATATCAACGCGCCAGTCTGGATGATTTTTCCGCACTTGGAGCCGAAATCGCTTTTGATGAATTTGATGGTGTACGCGCTATGGCCGGGGCCAGACTTGGCGGAGAGGCGACGATCTGGGGCGGCAATAACATGACCTACTATCTCGGTGGGCAAGCGGTGCAACAAAAACAAACAGGTGATGGATTAGCATTTACCAGTGGTGACAGCTCCATCGAAATTGACAACCGATTGTCCAGGACGTTCGGGCGGTTGGAACTGGGCCTAAGCATTGCCACGCAGGGAGGCGTCACTGGCTTCATTGAAGGCAATGCTGATGTCAGCGGCGACTATACCGGCATTGGCGGACGCGGCGGATTGAAAGTGCAGTTCTAGTGGCTTGATTTAGATGATTCAAAGATTTCTGAGAAAGCAATTCCCGTAGGGTCGCAGGCTTCTCAGGATAGGCGGGGACCGGAGGTTCGAAGCACTCCGGTCCCCGCTGACTATTATTCAGAGTTTCTAGCAAGATACGATGAATCCAATTCAACATAACAATTCTCCAAAACCCAAATAAACAAGCCTCAAATCGCTGCGGAGCCAGAGCATATGAAACAAACTGCAACCGATCTCATAGCGACCTTAGATAGAATGGAAAAACGACTTAAACGTATTGAATGCCACCAATCGGCAGCGAGGTTAGAGCGACTCAGTGTCGCCCGATTGGCACTAAACCTTCGACGTGAATGCAGCCGCTCTTTCCCTGCTCAGTATTTTTGCGTCGATAGCTGGGACATTCTGCTGGAGCTTTACACAGCGCATAAAATGAACCGAATCGTGAAAATTTCAATGCATGAAAATGATCCTGTCAGCACCACCACAAATGCACTGCGCTACATTGATATGCTCATGAAAGACGGGCTTCTCTATTTGGAGCACGGTCATTCCGATGATGGCGAAGATCATGCTTTTCTAACCCAAAAAGGTTTAGAACATCTGGAAGCAGTGTTTGAAAAGTCAAAAAGGTGCCTCACTATCCAAAGCTAAAAGCCAGGTTGATACCCGAGCTCCGAGACTGGAACCATCCGAAGCATCCCGGATCCTTATTCTGTTTTAAACAAGCTGAGCGACCCAGCATAAAGCAGGATAGCCTTTTGCTCAGAGTGATTTTTTCTAAACCGCGATATCGGCATCCGGCACATTTCTCGCAAAGCGCCAGAACTTGAGATTCAACATCCACGCATGAATACTCATATGGTTTCCGGTTATCTGCTTTTTTGTCCTATTTTGCCCAGAAATTGGGGCGTATAATGTAAGTATGCGGAGAGGAAAACGATATGCTGATCCCGCACTGTTGCGGGAATCAGGTTTTGAACCGCATCTTTGGCTCGCGTCGAAAAACACGATAGCAAATGACGAAGGGAGAAATACGATGATCCTGTTTGAGCGGGAAATATTATCAGAATTGATGGTCGGGCATACCCACTATATTGATGTCGGAGGCCGCAAACAGGCTTCAGTCTATTATCCCAGCGACACCGAAGTCCATGTGAAAAGACCAGACTCCAAAATAGTTAGCGGTTCGTTGGCTATAAAGGACGTCGGTTACGACGTTATTTGGCACAATGGTCTAAATGATAACTACAACTTGGCTGAGCATTTGGGCGCATTTGTTTATCTAGATGGAAACGGGAAGTCGGCAGGAACGATAACAAAAATCGTCTCCGGAAATCCAGAATATTTCTGATCATCTGGGGATATGCTCACCGACAGTGCATGGGTTTTTGCAAATCAACTGCGTCAGAGATTATTGGATGCCGACAAGAAACTATTCGTTGCTCCGAGACACAGCTCTTACAAGCCAGACTTTGCCTGTTTCGACGGTTCACCTGGCAAGTGATAATCGCAAAGCATTTAAGACCATTTGATGTTCTTGAGCAGCGCGTTTTACAGGATCTGAGATTTCGGAGATAAGTTTTTGGGCTGGAGAAAAGAGCTGATGGTCAACCATCAGCGATGCCGTGCTTTCCAAAAATCTATCCCGGGCGCAACCCTTCTCAATTGATCTGCCGAACTCAAGAGCGGGTTGGGTTTTCCCCACAGAGATAAGTTGAGATGCGAGAATCTGCAAAAAAAGAACCTGCCTATCTGTGGATTCTATCGTTTCAATGGCTTCGCGGGCGATCGCAAAATACCTATCATAATCATCTTTGGAACCATGTGTTGCCGCCATATCGAGATTGAATATCCGGCCGCGAATCTGAAGCTCTTTGTCTTTCACGTGCCTTAGCCGCATCTCGGCGCGCTCATACTGACCGGCCCGCGATTCATATCTTGCTAAATGGCTGATTGTCGTTTCATTTACGGGAACAAACTCAGGCCCCTCGATCAGTCCAATGGCGGTCACAAGCGATTCCTTGGCCAAATCTTTATGCCCGGAGTTTTCCGCCACTTGGGCAAGGGAAATATATCCTTGAACGCGTTTGTCCCAATCCGTCTGAAGCTCCAGCAGATCAAGCGCCTCCTGAAACTGCGAACTGTGCGTTGATGTCCTGACGATTTGGGCGAGATTATGATCCTGCCATTTTTTGTCAGAGATTTTCTTTGTTAGGCGTGCTGCTAATTTTGGATCCCCTGCCATCGCTACTGCGTCGGCCAGACGGCTCCAGCCGCTATCCCGTCTAATACGCGTTGCTTCAGAGGAGACTTCGAGTTTCATTAGTAAGGAAATCGCCCGATCAGCGATCGGCCTCCATTCCGACTGGGTTACTTTTCCTGCCGCGATCTCTACGATCCTGCTTAGTGCAGTTGCTTGGTCTATGGGAAAGTTACCAACACCACCGACTGCGTTGGCCGCCAGGTCCAGTCTCTGTCCAGTCACAGCAGAGCGCGCGAAAGTCTCGAACACGCGGAAGCGGCGATCTGGCTGCTCTAGATTCGCCATCTCCCTTTGTGCTTGATGGAACCATTTCTCCGCCTCTGCCATCTTTCCGGTTTTGGCCAGTGCTCCCGCAATCTCACTTCGGGCGATAGCTTTCCAGAACGGGTCTCTAATGTCAGTCAAGAGCTTCTCGGCATTGGTTATCCGGCCTTGATCAAGTTCATTGATAACAAGAAATGACAGGTAGCTTCCTTCCCGACCCTCATCATTCCCAGTCCCGTTTCGGATAAGCGCGACGGCTTCTTGGAGCCGGCCATCCAAAGCCAATCCCTGCGAGAGTTCACCTACAGCCACATATTTAAGCGGCTTATTCGGACGATTAGTGGCCGCAAGCGCTTGTAGCGCTGTTTCCGGATCGGAAGCACGCGCCAGATTGGCAATATAATTGGCTCGAGCAATCTCATAATATTCCGCAGATTCAATCTGGGCCAGCAAACGCCGAGCTCGACCTGGTGGATCTTCGTGGGATACCGAAACAATTGCGACAAGCGCCGAATCCTTCAAAATGGTATTTCGTGCGTCCGTTGGTATGGCATTGACGATGGCCTCGGCCAGATCAAACTTGCGCCAAAATACCAGTGCTGAAACGCGCCTAAGCTTTAACAGAGATTGCACACTGGTATTCTGCATACCCGTTTCAAGATCGTTCAAGCGTGTGTTTAACCTATCCACGCAGGTGTTACTCGGTGTCAAAAGACATTCTCTAACGCCAGTTTCAGCCTGCAAATTACCGCTAAAAAAGACAAGCCCCGTTGCGGCAAGAGCTGCACAAATAACCAACCGAAGATTAGACATCAAAAAGTCCCTATTGTTAACCGGCCGATACCCATCATGGTCAAAGTTCATATTTTCCAGGCCGGGTAACTGTGGACAGAAAATGGGTGAATGCTTGCGCGCGCAGTCTATTCAGCCAGCTCTGAATTAGAGGCTTTAACGACGGCAAGAAACATCGCGAACCCACATGGCTGCATTGCAAATATGCGCTTTTGCGGGTTCTGACCCAACCCGATATAGGCTATGCCGCTGCCTAGCTTGATGACTATCAATTGAGGCTTGTTCTCACATTTGCCTCACTGCATTCGTCACCGGACTCTTCAATGTCCATCTTTTGGGGCAAAAGTGGGCATTGGAGAGTTGGCAGTAAGGAGAGTCGGCAAGAAAACTCAGTTCGATTTGGCCTGGCGGCTTGGTTTCCCGACAACAATGTCGCGACTTTCTCAGAGTCTGGCGCGACCGGGCCTGAAGCAGTTCCTAATGGTCTTGCTAAATGATAAGTCTGCTATCGGCCGTGTACTGACATATTTCACTGAATTTCAGATAGTTATCGCCCATAACTTACAGTTCAAATTATAATATATGAGAAATACTCGACGAGTTACCTGTTGTTTCCAGAGTCCTGCTTGAACGGTCTTGACCGGTCCCGGTTCGATGTTCAGCTAATCATGCGTGCGGGCCATCTCATATTTTTCGATACCAGCTCTGCCATAACAGCATTGGATCATCGTCAAGGCAATACCCTCATAGGCCTTTGTCCAGGCTGCTTCGACATCAGGTCCGAACTTGGGGCCTAAAACGTCGCGGATCGTACTAATGAGCGCATCACCCACATCTCTATAATGCTCTGCCTCCACCCCATATCCCAGATGACGCCGCGCAAGGTCAGCCAGCATAGGCAGCAACTCTGGCATATTGTGAATCTGTGAGACAATCATACCAAGCATGTTCGTCAGTTTCTCAGATTGAACCGAAATATCACTCAAGAATAGACTTTTTAGTTCGGGCTTATCGTCGAAAAGCTGTTGATAGAAAAGTTCGCCGGCGCGCGCGTTTTCATCGCCCAGGTTCAGAAAACTTCTCCGGACAATATCAATCTCTGCCACCGTAAGAAAATTCTCGAATTTCGATAGATGGTCCATGAAATTAAGTTCTCCAACACATCATGATGGCCTTTCAACCTCCAGGCCACGAGGCGTTATGTACAAAGGCGCAAAGGAGTATTCTGGCGCCCGATCACGCCCATTTTGACTAAAATACTGTAGCCACTCTCAACAATGAACCCGCAAAACTGCAAATTCACCATGCAAAGATATGGGCTTGAAATTTGGATAAGGTATCTACCACCCACCAAGTGGCATTTGTGCAAGGCGACGTTGCGTCATTGCCGGTTCTTGCATCAATTCAACAATAGTAAAGCATTCTAAGCACTCAACATCTTTGTCGTTTTAGTTTTTTGGAATTTCCCAACTTACCATTGGAGGATATCGTTAATGTCGCAATATTGGATTTCGGTAGATGAACGTGACGACATTCCGCAGCCTTCCAACCTGGGTACAAATCAGACGGAAACCACCGCCATAAAAACTGTGTCTCGCAATCGGCCGCAGCCGTTTCCATCACATCCCGATGCCGCATATATTCCAGACTCAGAAATGGAAGGGGCTCACCAAATCAGTGAGAAGCCGAAGGAATTCGGCTTGAAATGCCGATCGAAGGAGGCATCTAATCGGTTATTATTCCAGTCTTTGCATTACCATTTGCAGAAATCGCGAAACCGACGCGTGACCAGCACCCTATTGGCGCTCTACTTGGTCCTTGTGGTCCTGATACTCTCGCAAATTGGTTAGCAGTTGTTGTTTTCCTCACTTTTCCATATCCTTCAGATCAGACTGAATCGACTAGGACCTGCCTCCGTTCCCTCCCTCAAGATTGGAGCTTTTCATGCAACCCATTATCTACGACGTTGCTGTATCCATTGATTGTCTCATCGCTGGCCCCGACGAAGATATAACCAAATTTGCCCATGAAGGCCCAGTCGTTGAAGACTATGGTCAGCGACTGTCTACCTATTCCTGTGCGATCATGGGTCGCAAAACCTATGAATTTGGATATCGATACGGCCTCGAGCCCGGCCAAAATCCATATCCGCATCTCACAACGTACATATTTTCTCAGACATTGGACCTTCCGGCGGATCGGGAAGTCCAGATCGTGCGCGACAATCAGCGAGCGCTTCTGCAGGAGTTGCGCCAGAATCAAGATGGTCCGATCTACCTCTGTGGTGGAGGTGCGTTTGCGGGTGCTCTAATGGCCGACAATGAAATTGACATCATACGTTTGAAACGCGCGCCCATCCTATTGGGTGAGGGCACAAAACTGTTTGGTGAGATGTCATGCGACACAGAAATTTCATGCACGGAAACGAAAATATATGACGGAGGCTATGTTTATCAGGAGTTTAGACTTCGATAGCGTAGGCCCACAGTTGATTCTTAAGCGACATCTGTCCAGTATACAGATATTGGATTGTTGGAATTGAGCCGTTAGCAAACCGAACACAGTGCGCAAAAAAATGAGGGCCAGGCTAGAAAATAGCGGGAAACAAATTTTTTGTTACCCTAGACAGAGTTTATAAAATCGCGGTGTCGGTTTTTCCAAATTATCTCAGAGAAGGCTTTGCCCCAGGGACACTCACTCTAGAAAAGTTAGGTCTGCTAACCGACAACATTGGACTCCGATCCAAAGGTGTGGCGGCAAATCCGGACAAAACTGTAATGTTGGGCATAGCACAGGACCATTCAAAAAAAGCTGTTGCATCTGAAGGTGAGTTCACACATGGACCTTCGCCTTAAATACGAAAGATATTGGTGACAGTTTTTGAAATCGAGATTTTCATGGCCATCACGGTCAAACAAGACTCAATAAAATTTGATCAACTTTTTGTGATTTCAATCTACGGTGCAAGTATCCTATATAATGCCTTTACCGCTACGACAGATTACTTTATTTCTGAGTCTATTAATCAGGTTAATCGCCTATGTGCCGCAAAAAGTCATGCATAGAAAGACTAGTCTAATATGACCAGATCAGTATCTATGACTAAGCAGCAACCGCCGCGCGCACCGTTACCGCTGCTCGGAGTAGCAAATTATTGGGCAATCATGATTATGCCGTTCATGCTCCTTTTTTTTGCTACTAACTCCATCGCGGCCGGCATTTATGTTGCCTTTCCGCTTTCGCTCTCTTGCCACATAATTTTGGCAGCGGTCGGGCAAGTGCGGGCAAAATTTGGCGGACCACTGTTAGCCATTTTGGCGTTTGGATTGGTGATATTGCTCCTTGATGAATCCACCTTCGTGGCTTCATATGATGACTATTATATCTGGCCGCTGCTGATGCTAGTTTCTTGGCCGCTGCTTTACTTTTTGAGGGAGGCTGACAACCAGCCACTTGGTAACTATGTGATCACTGGTACGCTTATGTTTGCCGGTTTGTATCCTTTTTTCCAGAATGAGAACCAAGTAACTGCCCTATTCGGGGCCAATGTACTCTATCGGATCGTATTATTGTGGTATGGCCTTATCGCTTGGGGGTGCATAAAACAACGTCATTGGGCTGGTTTTATTGTCATAAGCGGAATCGCATTTTGGCTAATAAATGTGGTCGATTCACGTGCCGGTCAAATTCTCTATTTGGCTATGCTGGGTATCTTTCTGACTAATATTTTCGCTCCAAAACTTCGGTCTTTGATTTTACCAGTTTCTACAATCATCTTGGTTGTGTCGGTTTCCAACCTTCAGCAGGTTTTCACATTGCTTGGCGAGCTGGGAATCAATCTCAGTATATCGAATGCTTCTGAGTCTTTCCGACTGCTGATGATCAGAGATTTGATGAGCCCTAGAATCATTTTTGGCGACAACTATACAATCGCTGATCTTTACACAATATTTGGTAGCTATCCCCATTCTATACTGGTGGAAGCATTTGCATACCACGGCATAGGGTTTGGTACGTTTATAACCGTTGTAATGGTCTACTGCTTGACCAAAATCATTAGCCAACCCAACAATCTTTACTTACTAGGAATCGTCGCCGGCCCGTTGTTTTCAGGCGACATGCGCGACAATTTTCCTATACTCATCGTTGCATTTCACTTTGCTTTTGAGGCCTATAGGTCTAGAGAACATCGAACAAAACGATCGCAGACAAGGCGTAGACCTCATAAAACCACCAAGTATTCAAAAAAGCGAGAGATTGGCGTCCGAAAAAGACCTTTATGAGCCAAATTGCGATCATAACTCTGACATTCAACAATTCACAAGAATTCCAACGGACCGCACAAAGCTTAGCCAGATCAAGGGCGGCAGGGCTTAAATTCCGTTGGATTATTGTTGATGGTGGATCCTACAATGCCCATCAAGCTATCATTAAGGAAAACATGATCGCAGGTGACACACTTGTCATAGAAACTAAACGGGGAATTTACCGAGCCATGAATTGTGGTTTGAATGCGCTTGAAAATGAAGATCATGCAGTTTTCTTAAATAGCGGAGACTGCCAACATTGGGATGCTGTGCAACATCTTAGCGAATTGGATCCGAATGAAACATATGGATTTAACGCGATTATAGTTGCAGGACCCTACGCTTTTAACCGGACACCTTTGCACGCTGGCACCGGCTTGCAACGACTACCACTACACGGCGCATTTCTGTTTCGCGTGCCCGATGCAAAAAGGATTGCCTTCGAAGATGATCGCATGATTGATGCTGATAGTCGCTGGATGATACGTGTGGTCGGAAACAAACCCTTGAAATTTGTTGACGTACCCCATTCTATTTTTGCTTTAGATGGCGTCTCAGCGGGTCAATCCTTCAAAGCATTGCGCGCCATCCTGAATGACAAACCGTGGTACAAAGCTCCGCTGTATGTTTCACGTTTTATCGGATTCAAATTGCTCGGCTGGCATCTCTATCCACTCTTATATTGGAAAAAATTCTCAAAATTGCCAGCTAGAGATTTTTCGAAGATCAAAGTTTATTTGGAATCATAATAAAAATGAATAATTTTATCTCCCTGTTCTATTTTAATATTTCGTTTCTCTTTCGCGGGGACAGGCGACGTCGCTTGATAGAACGTTCAATAAAATCACAGCCGACAGCGAGCCCAGCATATGGGCGCACACATCTTTTGCCCGCACCTATCAAGAGTTCGATAGCGGATCGGGCGACGATGTTCCTTCTGTCGCGCGCTGCTCGCGTTTGGCAGAATCGGGGTGATGAAGAACTCCGGCCGCCATTCTTGTCACAGATGGCTAAAGATTGGCCCGATAGCCGAGCACAGCTTTTTCAGGACATCTGGGCCCTCTCAGAGCTCGATAGCAAACAGGGCGGCTTTTTTGTCGAATTTGGTGCAACCGACGGTTTGGAAAAGAGTAACAGCTATCTCCTTGAAAAGAAATATGGTTGGAGTGGAATTCTAGCCGAACCCAATCCGGATTGGCATCAGTCTTTGCGTTCTAATCGTCCCGGCTCTACAATCGTCGAGGATTGTGTTTGGAAGGAAACCGGTCAAACTTTACATTTCCAGATTGCCGAAAATGCGGAGCTTGCTGGAGTGACTGACACTGCACAGTCCGACCGACACAGTCGCAGTATCATGCGCACGATTTCGGTCCAAACAATATCGCTGATTGACCTTCTAGAACGGAATAACGCGCCCGACGAGATCGATTTCCTCAGTGTTGATACCGAGGGTAGTGAAGTCGACATTTTATCAGCATACCCCTTTGAAACCGGACCGAAATTTCAGCTTATTGCTGTGGAGCATAACTATATCCAAGAGAAGATCGACGCTCTCGATGCCTTGCTCAAACCATGGGGGTACAGCCGAGTTCTGAAGGAGCATTCAGCGTTTGATGCTTGGTATGTGCGCAACAGGGTTGTCGATTAATGCTTCGGTATATTTTAAGTGCAGGGCAGCGCGCTGCCATCAAATCGAAGTTTCATTCGCTATTAATGCGCCATCCACCTTTAGAAACCCGCTGCGTCCAGCGCGCAATAAAGATGGACCTTCATACAGTCATTGATGTCGGAGCCAATCACGGTCAGTTTGCGTCTCGCGTCCGCGCACTCGGCTGGAGAGGTAAGATACTATCATTTGAGCCCCTCTTGGAACCTTTCGAATCGTTGCACCGCCTAACAACGAAAGACCCTTCACATGAAGCGTTCCAGTTTGGTTTAGGGGAAGAAAATACCGAGCCTGTTATGAATGTAGCTTCCAATCATGGAGCTTCGAGCAGCCTACTTGAATTTGAACCGTTGTTGAAAGATTCGTTCTCGATAACCTCAATCTCTCAGGAGAAGGTTAGTATTCGGCGCCTAGATGACGTTGCTAAAGAGTTGGATCTGGTACCTGAAAAATGCCTATTGAAGATTGATACTCAAGGGTTTGAGAAACAGGTTCTTGAAGGGAGTGGAGAAATTTTGGACCAGATTCAAATGCTGTTTCTGGAAGTATCTCTGCGTCCAGTGTACAAGGATGAACCGCGCCTTTTTGAGATGCTGAGTTTTTTGGACTCACGCGGGTTCGAAGTTAGAGATCTAGAACCATCGGTATTTGACTCGCCTTTCCGTCCCTATCAATGCGATATCTTATGCTTGCGAAAAGGCGTCGATTGACGTGGCGCTACAACCGGGACGGTGGGCCGGGCTGAATGTCCCTGCCGGGCTTGCCGCCCTGATCACCCAAAGCGCATCAATTTTTTTTGTACTCTGGTCCATCAGCGATCGTTTGGGGCTCGAGGAATTGGGGCTTTATTCCTTATTGATCGGTAGTCTAACCATATTGTCATTGACCGAATTTGGTATTGGCACCAGCATGGTATTCTTTTCCCAACGCCCCGATAGTCCTCAAAGAAAAGGGTTTAGCCACTACTATAGTACTGCCCTATGGACCGCGATTGCCGTGACTCTTACTTTTGTTGTCCTAACTTACTGGCCAGCCAACCTTTTTCTCGAGTCACAGATGCCAAATGCAGACTTAGTTGCTAAACTACATCAATGCTTGCCTATCGTGTTTTTAACTGCTGCTGTGATCGGCGTCGGCAAGGTTCCAATCAACGCGCTAAACGGGCTGGACCATTTTGCGCCGGTGCAATTCTTGCGTACCGGATCTTATATGTTACTCCCCCCGCTCGCCTATTTCGGCATTGTAGAGCTTGGTCTATATGGTGTTATTGTTGCAAGATTACTGGTTGAAATTATCCTCACCGTCTCCGCACACGCGATGGTTTGGAGCACTCTTCCAGGTTTGCATTTTTTGCCACGCTGGTTTGGCCGAAACCAACTAAAGGAAATGTTGGGAATTTCACTTAGCTTTCAGACGTCCTCAATCATCCTAATCCTGTTCGAACCGCTAGCAAAGGTTGCACTTACTATGTCCGGATCTCTAGTTATAGTAGGGCAATACGAGGTCGCGGCCAGGATTACCGGCTTTACCAAGGAACTTTTTATCCGACCGATGGCTTTCCTCGGAGGGGTTTTTTCCCGAAACAGCGAAAATCGAGATATCGCTAAGCCTACAATTCTGCTTAGTAATTTGCTGTTGGTTTCTATACCTATGGCAGCGCTTTCGTTTGCGTTTGTTATTGCTTTTCTCCCACTCAGCGGAGAAATCCTGCTGAATGGTCCTGTGGACTTCTATGTACTGGTTTCGCTTTCTCTAGGGATCGGTTGGGCGATCTCCATTTGTGCGGTTGGGCCGTATTTTTACTGTATCGGGGTTGGGAACAATCGACCAAACCTCGAAAGCGCGATGATTATTTCTTTCGGGTCGGCCGCTTTCTCTTGCGCCGCGATTATTCTAGATTCCATTTGGTTAGTGCCGATAGGGACAGGACTAAGCCTTGTTATTGGAGAGATTTATCTTGTGATTCGTGTCCGTTACTTGATCCGGTTGTCACTGTTGCCGATGGATCTAGTGAAGGAATTTCTATTGGCCACTCTTGTTGTCTCCCTGGGCGCTGTCATTTATGTGCTCGACAATAGGGTTTTGCTCGCCGCAGACTTACCTGCGCGGCTGGCTATTGTTGGAATGCTGATAGCCGTGTTGGCAGCAACCACCATTGCAATGAAGCGTGATACGTTAAAACTTATTCTCAGACACAGATGAGGCATCAGCGGGTTTAAAAAAGCCGAGAATCCCATTTTCATCAAAAAGAGAAATCCTCGAAACAAAGTCACTTTTACTCTCTAAACATTTCGCGTATGCGCTATGCGTTGCTCGTCTCGAGCAGCGAAAATCACGGAATGACACAACCCCCACCAACTATCTTTAGTGCCTAAAAGCAGGAATACATGATGACGAAAACCGCTTTGATTACCGGGATTACAGGTCAGGACGGAGCGTATCTGGCCGAACTTCTTCTTTCCAAAGGCTATGAGGTACACGGCGTCAAGCGCCGGTCCTCCAGTTTTAATACGGGCCGGATCGACCATCTTTATCAGGATCCACACGAGAGCGATGTGCGAATGACTTTGCACTACGGAGACATGACAGATGCGACCAACCTGATCCGGCTTGTTAAAGAAACTCAGCCCGACGAAATCTATAACTTGGCCGCTCAATCGCACGTCCAAGTTAGTTTTGAAACAGCCGAGTATACGGCAAATTCAGATGCTCTCGGAACACTTCGATTGCTAGAAGCAATAAGACTGTTAGGGCTTGGTGAAAAAACACGTTTCTATCAAGCTTCCACTTCAGAGCTCTATGGTAAAGTTCAAGAGATTCCTCAAAGCGAAACAACCCCATTTTACCCTCGCTCTCCCTATGCGGCCGCTAAGCTTTATGCTTATTGGATTATTGTGAACTATCGTGAAGCTTATGGTTTACATGCATCAAATGGCATATTGTTCAATCATGAAAGCCCCATCCGGGGCGAAACTTTCGTTACCCGTAAGATCACCCGCGCAGTCGCCGCGATCAGTTTGGGGCTACAAGATACACTGCATTTAGGCAATCTTGATTCCAAGAGAGACTGGGGGCATGCGCGTGACTATGTCGACGGAATGTGGAGAATGTTACAACAGGACACACCGGATGACTATGTTCTTGCCACCGGAGAAACACATGCGGTGCGGGAATTTGTCGAAAGAGCCTTTTCTGAGGCCGGCATTACAATTAGCTGGTCTGGTAGCGGGGTTAATGAAAAGGGAACAGATCAGGCAACCGGGCGTGTTCTGGTTGAAGTTGATCCGCGGTATTTCAGGCCGACCGAAGTTGATCTTTTAATCGGTGATCCATCCAAAGCACAAAAAAAACTTGGCTGGAGAGCGAGCATTTCATTCCCTGAACTTGTCCGTGAGATGATGGAAGCTGACTTGGGATTGGTGAAACGTGAAGCAAAATATCGCAGGCTCGACGAAGAACGCGCGAAGGGATAGGCTGATGACCGACGAAGTTCTTTTCGATCTAGACGGCAAGCGGGTCTTCGTTGCGGGCCATCGCGGTATGGTTGGCTCTGCCATCGCTCGCAGACTAGCAAGTGAAAACGCAAGTATTCTTACGGTCGACCGCAGCGAACTTGATCTAGTCCAACAAGCGTCGGTTGAAAAATGGATGACCAGTAACCGTCCGGATGTCGTGATCCTAGCCGCTGCGAAGGTTGGCGGGATTCTGGCAAATACCAACTATCCCGCTCAGTTTCTATACGAAAACCTGATGATCGAATCGAACATCATCCATGCAGCACATCAAGTCGGAGTAAAGAAACTAGCATTCCTTGGATCAACATGCATCTATCCAAAATTGGCCGATCAGCCCATAAAAGAAGATTATCTGCTCACCGGTCCACTGGAGCCGACGAATGAGTGGTATGCAATTGCCAAGATTGCTGGGATCAAGCTTTGCCAGGCCTATAGAAAACAATATGGCAGTGACTTTATTTCTGCTCAACCGACCAATCTCTATGGCCCGGGAGATAATTACGACCTCAAGGCTAGTCATGTCCTTCCTGCGCTTTTGCGCAAAGCGCACAACGCCAAGTTAAGCGATGCAAAGGAGATGATTGTTTGGGGTTCGGGCAAACCTCTGCGTGAGTTTCTGCACGTCGATGATCTGGCTGATGCAGTGATCCATTTGACAAAACGTTATTCGGCTGACGATCCCATCAATGTTGGGTCTGGGCAAGAAATCCGCATCGCCGATCTTGCAACACTGATCTGTCAGATAGTAGGCTTCGATGGAGAACTGATCTTCGATAAATCAAAACCGGACGGGACACCGCGGAAACTCGCAGATACAACGCGCCTGCGAGAAATCGGTTGGAGAAATGCCCGATCTTTGGAAGAAGGTGTGATTTCTACTTACAAGAATGCTTTGGAGAACAACCTGTTGACATGATAAGCTGTGAAGACGCGCAATGAGCGCTATCATGGTATTATGTGACCAATACCGCAATATTACACCAGCCATGATCGTTCGATCAGAATCAATCTCTGGACTAAGAGGTCGTGCAACAACAATCACAAGTAATTCAGGCACCTGCTGAATGGTCGTTAAGGAAAGTGCACGTTAGGGACAATATTTTTTATCAAATTTAAAAATCTTCAACAATAAACCTAACGAATTTCTCTCCAAGTTTGTCTCGTGCGAACTTAGTTTCTCCCAAAGTTCTAGCATTCAGGCTTTTTTGTCTCAAGTCTCGATCATTTCGCATTTGTATCAGCGCATCAGCAAAAGCATTTGGATCTTGAGGCGGCACAGACACTCCACAATCATATTCTTTCACTAGATCCGCGACCCATCCAGGGTAGTTAGTAATCACCGGAAGGCCGGCCGCCAAATAGTCAAAAAATTTGTTCGGAGACGTCCCGTAGTAAAATGCCGGAATATTTGCCAAGATTTGTAAACCTACATCTGCAGAGGCCATTAGTCCGGGCAATTGCGTTTTGGGTACTTGATCAAGCAATATAACAATCTGCTCCAATGCTTCAGACTGCACACGTTCAGCTAGAAAGGGCTTTTCGGCACCATCACCAACCAGCACAAGCTTTATGTTAGTCACCCCACGGTCTTTTAGCACAGCCGCCGCATCGACTACCGCACCCAGGCCATTCGCTTTTCCATGTGTGCCTGCAAAAATCGCTAAAAAGTCTGATGCCGATGTCTGTTTTGGGCGCCAAAACTTGCTTTTGTCACTGAACATTTTTAGGTCGCATCCGTTAGGAATAAGCGCGATACGGGACTTTTCATGGACATCTTGCGCTATTCCATCCACTATACCGGGACTCAGACCAACCAGCCGATCAGCCGATTTGTAGCTAACCCATTCCAGAACCCGCATTGAATACAACACAAACGGATTAGTGATGACGCCCATAGCTTTAGGGAGCTCTGGCCAAAGATCACGCACTTCGAACACGAATGGCTTTTTTCGAAACCACTTTGCAATTATTCCTGGAATTCCTGCAGTAAGCGGTGTTGTTGTTGCAAAAACGATGTCCGTAGGTTCCCGAAATGCAATCAAAGAGCTCTGCCAGGCAAACGCTATGAAGGTCAGACTTCGCTTTATAAAACCATCTCTATTTCCATAAGTTAGATCAAACTCAATTATATCAATTCCGTTTGCAATTCCTCTTCTTTTACCGTTGATGAACGGCATCTCTAAACCAGTTTTCCCGCTAACATTGGATCCACAAACCATGGTCACTTGATGCCCAGCCTCAATCAATTGCCGCGCCATCTCATAAGAACGCGTTCCGGCAGATCCTGAAGGCGTCGAAAAATGCTGATGGAAGTAGAGAATTTGCATCGAACCAGGAACTTTTTAACGAGAAAGACCGCAGGCATCGAATATTTTCTTACCCGGTTGAAGCTGTTGCAAAGTGCCGTGAAATTGGTCATGTGCAGTTAGAAAGGCGATGATGTCGGCACTCGCAACAGCACTTTCAACATCATGATTTTTTAGTCCCCTCTTTTTAAGGCTTTCCGGTAGTTCGCTCACAAATGGTTCACATACTAGAATTTGGCCAACATCCTGGTCGCTCAATCCCTTAACGACTTCAATTGACGGGCTTTCCCGGAGATCATCCACATTTGGCTTATATGCAAGGCCCATGCAGGCAACAGTAGGATTATCAAATCCTAAGGCAAGAGCTGCAATTTGATCGATTACCCATTTCGGTTTATCATCATTGACTTCTCGCGCTGTACGAATGATGCGCGCTTCTTTAGGAGCGCCGTCGACAATGAACCAGGGGTCCACTGCAATGCAATGCCCGCCTACGCCAGTGCCCGGTTGCAAAATATTGACACGTGGATGGCGATTCGTGAGTGCGATAAGTTCGTAAACATCGATGCCCAGTTTGGCCGAAATGATGGACAATTCATTTGCAAAGGCAATATTTACATCCCGGAAAGAATTTTCTGACAATTTGCATAATTCCGCTGTGCGCGAATTGGTGACATGGCATTGCCCCTTTACAGCGTTGTTATAAAATTGCACTGCCAATTCACTACTTTTTGACGTTATTCCACCGATTACACGATCGTTTTCAACAACCTCCCTCAATACTTTGCCAGGCAAGACACGCTCAGGGCAATATGCCAAGTAAATGTCACCTTCAGAGCCATCAATTTTAGGAACATTTAGGTCCGAGCGAGCCTCACTTAACCAAGCGGCCAGCTGTTCGGTTGCCCCCACTGGAGACGTCGATTCCAATATTATCAAGTTGCCACGTTTGAGAAAAGGAGCGATCATACTCGCAGCCGCTTTAACATGTTTTAGATCCGGCGCGTTTCCTTCTTTAAACGGCGTTGGCACAGCAATAACGAATACGTCACTTTCCTCAACTGCGGTTGAAGCGCGCAAACTTCCATTTCCCACAACTTTTTTTAGCAGTTCGTCCAAACCTGGTTCAACAATGTGCGCACGACCGCTGCTAATTGTTTCTATGGTTTTTCTATCAATATCTACGCCAACAACTCTAAGCCCCGAATCTGCAAATACCGCAGCGGTCGGAAGACCGACATAACCAAGACCAAGAACCGAGATATGACGCATATAAAATCCTAATCATTTTAGAGTTAATCTGAAGCTGAACGATGAATACCGGCAAGAATTTCCACGATACGAGACGCAGCCTTGCCATCACCATAAGGATTATGGGCCATCGACATTCCAGAATAAATTTCAGCACTGTCGAGCAATTCTGTTACGTGGGAGACTAGGCTTTTTGTATCTGTACCAACTAATCTGACTGTACCGGCATTTATTGCTTCTGGGCGCTCTGTGGTGTCGCGGGTTACAAGCACGGGTTTACCAAAACTCGGTGCCTCTTCCTGCAAGCCGCCGGAATCTGTCACCACTAGATGGCAAGCGTTTAGTATCCATACAAAGGACAAGTAGGGTAAAGGGTCAACTAGGAATACATTACCTACTCCAACAAGGACTTTATCCGCGACCTCTTTGACTTTGGGATTCAGGTGCACCGGATACACAATTTGGACGTCACTGCGCAGGCTAAGCGTTGCCAACGCTTCGCACACCCGCTCAATACCTCCATCATGATTCTCCCGACGGTGGCCAGTGACCAATATCAGTCGTTTTGACAAGTCAAGAAACGAAAATTGTTCAGCAATTCTTGCGTTCAGGCTGGCATCGTTTTCAAGTCGTGCTCTTGTCATGAACAAAGCATCGATGACCGTATTGCCCGTGACGTGGATGTTTTCTTCCGAAACACTTTCCTGCAGCAAGTTTTCGCGCGATAAATTCGTAGGCGTAAAATGAAGATTTGCGAGCCGCCCGGTTATTTGCCGATTGGCCTCTTCCGGCCAAGGTGAGAGCATATTATGGGTACGCAAACCAGCCTCAACATGGCCGACTGGGATGCCAGCATAAAATGCTGCCAGCGCCGCTACCATAGATGTAGTGGTGTCCCCATGAACCAAAACATACTCAGGCCGAAAGTCGCCCAGCACCTTCTCTAAGCCTTCAAGAACTGCAGTAGTGATGTGGGTTAAGCCCTGTCCCGCTTTCATAATCTTCAGATCAGTATCCGGGAGTATATCGAACAAATTATTTACTTGATCAAGCATTTCAGCATGTTGACCGGTGACGCACACCTTGGAATCAAAACGCTCATCAGCCGCCAACGCTTTAACAACTGGCGCCATCTTTATCGCCTCAGGGCGCGTGCCAAAAACGCTCAAAATTTTCACAGAAGGTCCTTTTTGACTGAGACGAGAGCGGTGTCGAATTCGTGGGTGTTGAACATCGATCTGTTAAACTTTAAATTAATCACCACTGACACTCTTACGATGAATTTGAACTTACTGGTATTCGGACTGGGTCTTACTGCTCAATAGCGTGTTAGAACCCTATCGTAATCAAGAAAAACGATTGCATTGATGGATGCCCATAGCATATGATTACGCTCAATCAATGCTCTAGAAACGCTGCCTCTGAGACTTGTTGAGGGACGGAATATTATCCAACCTTATCAGTTGATATCTATAGAGTTAGAGTTATTGTTTTCAGCAGCTTAGTGATCACATGAAATATGCAAGGCATGCCCGTTTAATATGATTTCCAATTTTGCTCCATGGCCGTTCTACTCGGATGAGGAAGCGCGAGCCATTTCCGATCTCATTCTTTCAAACAAAGTCAATTATTGGACTGGAACAGAAGGCCGTGCATTCGAACGCGAATTTGCCGATTGGATCGGAGTAAGTCGTGCCGTTGCCGTTGCAAATGGAACGCTTGCGCTCGATCTGGCTCTTAAAGCACTCAATATCGGCCCCGGTGATGAGGTGATCGTGACTCCCCGAACGTTTATCGCCTCTATCTCTTGTGTGGTTAACGCCGGAGCCAGTCCGGTTTTTGCGGATGTGGATGCTAATAGCGGTAACATTAATCCAAGCACCATTGCACCGGTAATTACCGATAAAACCAGAGCAATCATTCCTGTCCATTTAGCTGGATGGCCATGTGATATGGATGGAATCATGAAGCTTGCGAGTGAACACAACCTTCAGGTGATTGAGGATTGTGCACAAGCACATGGGGCGAGAATCGATAGCCGAATGGTAGGCTCAATAGGACATGTGGGTGCTTGGTCTTTTTGCCAGGACAAGATAATGACCACTGGCGGTGAGGGCGGCATCGTCACCACCAATGACAAGCAGCTCTGGGAAGCGATGTGGTCTTACAAAGACCATGGCAAAAGCTGGGATGCTGTTTACAACCGTGATCATCCACCGGGTTTTCGCTGGCTTCACGATAGCTTCGGTACAAATTGGCGGATGCTGGAAGTGCAAGCCGCTATTGGACGCATCCAACTGGGGAGGATCGCGGAGTGGACGCAATTACGCACGCGCAATGCGCATGCGATACAAGATACACTGAATCACTTTCCTAACGCATTGCGTGTTCCAAGCCCACCAAGCGGAATGACGCATGCCTACTACAGACAATATGGCTATATAAAGAGGGAGGGGCTAAAGACCGGCTGGAATAGGGACAGGATTGTCGCCGATATCATTGACCAAGGTTATCCTGCTTTTCAGGGTAGTTGCAGCGAGGTTTATCGTGAAAAAGCCTTCGAAGGAACGGACTGGCGTCCCAAAGTATCACTGCCGGTAGCCCAACAACTTGGAGAGACCAGTGTTATGTTTTTAACACATCCTTCAATCACTAATGGACAGCTCCAAGGTTATTGTAAGGCCATCCGCCTCACATTGGAGAAAGCATCACGTTAGCCGCTTTCAATAACTAACAAATATGGTTCAATTCGCCATTGGAATAGCTGGATTACCGATCACAATGGCTCCGTCCGCTACATCTTTAGTCACAACTGCTCCCATGCCAACGACCGCTCCCTTTCCGATACGCAGAGGTTTTTCTGACGTGCCCTGCTTTAAGATAGCGCCGGTACCAATATAAGCATTGTCGTCTATATGGACGTTGCCGTTGCACTTAACGCCAGGTGCAAAAGTGACATAATCGCCAATCACACAATCATGAGCCACGTAGCTATAGATGTTGCAATGAAAATGCTTGCCGATCTGAATGTTGCTTGTCAGTACGGTATGAGATGAAAAGATAGCTCCCTCGCCAACAGTACAACTGTCCATTCTGATGTGATTGGAAGCAACGATCGATAGAAATTTTATGCTGTCTTTTTCGCATTTTCTTGCAATACTTCGTCGAATAGCAGCGTCGGCGATCGCTATAACAACATATTTTTCTGTATCAGTTTTTGAGATTAGATCGGCATAACTCCAAACTGGGTAGCCATTAACAACCTCTTCCGATTTTGAATCGTCCACAAAAAGTACAACTGAACTATTCAATTCAGCAATTGTGGTCGAAACCAATGGCATCACCTCTCTACCAAACCCACTCTTGCCATAGACCGCAATGATTTTTTTTGATGTCATGATGGTGTTCCAGTGAATTCCGACATCGTCACTCCATTGTCTCCTCTAACGCCCTCACGAGAGATGACTTTTTGAATAGTCATAACTAAAATCTTGATGTCCAACCAATGAGAGCAATTGTCGACGTACCAAATATCAAGGCTAAATTTTTCTTCCCATGATATGGCATTGCGTCCATTGACCTGTGCCCAACCAGTGATGCCGGGAAGTACATTGTGCCGCCGCAGTTGTTCATCAGAATATAGTGGAAGATAGCTCGCAATAAACGGCCTTGGTCCTACTAACGACATTTCGCCTCTTATAACATTCCACAAGCACGGTAACTCATCGATACTCGAACTTCTCAGAAATTTTCCTAGTTTCGTTAATCTCTTAGCATCAGGAAGAAGCTTTCCGTCTACGTCACGTGCGTTAGTCATCGACCGAAGTTTAATCACTTCAAATGTTGAGCAATTGAGGCCCCCACGCATCTGACGGTAAAATACAGGACGTCCAATCCCGAAGAAAACGAACAATATTGCTATACCGAGGATCGGTAATAATAGTGGTGAAGCTACGACAATAAAGGCTAAATCTCTATATCTTCTAATCATCTAGTGCACCAGTTCTGCAATATGATCGAGGTTTGATGAAGAGACAATGGCAGCTTCAATCGCCGGCATATCCAAACTCTCGTCGAACAACGATTTCGGGCTTCCTTTTTCGCCATTAACTAATGATCCAGCAGCAAAAGGACGAATGATAATTGCATCTTTGCCGAGCTCGCCACACCGAGCAAGCGCTGGCTCATATTCTGGCTCATTAATGTTTCTATAAACTGCTAGACCATCTATTCCATCAGCTTCAACTGCAGCGAACGCAAAAGCTGGCGAGTAAGGAAAGCATAAAACCCTATCTATCAGACCCTCTCGCTTCAAGGTTTCTGCGGCCTTGGCAATTGCATCTGTTTCCTTTTGGAATAGACTAATTCGCTTTTCATCATCATTAAGATTTGAGCGCCACATCCATTGCAGGTCTCCGATTTTGTCCGTGTTCAACGCTGTACAGTAAGATTGAATTGAAGATAGGAGCTTTTCATACTGGAAACTAGCTTCATCAAAATGCGGGTTACCAATCTTTACTATATGGTCAAAGCAAACATCCGGCCGCTCGTCATTCAACATTTGTATTATGGCGCGAAACAGATCGAAACTTTCGTATTCCATAGAGCTATGGATTTTTTCTATTCCCAAGCCATGAATCTTAACAAAGAACTCAACCCACTGCTTCAATGTCCAGTCAGATTCTAACAGTCGCATAGAACCAAGTATCAATTTAGAAGGCTCTTTTTCCACGAAATTCAAACAAAGTTTCCAACGTCTATAGCACATTTCCAAAGAAAGCGCTCTGATTCCTTCGTTGCCTTAAATCCGTTTCGGCCATGAAGCACAGCGCGATCCTTCCAAGTCACTGCGTCTCCTGGATTCAACTTCACCGGGATAATCCGTTTACGCAATGCTACTGAATTCTGAAGAAAATCAAAAAAATCATTCGCAAGACTTTTTTCCTCTTCGCCGGTGTTCTTGTCCACGCAGTAGTAGTTAAAATTCAACAATGTATTCGGCTGATCGCGGTTTATGATTTTTTCCACTCTGCTGTCACCAGATCGTGAATGAGGTACAGATAATTGTTCCAGTTTAGTTAGCAAATCTAGCCGCTCTACCGACAAGCAATCGATCAGTTCTTCGCTGTCGATAAATGTTGTTTCCCCTCCCTCCGCAGCATTCGCGACACATACCATCAACGTCGCATTGGGAAAGTCAGGTATATACGATCCGTCTGTATGCAAAGGCTGAGCTTCACATGAATGCCTGTAAGCGTCTGGAAGGTCTGGATCGAACCGAACTTCGGTCCAGATTTGGCCTGTGCGCTGATCTGCCCTGCCTCCTTTCCTCACATCTTCTGCGAGCGGAATAGGCGTGCCTAGAAAACTGAAACTTTCGGTGTAGAATTGTTGAACATCTCCGGCTTCTGCTGCACCACGTAAAACAAAGACTTTATTGTCGTCATTTCGCCACGCCTCAACAAGTGCATCAAATGCAGGTTTTGGATCTTTAAAGTCTATACTTTTTTCCCAAAGCATTGTCTCAAATTACCTTTTTCCTATGATTTTAACTGCTCTGTCGAATGAATCGGCTTGGCTGTGTTCCGATTTGATGGTGGCTTAGAATACGCGTTAGTTACTTTCAATTTCTATGAAAAGCCAAGCTAAGCTCAGACCAAATCAAATCGACAATATCACTAATTGTTTATCACAGACAAGGAGATCGATTCCATTCGAATGTCAAGTCCATCACCGCTATCCGCAGCTCTTGCAGTAAAATCTAACCAATAATATTCACACTGGCTGTTCTCATTACTAATTTTGAATTGCGTGGATTTCTTTTCAACCGGTATTCTAATCGCCTCTGGCCTGTTGTCGACGATCTCAGCACAGGATAACCCGATGAATATCGTGGATTCCCGAGGAATTTCTCGGTCAAATTCCGCTTTAAGGTCCAATATGTTGTTGGGCAATTTCACCAGCTGTCGCGCAAGCAATCCGCCAGAGTTACGAATAGCGCTGACGGCCAGGCTATCCTGTTCAATAGAGGCACCATATTCGCCAGTCGAATAAAGCCGCCAGTCAATTGGGGGGTATTTGGATTGTTTACTGAAATCGCTGTTACGGATTATAGTTTCACGGTTTTTCGTGTCAGATACTAGGGCGTGCAAGCGCTCCGCCGTCTTAAAGTGCCGATTTTTGAGGAGCTCATCGATCATTGCACTGTCTCGATACACACCGAATGGTTCAACCGGTTGATAAAGAATTTGCCGTAGTTTCGCAGCATTGATGATAACCTCAGGCCGCCTAACTACTTGAGCCCAAAAGTCACCAGCCCAAGGAGGGTTTTTTAACAACATTGTCGCGAAAGGTTCAATGAAGTTATCATCCGCCAACGCACCAGCCATTGTAGGGATGATGATCGCTGCAGCCGACGGACTAGTCCGTAAGCTCACATCATAATAGGATAAAAATGAAGGTATATCATTTTTATCACCGCTATCTGTTACCATCCAACCTGTTACGAGAGATTGACGACGCGATAGGTCAAATGCTTTCGCCATCAGTCGCTGCCGAACACTTCCAGTTCTGGCCAGTGCCATCACTGCTATAGCGTCCGAAGCAGTTGGCTCCTGTCGAAACGCCTGGCTCGCCAAAGCAGCCCATTCAGGGTCTAAACGGTCGGGGAACACTCCCTGCAGCTTAGAAATTTCGGTTTTGGTCAGTTTCGAGGCTGCTTTTCCGGCAGCAAAACCATTGGTAGGTTGAAGAGAAAGAGCAAATTCTGGTCTCTTGTTTTTCGCAATCGCACCTAACGCAGAGGTAGCTGAAACAACCGCAACGGTAACAGCTAAAGTCCATATCAGAATATTCTTAATCATCGTATATATTTAACTCTCATCTCATAAATCAGCCGTTGCCTTATCCTTATCTCCGTAGCTGTACTGATAGGCATAGCCATAGCCATAACCCGAATGCTGTTGGGGAATCTTAGTCAAAATGCCACCGAATATATGAGCATGCGAACTGCGAACACGTTCAATAGCCGATTGTATACCTCGAATTCTGACGCCACCGGCCTCGATTGTGTAGATCACTCCTTCAACTGAAGCGGCCAACAATGGAATATCCGCGAGCCCCAATACCGGAGGTGCATCGACTATCACAGTATCGTAATTCTCAGCCAGTTTGCTCAACAGCTCCTGCATCCGGGAGCTGCTGAGTAACTCCGCTGCATTGGGTGGTATTGGGCCTGCCGACATTGCGTCAAATCCATAACTACTCTCTTTGTGAATGAGCTTTGTCAGGTCGTCTGACCCTGATAGATAATTACTCAACCCCAAGCTATTTTCCGTTCCAAGCATTTGATGCAAGGACGGGTTACGCATATCACCATCTATCAACAAGATGCGTTTATCTGTACTCGCTAAAACTGCTGCTAGAGCCAATGCAGAAGTACTCTTCCCTTCATTCGGTCGGGTGCTTGTCAAGAGAAAGGAACGAGGAACACCGTGGTCTGTTAAAAATGCTAGACTGGTGCGAAGCGAAAGATATGCCTCCCAAACCATCGATTTTTTATCGGTTAGGCTTTCCAGAATGTCTTCCTTGTCGAAGTTTGGAATGGAACCAAGCGGAGCAATGCCCAGTTTAGACTTCAAATCAGACGGATCTTTTACTGTCTGGTCAATTTGTTCCATTACAAACACATAAGCCGCAGCAAGGCCGATGCCTGAAAGCAACGCCAATATTATATTGAGCAAGAGTTTTGGACTTGAAGGTTTTTCTCCAGGCTCTGCAAGGTCAACAACTGAGATATTATTGGTTCCTACACCCGCAACACCAATTTCTTTATAGCGCTGCAGCAAACCATCATAAAGCTGCCGATTTGTATCTACTTCACGCTGGAAGATATTATATTGAATCGAGTCCCGACGTTCACTGCTAAACTGACCCTTTAGTTGATTGACTTGTTTGCGTAATTTTCGTTCCGTTTCGAAGGCTTCCGCATATCTTGCCGAAGTTCCGGCTCGAGAGCGGGCTTCTTCGGCAGCAATGCTGCGATCAAGTGCTGAGATCTGTGAAACCAACGCTTGAGCAGCAGGATATTCTGGTTCGAACTGGACCAGAAGCTTTGCATATTCTGCCTGTACCTTTGCGCGCTCCTGGCGAAGATTGTTAAGAGAGGTATTGGCAAGCGCATTTTTATCCCCTGCCCGTTGCCTTGCTTCGCTCTCCGCCAAAATACGATCTGCTGTAGCTTGCGCCAAGGCCTCATTGAGTGCTTCAAGGTTGGCTGATGCTAATGTCTTCTGTGATACAGTTTTGCCATCAGGGGTTTGTTGTGACGACAGTGTTATGATCTCTTTATTATCTGCGTATACCGAAAGATTACGCTCAGAATCCTCCAGTCTTTGCTTTAACTGCGCGAGTTGTTCCTCAAGGAACTTTCTCGCTTCTGCCGTCGAGCTAAACCGCCGGTCCAGATTTGATGCGATGAATTGCTCAACCCACGCATTCGCTATTTCTGCCGATAATGCCGGATTCGGACTTTGGAAACTTATGTCGACAAGACTGGAGCCATGAATTGGCGAAACACTGATATGCTCCTGCAAAAGCTCTACGGCGAGTTTTAGCCGCTCATTCCGCTGAGCGGCGGATTGCGTACTACTGTTCTCGGAAAATAGGCCGGAATTGCTCGGATCGATATTAAAGGTCTGGAAAAACGTGTCTTTCGATGCAAGGTTTCTAGCGCGGACAACGCGTTCCGCAAGCGAGCGAGCTTCCAACAACGAGTACTGTGTCTGATAAAACTCAATATTCTGCGAAGCGTTATCTGAAGAATTCACTCCCTCAACATTCGTCACCTTGTCCTGCTCACGGCTGATTTCAATACGCGATATGGATGTATAGTAAGGCGTCATAAGCAACGTGACTATAATTCCAAATGCAAGACAGACTGCAAGGATAGCTGCAATGGCTATTTTGTGACGCAACACTGATTGCCAATATTCTAACAATAACGGCGTTTCATGAGCCATATCGTCATACGGGTCGTAGCCTATCGCTGTCTGATCGTTCTTGTCGGTCATACTATCCATCTAGTTTTTGAATTTTGGGGCACAATATCATCTTCTGAATAAGATAATCAGAGGTGTTGTTAGCAGCGGTGATGCTTGAATCACGTCACGGAACAAGCGTCTTGCTTGAGAGTCACCTACAACTATGACATCATTGGCGAATACTTCAGGATCGTTATAGTTTCCGCGCCTTATCGCCTTCAAATTGTAGAGACCAGCAAGCTGTTCTCCATCAACGGTACGAAAAATTACTACGTCATTCAGTTTCGCAAATTCTCCAGCGCCACCTGCCGTTGCCACGGCACGCATCAATGTCATACGACCTATAACAGGATAGAGGCCCGGTTTGCCCACTTGTCCATCAACGGTAATAACTTGGCTGACGGTCTCCTCTAGATTGACCGTAACTTCCGGATCGCGAACATAGCGCCCCTTCAAACGACTCTCGATCTCAGCCGCAAGCTCCTCCGGCGTCAAACCAGACGCTTTTACAACACCAATCAGAGGAAAAGACAATCGTCCACTTGCATCAATCTGCACTTCTTTACTCAGGTCCTCAATTCCGAACACGTCAATCTTCAACTTGTCAAAGGGGCCAATCAGATAAGGACGGTTTGAACTCAACAAATCAACCCGCGTAGGCTCTGGCAAGCCTTCGCTGGACGCGAGCGTGACGTTAGGGCTTTCGCCTAGCACGGTTTGCCCAGCACATGATGGCAAGAACACTATTATTAAAAGCAATGAGAGCCGGTTTATAATCGTCATACCTATCCATATTCTGTGTTTAGAGAGCATCGTTAGACCAAGAGAATCCACACGTAAACCACTCTCGGTTCAGCAGACCAATTTGGCCAGAATTATACATTCCTCATCGCTATCGTTACTATTTTGTTGCGCTGAGCTGAACGGCACGAACGCTATCGTTAAAAATGCACGACATAACGACGAATATAGCAATTAGTGAAGGTACCCGAAGAGGATAGTCGATAATACTAGCAGCGAGAAAAATCAACAATACTGCAATAGACATTATTGCACGATATTTGCTGTGTTTCGAGTGGTTCCAGTTTTCTGCCAAGTCTTTCAATCGCTTCAAAAACCAGATAAAAACTACAGCAGCAATCAAGAGTGCGGCAATACCGCCCTCGATAGCATATTGAAGCCAATCGTTGTGCGCTTGGTTTAGGTATCGAGGACTCAATAATTCAAGTGGCTCGTAAATCTTATAAACATGCTCGAACGAACCAAATCCGCTTCCCCATGGCATATAGTCATGGATCATCTTGAATAATGTCGGCAGAACTTCAATACGCTGTTCACTCAGTCCATTGCCGCCAAAAAGCCTGTCATAAGCTAGCGAGCGAGACAACAAAACAGATAAGGCAGCAATGCCAGCAACTGTAAGGACACCTAGAGACAAAAAAACTTGACGTGGTGCTAAACGAAGAGCTTGTTGTTTATTAGAACGTATTTTTCGAGAAAGATTTTCCGCGGCATATGGCCCAACGTAGATAAAAAATAACGCAAATGCGACGCCCGGCACCATCAACAACAACCCAGCTCGCGACCCTGTAACAAAAATTAGGGGGATCAAAACAAATATTGCTGCAACACTTGCGTAGAATTTTAAGGATGCCAATTTGGCTCTAGGTCTCTGTGATGCAGCATACCACCCAAGCATTACAATAGTGGATGTCAGCATAACGGCCTGGTGGTTTCTGTTGGCAAAAAGACCAACTCCGTTTCCGAAGTTGGTAATTTGATAAAGATACAGAGGACTGCGCGATGGACCAGCCAATTGTAGCACAGACCAAAACGCACTGACTACACAAAGAACCATGATTACAGTGATCGCCCGATTTCTATATTCTTGATTAAGATTCAGATACAGCATTACAGCCGCCATCGGTACCGTGAGCGAAAACAGAGTGTTTAGTGTCTTGGATGGCGACAATGAGAGCGGCCGCCATGGTTGATCGATCCCCGCAATGATTGCAATGTCAGCAAAAATTTGCCGTCCTGGCAATGATGTCCAGATGGAAGGTGGAAGGGGAATAAGTTGAAGAACCATAAGTATGATGAAAGCGCCGACAGCATAAAGTGGAAACACCCTGCCATTCCATTGCTCGGTCGCTTTCACGGTTACTGCATAAGCGCAGAATAATGCTGAGAGCGGGCGAAGTACAATCAAAGATTGAATATCATCGCGTGAGCCACCGCCCGTAAAGAACAAAATCACAAAGAAAGCAGCAAAGGCATAAAAACAGGTGACAGGGTCCTGAAATCTATTTCGAATTGCGTTCAGCGAATTTTTGGAGAGTTTCATAAATCAACTACTATCAGAGAAAGCAACAGTTTAACCGGCTTTTGGGCAATCGCTTTGCACCGATCGATTGTGAGGCTGCTTTAGTTGGCAACGCATTAACGAGATCAGCCCTAATCTGGAAATGTAATCGACTGAGAACATATTTAACCGCCGCATACCATTCATTATTGCTGCACTTGAGAAAATGACGCAGTAGCGTCTGCAATTTTTCCTGACAAGATTAATCGGCATTTCGATACAGTTCAATTTGATGTCAGTAGCTTGGCTGTTTGACTCGCAATAACAAAAAAAATGATCATATTGTGCTCAATGACTAGCAACAAAGAACACCGGCGAGGATTCTTGAAGACTATCCTCTCATCAGTCTCTTTCACTGCATTTTCGCAAAATCCAAATATAACCGCAAACTCGCTGCAAGTGCGAAAATCAAATGAACCGTCAGCCTTACCTCAAAACCAATTCTCTTCGTTGACCGCAATCAAGTCCGCTGACGCTAAGGAGCTATCGTTTGATCTAATAACGGGCACATCGATTGATGGTAAGTTTACATATGAGACTGCAGATGCACCCTACACTGCAGACGATATCAACATCATCAAACTTAATAACACAGACTTGGATATTGGAGCTTTGGTCCGCCAAAGAGTCAGCACTTTCTCAACAACTTACGGCCAAGATGCCCAATCAGTTTTCGATAGAATTATAAAATTCGAAAATGTTTCTAACATGCGAAATGATCGTTCAGGAATTTTTACCGAAGGCCTGATAGTGTACGCCGGCGGATATCGATATAAGGTCGCTTCACCGGTTGCATCTGACCATCATTTAACAACTGCTGGAGGTGCGAAACTATACCTTCTCCCGATAAACGGAGCGATTCCTCTCGAGGGGTTAGATATCGATAAAACAGGTGTTGTCGATGAAACGTCCAAGCTAGCTACAGCGGGGCAAGCTGCGCGCCTCAATCTTTGCGGAATTAGCTGCGGCCGGGGCACTATAAAGTTTTCGGGTCAAAAAGCGATTGATTGGAGGGGAATCAGCCAGATCAATAGTACTGCGGATTTTGTTCGCTCAAAAGATTCCGTGGCTTATTTTGTGGTTGGCGGCAGCGCCAGTGCAACGACACATTCCTCTATAAAAATTTCCGCTTATGACACCAGCGATAGATTTGCTACCGATCGCACAAAAAAAGAACTAGTAAGGCTTCAAGGCATCAAGCATTTTGACCTTCAGGGCCGCATTAGCAAGGTGCTTTGTTTCGCAGATGGAAATGAAGTTGGCGCTGAAAGTGGTGGCTACGGCAAGATAAATGCAGAGGTATACACCCTTGAAATTATGAGCAGAAATGGTGGTTGGTTCAACCACGTTCATGTATATTCTCAACGCTTGGTCAAGCTTCTATCTTACCGAAGCGACGGCAGTTATCGAATCAATGGCTGGACCATTGAAGGTCTCTTCGAGCTCGCTAATGCTGAAATAGACTTACATCATATTTGGGATGTCAAAATACGCGGCCGATTCGAATCCCCTCCAACACGCTTCATCAAACTTCGCGAAAATACGGCAAACATTCTTGTCATTAACACCAATAGTAATGGTTCAATCCAACCATGGTATCAGGACTGGCGTGCAGTTTGGATCGGTGCTGATGAAGGAATCAACAATCGTGTAATACACGAGGCGCATAAAGGTCTGGATCGCCGCCTTGTGGCCCAATTTAGCGCTACGTCCGTAGTTTCTGACGGAATGAATCAAAGCTGCGCCGGTAAAGGTTGGATGGGCGCTGCAACGACATTCAAAGGTGATGGAGTCAATTTTCATGATGCCAACTCCTATGTTATGGGCAGCCCCTGGATTAAAGCCAACAAGGGAGATGTTTTCAGTTCTAATGTTGACTCTGACGGGAACTGGTGTCGCCCCTGTTTAGAGATTGCAAAAGTTTCAGATGGCTCCGCCCCAACGATCGATCCCAATGTCGCCGAACACGCATTCAACAAATTCCCTCGAACCTCAAGTATCTGGGCTTACACGGGTTCGACTAAAGCCGAAGCATCGGCCGGGAGTTACTATCTTACCAAAGCCCAGGATGGCTTCGATGCCTTCATGTACACTGGTAACAGCGGTGAATACTATATTCGTATAGTCTTGCGGGTCTTTGCGAAAAATTCTGTGACTGTTCGCTCTGCTGCGCTGTGGTGGACAGGTAGAGAAACAGGAACTCTTGAAGCTGATTTATTAAAAGTTACCAACAACCCAGCATTATTATCGTCAACCCCAATATCACCAGCGCCAATAGGAACATTGGCACATGACGGCACTGGCATACGGACTTCAACAAAATTTGAAGAAACGGCTGTCGATTTCACTATGCCTACATCATCAACAACCATAACCTTTGCACGTCAATGCGCAACGACAACGGCGGGAGATTTGATAATGATAGAGCTGGACAATGGCCAACGACATATCACGACGTTAACTGTCGGCACATTGACCGGCGGTGAAATAAGTAAACCGATACCGTATTCGGCAACCCGAGGTAGGCGTGTTTGGATAGGGAAATGGATATAAGTGCAGGAGATGCAATTAACTTCATCGCTTCATGGCCAGATAGCGGAGAAAACTAGCTGAGTTAGAACATAAGCAATAACAACGGACAGAAAATCTACTCATCATCTCACTTGGCTTCCTTAGAAGACAAAATCTCCGAAGCACACTCTTTTTCCATCTAGGCTGATGAATACACCTTGGATCTCAAGAGCATGGCCAAATCACTCAACTTGCTAAACATATTTCGGTTCAATGCCCGATCAAAAATCGACATCATCAAAGCTCTGTAGTGGGATTGCTAGATCGACTTGATTCTCACTATTATTATAAAGCCTGATCGTATTTGATGTCATTTCAGAAAAGCCACTAAGGTGGCCGCAACTTTCCGCGCGCATCCAAATTTGCATTAGATCAGCTTTTTAAGCCTAGTTTAGTTGCAGTAAGAAAATCTTGCCAGCCTTTGATCATTTTTTCCGATAGATAGAACGAGATAAGTTTGTTTTAGCGACAGCCCTAGCTTATTGCAGTATTCTAAAGAGACGAAAAACTGATGAAACTCACCCACCTTCAACGCCTGGAATCAGAAGCAATACAGATCATGCGCGAGGTCGCTGCTGAGGCCGAAAAGCCTGTTATGCTCTATTCTGTTGGTAAAGACAGCGCCGTAATGCTTCATCTGGCCAAAAAAGCCTTTTTTCCGTCGCCCCCACCTTTCCCGCTGCTCCACGTTGATACGACCTGGAAGTTTCAGGAAATGTACAAGCTGCGAGAAAAATCTGCCCAAGACGCTGGCATGGAGTTGCTTGTCCATCAGAATCCGGAAGCAAAGGCCGATGGAATAAACCCCTTTGATCATGGCGCGCTGCATACCGACATGTGGAAGACCCAGGGCCTGAAGCAGGCGCTTGATGAGCATGGTTTTGATGCTGCCTTTGGCGGTGCTCGGCGGGATGAAGAGAAAAGCCGCGCAAAAGAGCGCATTTTCTCTTTCCGCTCTGCCAACCATCGCTGGGATCCGAAAAATCAGCGCCCTGAGCTTTGGAAACTCTACAATACACGCAAATCCAAGGGTGAGAGCATTCGGGTTTTCCCGCTCAGCAATTGGACGGAACTTGATATCTGGCAATATATTCACCTCGAAAATATCGAGATAGTACCGCTATATTTTTCTGCACCCCGTCCTACAGTGGAACGCGATGGTATGCTGCTGATGGTCGATGACGAACGTTTCAAGTTTGAAGAGGGGGAGAAGCCTGTAGAACGCTCCATCCGCTTCCGCACCTTGGGCTGTTATCCGCTGACTGGCGCGGTTGAAAGCGAGGCAACCACCCTCCCCCAGATCATCCAGGAGATGTTATTAACAACAACATCAGAACGCCAAGGCAGGGCCATAGACCATGATCAAGCCGCGTCGATGGAGAAGAAAAAACAGGAGGGGTATTTCTAATGGACAACCCTGATGTAATCTACAAAACCGAGGAACTGATCGCCGAGGATATCGACGCCTATCTCGAAGCACATCAGCACAAGACGATGTTGCGTTTCATCACCTGCGGCTCCGTCGATGATGGCAAATCTACGCTTATTGGACGCTTGCTTTATGATTCCAAGATGATCTTTGAGGATCAATTGGCTTCCCTTGAAGCCGATAGCAAAAAGGTCGGTACGCAGGGTCAAGAGATCGACTTTGCGCTGCTTGTGGACGGATTGGCAGCGGAGCGTGAACAGGGCATCACGATCGACGTCGCCTATCGCTTCTTTGCGACAGAAAAACGCAAGTTCATCGTTGCCGATACGCCCGGTCACGAACAGTATACGCGCAATATGGTGACCGGTGCGTCGACCGCCGACCTTGCAGTGATATTGATTGATGCACGGCAGGGGATTTTAACTCAAACACGCCGGCACAGTTACCTGGCCCATCTGATCGGCATCAAACATCTGGTTGTTGCGGTAAACAAGATGGACCTGGTTGATTATGATAAAGAGACATACGATAAAATAACTGCTGACTACGCAGCCTTTGCCGAAGAGATAGGTATTGCGGCTTTCACACCAATTCCTATTTCTGGGCTTGCCGGCGACAATATTACAAACAAGTCCGAAAACATGCCCTGGTATGATGGACCGACACTGGTGAACCATCTGGAAAATGTTGAGGTCATGGTGACCACCAACCAGTCGCGCCCGCTGCGCATGCCGGTACAATGGGTTAACCGACCCAATCTCGATTTCCGGGGCTTCAGCGGACAAATTGCAAGTGGCACAGTTAGTCCAGGTGATGAAATCCGTGTTTTGCCTTCTGGAAAGACATCCAAGGTGAAGACTATTGTCACGATGGATGGCAATCTTGACGAAGCGGTGGCGGGACAGTCTGTCACTTTAACCCTTGTCGACGAAATCGATTGCTCTCGCGGTGATGTCATTGCTGCTGCTGATGCACCTCCTCAGGTTGCGGACCAATTTGAAACAACTATTGTTTGGATGGACGAATCTGAGCTGTTGCCCGGCCGCAGCTACTGGATGAAGATCGGGACACAATTTGTCAGCGTCACTATTCAATCGCCCAAATATCAGATCAACGTCAACAATATGGAGCAGCTTGCTGCCAAAACGCTGGAGTTAAATGATATTGGCGTAGCGGAAATAGCAACCGATCGTCCGATCGTCTTCGAACCCTATACGGACAATCGTGATCTTGGCGGCTTCATTCTGATCGATAAAGTTAGCAATGCGACGGTCGGCGCCGGGATGCTCCATTTCTGCCTGCGCCGGTCACAAAATGTTCATTGGCAGGATGTTGATATCGACCGAGCGGCGCATGCCTTGCAAAAGCGTCAGGAACCCAGAGTAGTCTGGTTTACGGGCCTTTCAGGCTCCGGCAAGTCGACGATTGCCAATATGGTCGAAAAACGTCTGCATGCGCTTGGCAAGCATAGCTTTCTGCTGGATGGCGACAATGTCCGCCATGGATTGAACAAAGATCTCGGATTTACCGACACTGATCGGGTGGAAAATATCCGCCGTATCGGTGAAGTTGCCAAGTTAATGGCTGATGCCGGTCTCATCGTACTGACCGCCTTCATTTCTCCGTTCAGGGCAGAAAGGCAACTTGTTCGCTCGATGTTGCCGGAGAATGAGTTTATAGAGATATTTGTCGATACACCTCTTGCTGTTGCGGAAGAGCGGGATGTGAAAGGGCTCTATAAGAAAGCGCGCGCTGGAGAGCTCAAAAATTTCACCGGTATCGACAGCGACTATGAAATCCCGGAACAAGCAGAGATACGGATCGACACCACCAAGATGAGCCCGGAGGAAGCGGCTGAGATTATCGTGGACAAAATTGTTGGAAGTTGGTCCTATACCATATGACAGATGCTGAATTGGCAGCGAAGCTGGCTGAAGAGGCCGGGACTTTGCTATTGGAATTGCGGACTGGCTCCGACTTGACAGGCAAAGATCTGGGTGATGCGGGTGACAAGGCGGCAAATGACATGCTGGTTTCTGCTTTAAAAAAAATGCGGCCCGATGACGGTTTACTGTCGGAAGAAAGCAAGGATACACAAACACGGTTATCAAGAGATCGCGTGTGGATCATTGATCCGGTTGATGGCACTCGCGAATATGGCGAAGGTCGCAGTGACTGGGCCGTACATGTCGGCCTGGCAATCAAGGAAAATGCGGTGATCGGAGCGGTGGCACTGCCGTCTCTTGGCCTGACCTTGCGCAGCGATATCCAAACTAAATTACCCAGTCGAGCCGATAGGTTGCGCATGGTTGTTAGCCGCTCCCGGCCAGCGAAAGAGGCAGTGGCGGTTGCCAGAATATTGGACGCAGAGCTTGTTCCGATGGGTTCCGCCGGAGCCAAGGCAATGGCAGTTGTTCGTGGCGAGGCAGATGTCTACCTCCATTCGGGTGGGCAGTATGAGTGGGACAATTGCGCGCCCGTTGCGGTTGCCAAAGCGCATGGATTGCATTGTTCCCGCATTGACGGTAGCGATTTGTGCTATAATCAGAAAGACACTTATCTGCCCGATCTTCTGATCTGCCATAAGGAAGATCGCGATCGAATTTTGGATTTGGTCAGAGCTGTTTGAATAACCTTAAGCCCTGATATATCTTACGAAGCTTTCTCCGCTTTCAAATTGTCCCGCTCATGTTCGAATTCGGGAACCAGAGTTTTCAACAACACGATAGCCTCTGAAGAGTTTCGGCAACTTTGGATTTTGCTAATCAGATTATCCAGATCGGTCTGCTCCATATGGGTTTCGCGCGCCATCATGATACGATCATGCATGGTCGCCTGCGGATCATTTCCTATAATCAGCTCTTCGTAGAGTTTTTCGCCCGGACGCAGACCAATTTCCTTGATCTCAATATCGCCTTCAGGCTCAGCTTCATCCCGGACAACTAGGCCCGATAATTGAATCATTGTCTTGGCAAGGTCGATTATTCGCACGGCTTTGCCCATATCTAGGACAAATACCTCTCCACCTTTGGCCATACCGCCGGCCTGGATCACCAGTTGCGCCGCTTCAGGTATCGTCATGAAATAGCGAGTTACATCTCTGTGGGTCAGCGTTATCGGACCACCCATCTCAATCTGTTGCCGGAACAAGGGTACAACCGAACCACTTGATCCCAGAACATTTCCAAAACGCACCATGGAAAACCGGGTACCGCTTCTCTTCGCAAAGGCTTGAATAATCTGTTCAGCACCGCGTTTTGTAGCACCCATGATATTTGTCGGTCGAACCGCTTTGTCAGTGCTGATCAATATAAAGTCTTTGACTTCCGCCGCATGTGCCGCGCGGGCAATTTCATATGTGCCCAATATGTTGTTTCGTACACCTTCAACGGGATTGGACTCAACTAAGGGAACATGTTTGTACGCGGCCGCATGAAAAACCGTATCCGGTTGCCAAAACTCAAAAACTTCCTTCAAGCGAGTGGTGTCGGTGACCGAACCCAAAATTGGAACAAGCTCTATGTTCTCAATGCTATGATCGCTGCAATATTTTCGCAGCTCTTTTTCAATAGCGTACAAAGAATATTCGGATAGCTCAAAAAGGAGCAGTTGGCGGGCACCTGATTTTGTAATCTGGCGGCAAAGCTCGCTGCCAATCGATCCACCTGCGCCTGTGACCATGACCTTTTTGCTTACAATTGTGCGTCCCAACAGCAGTTCATTAGGTGCAACCGGTTCGCGACCCAGTAGATCCTCAATTTCAAGCTCGCGTATGTCAGAGAACGAAACCTGGCCATCCATGATCTCTTTCATATTCGGGAGGGTCTGGACATGAACTTTGAACTGCTGAATCTGATCAACGATGGCTCGCCGTTTCTTGCGAGAGATATTCGGAAGTGCAAGCAGTATGTCAGTGATGCCGTATTTCGCGATGACGTCAAGCAAGCGGCTGCTTGAGAAAACCCTATCACCGTCCAGTTTTTGTCCATCCAGACGTTGATCATCATCGACATAACCACGCAACTGCATCGCGGGCTCTGATCGCATCGAGGAAGCCAATTGCTGGCCAGCATTTCCAGCCCCGTAGATCAAAACGGTTTTAACTAGTCCGCCAAAACGATTGCGACCTAATATATCAACCATCAGATATCGTGCCATAACACGCGAGAAACCGACCATGATGAAGAAGATCATCGGTTGAATCACGCCAATCGTCCGCGGAACACCAGCCATTCCTACAACGGAAAAAAGAACCACCATAGGAGCTCCATAAATAAGAAAAGCCTTCACCAAGGTCTTCATCATCCCGGAACCGGCATAACGAAAGATCACGGTATATACTCCACCAAAATAGAATACCGGGATCATGATCAACACCGCGGCTAGCGCAACCTTTTGGATCGCCAGATCCCAGTAAACCCACACTCCGATACGGAGCGAATAAGCGATCAATATCGACTGGATACACAGGATGACATCCAGCAGTAAAACAATGGCTTGCTTATGACGGCGGGATAAATTGGCTATTTTTTCCAGAACAGCCGTAATCAGGACGGTCATTGCTTCGATTTGTCTAAACCCCAGATTAATTGAACCGCCGCATCTTTGTCGACACCAATGCTTTAATCCATTTGCCGGCGTTTTCCAAATATTTTGCGATGGTACTCGCTTCAGTCAGGAAATACATTAGCTGTCCGAAACTGGATGGGGAGTTGAATAGACATCAAATCTTTACCGACATCCATTAACATAGGACAGAACGCACTGTAGAGAGGATTGTAACAAGTTACCGTGCTTGACCCAAAATCTTGATAAGGCCAGAGAGAGAATAATTCTCATGTTTTTATCGAATAACCTACAGAATAACGAAGGACAAATATGAAAATAGCGATGATCGGCTCTGGTTATGTCGGCTTAGTTTCTGGTGCATGTTTTGCAGATTTTGGGCATGAAGTAGTTTGTGTCGACAAAGACCCCAGTAAAATCGACAAGCTTGAAAGAAACATCATGCCAATTTTCGAACCTGGCCTTGCCAGCCTGGTTGAACGCAATGTTGATGGCGGCCGCTTGTCTTTCTCAGGCGATCTAAAAGCATCGGTGAAGGATTGCGACGCCGTGTTCATTGCCGTCGGTACACCCTCCCGTAGAGGCGATGGACATGCTGATCTGAGCTATGTCTATGCCGCCAGCGAGGAAATCGCCGATGCCATTACCAAACCGACGGTAGTGGTCACCAAATCTACTGTGCCTGTGGGTACAGGTGATGAGGTTGAACTGATATTATCAAAAAAGCTCGATGCTAATCAATTTGCCGTTGTGTCGAATCCCGAGTTTTTGCGCGAGGGTGCTGCTATTGACGATTTCAAGCGTCCGGATCGTATTGTTATCGGCGCGGAGATCGAATGGGCGAAAGATGTGATGAGCGAGATATACCGCCCACTATTTCTCAATGAGTCCCCGATACTGTTCACCGGTCGTCGTACTGCCGAGCTGATCAAATATGCAGCCAATGCGTTCCTTGCAACGAAGATTACGTTCATCAACGAGATTGCTGATCTGTGTGAAAAAGTAGATGCAGATGTTCAAGAGGTGTCGCGCGGTATCGGGTTGGACAATAGGATCGGATCAAAATTTCTGCACGCCGGTCCCGGCTATGGTGGCAGCTGTTTCCCGAAAGACACTTTGGCACTTTTGAAAACGGCACAAGATAACGAAAGTCCAGTACGCATCGTTGAAGCCGTTGTGCAGGTCAACGATCAGCGCAAACGGGCGATGGGCAGAAAGGTTATCCATGCGCTAGACGGAAATGCCCGAGACAAGAAGGTTGCGTTACTTGGCCTGACTTTTAAGCCCAATACCGACGATATGCGAGACGCTCCTTCCATAGCTATCGCGCAGACTCTGGTCGATGCGGGCGCGACCGTAAGCGCTTATGATCCTGAAGGCATGGAAGTCGCCGTGGAATTGATGCCCGATGTCAAAATGATGGAGAGCAGCTACGATGCCGCGGCCGGGGCTGATGCAGTCGTCATCGTAACCGAATGGGATGCATTTCGCGCCCTCGATCTCGCTAAGCTGTCGTCGACCATGAGCGGCAAAGCATTGGTTGATTTGCGCAACATCTATCATCCGGCGGATGTTGCCAGAAGCGGGCTAAAATATACGAGCATTGGCCGAAACTAGAGGTTAACGGGTGGAGTATGAAGTTAAGAAAAAAATCGGTCCCGAAACCTTGGGGACAAATAACTCTACCGACGCTATTCGGAGGAAAACAGAAAGAAAAAATTGGTGAAATCTGGTTTCTGCCTCGCAAGGGCATCACACCTACACTGTTGACCAAGTACCTCTTCACTAGCGAAAAGCTGTCCATTCAGGTGCATCCCAATGATCGAGAGGCGCGGCGACAGGGCATGCCCGGCGGTAAGGAAGAATGCTGGTACATATTGGAAGCCGAACCCGATGCAATATTGGGCATCGGGTTGAAAAAAGAAGTGAGTGCCACGAAACTACATGCAGCTGTTGTCTGCGGCCAGATAGAGCAGCTCGTGGACTGGAAGCCTGTAAAATCTGGCGATTTATTCTATATTCCTGCGGGTACAATTCACGCAATAGGCCGCGGCATCAGTTTGATAGAAATTCAACAAAATGCTGATGTCACTTACCGGCTTTATGACTATGGTCGACCACGCGAGCTGCATCTGCAAGAGGCCATTACAGTAGCCACTCCCGTCCCATACGACATGAAACATTTTTCCGAAACGCCGCCGGATCAGTCCGCTAAACTGATTGATGGCCCGCATTTTCGGTTGTTCCAAGTTCTGGGTGATGATCAGAGGCTTTTAAAGGGAGTAGCTGCAGGAGAGTGGCAGATTATTCCATTGGAAGGCCAGGTAGTCGCCAGAGACAAGACCATTGGTCCAGGTGAATGCGGCCTATGCACGAAGGCCTCCGAAATTAATCTGTCTAAAAATATAAAGTCGCTGATAGCGTGCAGCATGAAATGAAGCCAACAGTATGACAAACAACGATCTCATCGCCCCAATAATTTTATCCGGTGGATCCGGAACGCGTCTTTGGCCAGTCTCAACGGAAAAGCGGCCAAAGCAATTTTTGAACCTGACCGGTCCCCTCAGCATGTTTCAGATGACACTGGAAAGATGCCAGCAACCGGACCTGTTTGCTTCGCCGATTATCGTTGGCGGTGCGAAGCACGCATCACTTGTGGCAGAACAATTAGACGAAATTGGAGCAACCGCCGCTCTTCAAATATTGGAACCATGTGCTCGAAACACTGCTCCAGCGATTGCTTTGGCCGCTCTTGCTTGCGGAAATCCGCAAACGCCTATGCTGGTAATGCCGAGCGATCATGTAATCAAAAACGTGCCCGCATTTCTTACTGCTGTCAGCGAATCGCTACCGCTCGCTAAAGCCCGTTGGTTGGTGACTTTCGGTATTGAACCCAATGGACCGGAAACCGGCTATGGTTACATCCAGCAAGGTGAAGCCATAGTAGGCAGCGCCGGCAGCTTCGCCGCGCAACGGTTCGTAGAAAAACCCAATCGGCAAAATGCGGAAATAATGCTCGACGATGGTGGTTACCATTGGAATGCGGGTATTTTTCTGTTTCGCGCGGACACATATCTACAGGCGCTCGGTGAACATGCTCCAGAAATGCTGGAAGCTGCGCGTAACGCCATGGATCGGGCACATAGCGACGAAAATCAGATAAGGCCCGATGAAGCAAGCTTCGCTCGTGCGCCATCAGATTCAATTGACTATGCCGTGATGGAAAAGGCAGACAAAGTAGCTCTCACCCCGGTTGAACCCGGTTGGTCCGATGTTGGAAGCTGGGACTCGCTATTTGATATAAGCGCATCAGATGATCAGACCAATGTGACGTCTGGCGATGTTCTGGCACTGGATACGCAAAATAGCCTGATCCATGCCGATAAACTAGAAATTGCAACATATGGGATCAGCGATCTGATCATTATCGCCGAAGGCAACAAGGTCATGATCTTACCAAGAGGTCAGTCTCAAAATGTCAAAAAAATCATCATGCAACGGGATAAAAGCGACTAAACGGTCTCACCTGCGCGATCGTCGCTTGCATCAACTCTTTGGGGTTGAACCGATTTTCCGATCATCCAACCGGGCGAGTATCGGGCGATAAGCAAAAGAGCGGTTGGAATGATCATGGTATTCCACATATCCTTGTAACCTTCTTCCCAATGGAGGGCCTTCGAAGCCTCGCTATCCCCCGCACGTTGATAATCGACATATTCATTTGCGATCGCAATGGTAAACACTGCAATCCATGGCCAAGGACTCGCAAGCGATCTCCGAAAAAACAGCGCAAAACAAAACTGAATAACAACCGCGCCATAGATGTGCAGAGCGTCACGGTCGAAACCCGTCGTGTGTTCGAACCAAATTTTTATATCCAACCATTCCATATGCGCCCCTTGGCGAAGTGATCCCTAACGGTCAATGAACAAAGCACCAGAACCCTATGTAAAAAAGCAATAGCCGGAAAAAGAATGTCGGATGGAAAACACATGATCGTTCCGGCAAACCGGCCCAGACCTCTGCAATGGGTTCAGTAAGAAGAGAGTGTATCCATTGCCACGCGATTCCAGCAATATCTGGCCTGTGTTATCGCCATTGATTTTTGCAAAAATTCACTACGATCTTCAGGCAACCAACCTCGCATTTTTTTGATCACTGCCGCCCATTCATCGGGTTTGTAGGGATCGGCAACGAAACCGATGTCTTCAGTCACAACTTCCGCCAACCCGCTGTGGTTTGATGCGAGCACCACACCGCCACATGCTGCTGCTTCGGCGGCAACCAAACCAAAGCCTTCTTTACCGAGGCTCGGCACAACGACGCAAAGCGCTTTTCCATATTCTTCAATCAGGCCTTCCTGATCCAATACTCCCAGATACTCGACTGAAGGATCGGACAATATAGAACCTTCTTGTTCGTCCCAAACGGTCCCGGCCACTCTAATTTTCAGCGGCGCAGACAGCAATGGCATCACTTCTTTCACGATGAACGACAAGCCTTTGCTCGGCATGATCCTTCCGGCGAAGAATAGGCAATCATTGTGCTGACCAGGCATTTGCTCTGCTTTGATATCGGTCGCCAGCGGAACGGTCACCACATCGGAGAAACCTTGTTCACGCGCCAAATCAGCGATCCAACTACTATTGGCGATGATTTTCACCTTAGGCAAAAGCTTGGTCGCCAATCTGATATATCTGGCATAGATTGAGGGTAACAAACCGTTTCCAGTCGCATAGTTCAGATCTGAACCATGAGCAGACAGGACAATTTTACTCTGGGAATGACGAAGGGACGCAACCCAGCCCAACGGCCAACTTGCCACATCGCCAATATGGATGATCGAGGCCGGTTTCATGAACAATATGCGGATCGCTGTTGTCAGTCCAAACCAGATTAACGAGAGAGCCGATGGCACATCACCATTAGCCTTGCCGGGTAGCGCAATAATGTCCAACGGATGCGTCTTTGCCATTTCTTCAGTCAAGCGCTTGCAATAGGTTTCCATCCCACCCATGGCTGGAGGCCATTTGCGAGTAATGAAGATAATCGACGGGCGCTTCGCGCTGATAGTCAAATTGGGTTCTTCAGCCACTCTAAAATCCCCCGAAGATTGGCCCGGACGGAAAGTCTTTTGGTAATTTCGGGACCTGATCCAGCGCCCATAACTTGACGCACGGACCCTGCTCATAAAGGACCTCGTTAAGCCCTGATTGCAAGATCATGCTATCGCCATCACTCAGACGACGGCCCTTGATCACAAGATCGCCGCCTTCGAGAGAATGGGGGCCATTCCTGACAATCTTGACCATCTGTTCTGCTGACTTGGGACAAATTTCATGACCAGCGATGAATATCGTATCGCTATGCTGCAGAAAATTAGTTCTTAGTGCCACAACATCACGCTCAGGCAAAAGCGAAGCCGGTCCTTCGCTTCTGTAAACTGCGTCAAGCGCAGGGCCGGTGGCAATTACAAATGCTATCTGACCTGCTTCGATATCACGTGTGATATCGCCATTGCGTTCGTCCCAATAGCGACGCAATGCAACACCCGAAAGAAGCGAAGTGAACTGCCGCGGATAATGTGGAACATAACTCGAATAGGAGAGATAGGGTGTTGGATCGGGAAACAGACGTTCAACCTCATTTATCGTTGCGCGTTGGCGCTCCAATGTCCCGAACGGTTCTTGCATCAACAAAAGTACCGGTCCGAACAGAGCCAACACCACAATGAGGGCCTGACCAAAGCGCTTGATCAATTTGGCCAGAACCGGCGCAATTGCAACGCAGATGGGCGGCAGAAGGAAAACAAAGAAATAAGGGAAAGTGTTGCGATAAAATAACAGGCAGAGCAGCGGCCCGGTCAAACCGATCAACAAATATTTGGACTCTTTCGGCAGTTTGCGGGCGGCAAAAGGAAGCATGACCAGGCTAAGAACGACGAGAGGCGAGACGATTATCTGTCTGAATACGTGATGAATTTTCTCGAATGTGGCAAATTGGACAAAGCTGTCCATGCTCTTACCAAGATTGCTCGCTTGATTTCCACTCGCCGGTAGGCCCGCACCATGCAGCCCGACGATCATGGCAAAACTCGAAAAGGCCAGCACGGCCATAAGGCAAAAAAGAAGAAGATCTTTAGATTTCTGACCTCCCTGCCGAATCCAGTGTAACCAGGCAATTGCGGCGAAACAGGGCAGATAGAAGATACTCTTTATCGTCAAGGCACCAGCCAGACCAATCAGCACGCCGGCCAGAACAGCACGCTTCCATGACAAAGTTCCCATAGCGAATACACATAATGCGCCCATCAGAGCTGCGGCAGCAACCGGATCAGGTCTGTAAGTGAACGCGTTCGTGAAAACATAGCCTGCCGTCAAATAGGCGAGTCCGCAAAAAAGTGCTGTCTGGGAATCGGCTAGCCGCCGGGCCAGAACAACCACACAAGTTGTTGTCAACAAGGCACAGGCCAACATTGCAACGCGAGCGGCCTGAATTTGCACAATAATATCTTGCGAGATCAGCGCCGTCCAACCGAATAAGCGCGTATGCAGGGTCTGCAAACTCCTTCTCAGCTGTCCATTTGCAAGTTCGTAAATTTGTCCGAAATGCAGAAATTCATCCCAGTTTATCTCTTTCACAAAGATCAACCAGAACTGGCATGCGATGACCAGAAAAAGGATTCCAACTATCGTGCGCGTGCCGCTTCGCGGTCCGACATCATTTGAATCGGTCATGATCATGCAGATACTCTAGCCCGGAACTGTGCCTGAGAATATCCATCTGAAACGAACTGTTTATCGACGAGAACTTCCATCATGCAGCGATAGGCGAAGGATACGAGCGCACCCATGGTCCTAGCGGCAAAAAAACAACTCAAATGTTCCACGATCGCCGTTACGGATGGCATCCAGTTGTTCAATCCCATAGGTTCTGGCCAAGCCAGGGCGATCATATTGTACAATCAGAGATGGTTTGAGACCAGCCGCTTCAATCCGATCGAGAATTTCGGTCATCTCAGCCCTTGTTAAAATTGTTCCATGCAGTTCGAGGAACAGATGTTTGACTGTCTTAAGGGTCTCTTCCGCCCCGCGCAGAACTTCCAGCTCATAGCCTTCAACATCCATTTTTATAAATGTCGGTGCTTCGTTAGCCTTGGCGAAACTGTCAATGGTGAAGCAGTCCACATCGATGAAATCTGTTTCCGATTTTGGCGCATCGCGACAGGAATGCCAGTTGGACAGATCTGATACATATAGTGGGATCTTGCCATCGCTGGCACCAAAAGCGCCTTGCTGGACAACGACATTGTCGAAATCGTTCAGCGCAATGTTTCGCTTCAGTCGTTCAAAATTCTCAGGGTGCGGCTCAACAGCATAGATTTTGTCGCAAATACGCGCTTCGATCAGAGCATAATATCCGATATTCGCGCCGACTTCCAAAACAATGTCATCTTCCTGCAAAATGCTCAAGATATGTCCTGTAGCGATTGGCTCACGAATGCCATCCAGCAGAATATCACGATCCAGCCCCGACTTATTGGAATCGAGCTCCATCTTGGATCCCAATACTGAACGAACAACCTTTCCATCTAACGCCAGACGTTCAAAACGCTTGCTGCGCTCCCGCTCATAGCTTCGCGCTCCGGCGTAGTTGCGCAGACGCGTCATTGTTTTTTTGAAGCCAACACTTCGCGCCATATCAACAGCGGCGGACATTTCTGATGTAAATTTGGTCATTTTAGTTCCTTAAAAAGACTGGAATTTGCGAGTTGAATTTTGTGAGATAGAGAACCGGCCGCTACCAAACTGATGCAGGCAGCCAGGCCGAGAATACGATTTAGGGCAATCGCCATAAACGCTGAAGCCGCCGAGATGCTAACCATGCTAGCAAGGAAAGCGGCTATCATCTCTCCAACGCCCAATCCAGCAGGTGAAATGGCCGATGCCGAACCAGCGATGTTTGCGAATGAGAAAAAAAGCGCGGTTGTGAATGGGACTGCTTGATTGATGATCATAAAGGCGAGACTCAGCCGAATCGTCATCAACATCAAGCCAACGCCCCGATGCAGCAATATCTGAGCGGCGATGCTCATTCCTGCCTGGGAAACTATCCACCAAGTAATTGGTATCAAAACCGAAAAGCCGGAGATTAGAAACAGCATGGCTCCCGCTTTATCAAAAGTCACCAAGGCTATGCCTGCCCCTATAGAAGCCATCGCTACCCATAAGACCGCGGTGCCCGTCACAAGCAGAACACTTTTGGTTCCACCGGTTCCCGCTTTTTTTAAAGCGGCAGCGCGCACAATTGCGCCGCCAGGTAGTGGAAGGGATTCTGCCAGTTGCGCATAACCAGCGATTGTCCAGGCCGAACCAAATTCGATTTTGGACCCGGCGACCTTCGCCAACAGCATTAAGCCAACGGCGCCGTAGACAAGCGCAAGCGGTCCCATCAGCCCGAAAATTGCCAGAGCAGGAAAAATGTTTAGCTCGTTGAGCGCGATATCGAGTCTATCGAAGGCCCAAACCAAGCCCACCATAAAAATTACGCAAAGCACCAAAGTCAAAGGCGTCCTGCGTGCCTTGACCTGATCCATCAGCCTTTGAAGCGGGGCAATCAGTTTTTCTAGGATTATGGTCGCACTGGCCACCGATCAAGCACTCCTTCTCAGCGGTGCTTCGGAATCCGGTTGTGTTGGAACCTCTGGATTTTCAGCGGTAGATTTCAGTTTGTCCTCTAATTTATGCAGCCGCTCTAGTGTCTGCTCCAGCAACTGGCGATTGCGTCCTACCAAATCCGCGACGGCACCGAACATCATGGCAACCACGCCCAAAACGATAAGCGATCCGCCTATCACCAGCGATTGGATATGTCCGCCGCCCTCACCAATCGTATAGAAATAGAGAAACCGGATAATCGGCGCGGCACCGATCACGGCAGCGATGCTGCCAGCAAGCACGAAAACCTTCAGCGGATTGTACATCGCGTAAGAGCGGATCATCGTCGCACCCGTATTGGCAATGAATTGCGGTACGGACTTGAACAGCCGAGAAGGACGCACGGCGCCGTTGGTGCGTATCGGCACCGATACAATCGCCATCCGTTTCCGCCCGGCCTGGATCAGCATTTCGGTCGTGTAGGAAAAGCTCGACGTGATGTTGATCCGCTGTGCAGCGCTACGGCTGATTGCGCGAAAGCCGCTCACAGCATCGGTAATCTGGGTATTGGACAGGCGCTTTACGGTCGCACTACCAAACCTTTGCAGCAGCCGTTTAAATTTCCCGAAATGGGCGTTGTCTTTCACGCCTCGATCACCGACCACAATATCGGCCTCACCAGCCAGTATGGGGGTGACGAGCTTGCCGATATCCTGTCCTTCATACTGGTTGTCTGCGTCGGTATTCACAATGATGTCCGCGCCTTCGGCCAGTGCTTTGTTGATACCAGATTGAAAGGCCGCAGCCAATCCGCGATTGGTGCGGTGGCGGACAATGTGATGGACGCCAAACCGGCGAGCAACCGCGCTGGTATCGTCACGACTACCATCGTCAATCACCAGGATCTCGATACTATCAATCCCGTCAATCTGGCGTGGGAGAGCAACCAGCGTTTCGGGCAGATTGGCTGCCTCGTTGAAACAGGGTATCTGGATGATCAGTTTCATATTGGTTGCCGTCCCCACAAATCAGTGCGCTCAAACCTTCGAGCGCGTAAAAAAACCATTAAAAATGCCCTAAAAGCCTATGGTTAACAAATCGTATAGACATACCGGATTTGATACTTTTCCGGGGGCAGTCGAGGTGATAGGAAATGCGTCATGACTGACACCAACTTTCGTCCGCGCCGTTCTTGCTTGTATATGCCGGCATCCAACGCGCGTGCCTTAGAAAAAGCAAAAACACTGGCAGCCGATACGATCATTCTCGATTTGGAAGACGCCGTTTCGCCAGACGCGAAGGTGGATGCCCGCGATGCCGCTTGCAACGCGCTGGCGGACGGTGGCTATGGAAAACGTGAAATGGTTGTGCGCGTCAATGCGATGGATACGCCATGGTTTGCCGATGACATAAAGGCTGTCCGTGCAAGCAAGGCAAACGCCATATTGGTTCCCAAAGTGCGCAGCGCCAAGGATATTGTTGAGATATCCGACATGATTGATGGTGAGAATGCGAACGGTGATTTACAACTATGGGCGATGATTGAAATGCCAATTGCGGTGCTGAACATTGCCGATATCGCCAAGACAGCTGCAACAACCCGTCTGACAAGTTTCATTATGGGTTTCAATGATTTGGCCAAGGAAATGCATGCCGAGCAGGATCGCGAGCTGTTTACGCCTGCGATCGCCCAAACAATCATGGCTGGCCGTGCCTTTGGAGTGAATATTCTGGACAGTGTTTATAATGACTTCAAAGATCCGGAAGGTTTTGAGCAGGAATGCCGCCAGGCCAAGGCATTTGGTTTCGATGGAAAAACGCTGATCCATCCCTCTCAGATCGAGATCGCAAACCGCACGTTCGCGCCTGATGCTGAAAAGATCGAAGAGGCGCAGGCGATCATTGCCGCGTTTCGGGACCCCGCCAATGCGGGCAAAGGCGTTATTACCGTGAACGGCAAAATGACCGAGCTGTTGCATCTGGAACAAGCAAATCAGACAATAGCTATGGCTGAGGCTATCGAGACCGCTTCGCTATAAGCCGTTCTGCCTCGACAAACTGCAAAAAAATGGTTTAAGTGGTCAATTGAAACCAAAGATAATCGGCGTGCTAAAGGCGCCTTGCAGGAGAAGAATGATGGAAGCATTGGAAGCAGCGGCTGGCGAAGTCAGCAAAGAAGAGATCATGGCCGCGTTTCAGGCGCAGCGTGATGCCTTTCATGCACAATTGCCTGTGAGCTATGAAACCCGCATGGATCGGATCAACCGGACTGCGCAGTTGGTCATCGAAAACAAAGATGCACTATGCGAGGCCGTCTCCAATGACTTTGGGCATCGCAGCTCAGTTCAGACAGTGATGACCGACCTGATGTCGGTGGTCGGTCATGCCAAGGATCATAAGAAACATCTGCGTAAATGGATGCGCCCGGAGAAGCGCAAGGCGGATTTTCCGCTTGGCTTGCTTGGTGCCAGCGGCGCGGTGGAATATCAGCCCAAGGGTGTTGTCGGAGTGATTTCCCCCTGGAACTTCCCGATCAACCTCGCCTTTGATCCCGCGATTGGCGCTTTCGGCGCGGGCAACCGAGTGATAATCAAATTTTCCGAATTCTGTCCGGAAACCGGAGAGCTGGTGAAAAAGCTTGTCTCCGAATATTTCGCTCCGGAAGAGATGGTCGTCATCACAGGTGGCCCGGAAACCGGCAAGGCGTTTTCCGAAATTCCGTGGGACCACCTGATCTTCACCGGCGGTGGTGGGATTGCCAAGCATGTCATGGCCGCCGCGGCACAGAACCTGACGCCCGTTACGTTGGAACTTGGCGGCAAGTCACCGACTATTGTCGGCCCCGATGCAGATGTACAGAAAGCGACCCAACGCATTGCCATGGGCAAGATGATGAATGCCGGACAAATCTGTCTCGCGCCGGATTATCTGATGGTGCCGCAGGACAAGGAACAGGCCGTAGTCGATGGGATCGCCAATAATGTTGCAGAGCAATATCCGACGATGATTGCGAATGACGATTATACGTCAGTAATCAACGGCCGGCACAAGGAACGCCTGCAGGGTCTGATTGATGATGCGGTTGCCAAGGGGGCAAAACAGACTGTGGTCAACCCAGGTGACGAGGACTTCTCGAACACCAACAGCAACAAGATGCCTCTCACGGTGCTGCAAAATGTCAATGAAGACATGCGTGTCATGCAGGAGGAGATTTTTGGCCCGGTACTGCCGGTTAAAACCTATCGCAACCTGGATGAGGTTGTCGACTATGTGAACGACCATGATCGTCCGCTGGGGTTGTATTATTTCGGGGAAACGGAGTCTGACAAGCGCAAGGTGCTGGATCGCACCATTTCCGGTGGCGTAACGGTTAATGATGTGATTTTCCACATTGCCCAACATGACCTACCTTTTGGCGGCGTTGGCCCTTCCGGCATGGGCGCTTATACTGGTCCGGATGGCTTCAAGGAATTCAGCCACGCCAAGGCTGTCTATCGCCAACCAAAAGTGAATATCGCAAAAATTGCGGGCTTCTTGCCGCCTTATGGTGATGCCACTGAAAAAACCATGAAGCAGCAGATGAAACTCTAAAGTCGGGCGGATATGTCAGATTTCCCTTTAACAGGGCTCAAGGTCCTGGATTTCTCACGCGTGGTCGCGGGTCCCTATGCCACTCGAATGCTGTCCGATCTCGGTGCAGATGTATTGAAGGTTGAACCGCCGGAAGGTGACGTCACCCGAAAACTCGCTAAGCGAGAGAGCGGCGTCAGCGGCAATTATCTGCAACTGAATATCGGTAAGCAGAACATCTGTCTCGATCTGAAAGCGGAGGGCGCGTCGGAACTTGTTCGTAAACTGGCCGCAGAGGCCGATATCGTCGTAGAGAATTTCCGTCCGGGCATCATGGATAAATTTGGCGTCGGCTGGGAGGATCTGTCGAAGGTCAATCCACGCCTCGTGATGCTGTCCATATCCGGCTATGGTCAGAACGGACCGGAGCGGGAAAAAGCTGCCTATGCGCCTGTCCTTCATGCCGAGACCGGTTTAATTGCCCGACAGGCCCAGATGAGCGGCGGGCATCCTACCGATATCCAATTTGCCATGGCAGACAGCTACAGCTCTTTGCACGGGATCATCGCGATCCTTTCGGCTTTACGCACACTCGATCAGACTGGCGAAGGGCAGCATATCGACCTGGCGATGCTCAACGTTCTGCATTCCGCCGATGACTATGCCCATTTCGCGCTTGATGACATCTGGCCGAAACCGCCCGAGACGCTGGTCTGGGAAGCCCCAGAAGATCGTCAGATCTTGATTGTAGGCGATATGAAATGGCTCTGGCTGATGTTCTCAACCAAAGATGGCCTTGAAGACCCAACACCGGAAGGCGCAGACATCCCGACCAAGGTGCGGTTGCGGCGCGAAGCGATGGAACAGCATATCCAGTCCCATGACAGCTTTGGTGCGCTGACCGCCACGCTCGATCGGCTCAATCTGGCCTGGGGCGAAGTGCATCCCTTTGGCCCGGATGTCTATGATCAACCCAGCATCGACCATCTTGGCACCATTGTCGATGTCACTGATGACGAAGGCAATGCTCGGAGGACTGTCCAGTCGCCCTATCGTTTTTCAAAATCGAAAAGCGGTATCGACAGCAGCGCCAAAACTGCCAAACGCGGCGAGCATAATGTCGCCGCGCTCAAAGACTGGCTCGGCCTGACAGATGAGGAAATATCCCATCTGTCAGATTCCAGAGCATTGCGTAGCGACTAGGCGTCAGCTTTGCGTGCCTGCCGGCGTTTGAATGATTTCGCGCCGTTATTCCAATGCTTGGGGCCGCCCTTTTTCGGGCCGCCGCCGGGGCGTCCTTTACGCGAACTATGCTTGTTTTTCGGTGGACCACCGCGTGTCGGCTTTGCACCATATTTTTTAGGCTTCTGACCATAGATACGCGGCGCCACTTCTTCGCGCGCCGGTTCGTCATAGCCTTCTGGCAGAGCGATCACATCAGGCTTCACGCCGGTAAGTTTGACCACATCCCGCAAGAACTGGCGTTCGTCTGGAGCCACCATCGAGTAAGAAATACCAGAAGCTCCGGCCCGCGCTGTCCGGCCGATGCGGTGGACATATTGTTCGGGTACATTGGGCATATCAAAGTTGATCACGTGGCTGACACCATCGACATCAATACCGCGTGCGGCGATATCGGTAGCAACCAGGATATTGATCTTGCCCTTGCGGAAATCGCCAAGCGCGCGCTCACGCTGTGGCTGGCTTTTGTTGCCATGAATGGCAGCGCTGTGGATGCCGACCGCATTCAGGTTTTTCACAACCTTGTCCGCACCATGTTTGGTCTGCGTAAAGACGAGCATGTGATCCGGGTTTTCCTGGTTCACAAAGTCTTTTAACAGACGCTGCTTATCTTCTTGATTTATATAGGTAACCCGTTGATCGACGCGCTCCGCCGTCGTGGATTGCGGTGCGACCGAAACTTGAATCGGATTGGTCAGGAACCGGTCAGCCAGTTCCGAAATAGTCTTAGGCATTGTAGCTGAGAAGAACAGGCTCTGGCGCTTTTTAGGCAGCATCGGCACAATCTTTTTCAGCGGCACGATAAAGCCGAGGTCGAGCATCTGGTCCGCCTCATCAAGCACCAGTATCTCGACCTTGCTAAGGTCGAGGCAGCGCTGATCAACCAGATCAAGCAAACGTCCGGGAGTCGCAACGAGTACGTCCACGCCGCGCTGCAAAATGCGTTTTTGTCTGTTGATCGGGACACCACCAAAAGCGGATGTCACATACATCCCAAGGCCTTTGGAATAGCCGGTCATGCTGTCGGCAATCTGGCGCGCCAGTTCCCGTGTTGGGGCGAGCACCAGCATCCGGCATTCATTGCGGCCGGGCTTGCGTTTGTTGTTCAGCAGATGATGGATCGAAGGCAGCGAAAAGGCGGCGGTCTTGCCAGTACCCGTTTGCGCGATGCCAAGAATATCCTTGCCTTCCAATGCCGGCGGAATGGCCTGCTGTTGAATCGGCGATGGTTTGGTGTAGCCGCCCTCGGCCACACGCGTTTGAATAGGTTTCGCCAGAGCGAAATCAGAAAATAAAGTCAAAAATAATACCTTAAAAATAGCAGCGAGTGTTACGGCACAGCATCATTGCTATGCGCGCGTCCGCCGTCGGTTAAGACGACCCGCGTGATCAGGCTGCCGGAGAATAAAAGAGCAATGAGGCGATGTTCGAGATGTACTTTCACCTCTCACGCAGAACGTTCGCCAGACAGCTAGCTGCCTTTGCTGCAATGCAACATAGAGATGAAAGCCATGAAGTCAAGCTTTGTGATTGTTGCGCTATCTTGATCATAACTTGCCACGGAACGACCGAAATCTGTTGATGCCTCACGCAGAGTGAGTAGAGTACAGCCTCATCCGCCGCGCTGCAGGGGACGCAGAGCGCCAGCCCAAGGGATTATCCTATGAATAAAACCATCTTCCCAGCCTTGCTCGCTTCGATGCTCTTCATCACACCTGCCTCTGCGCAAGAGAGAGAAGAAGCTGTCGCAAAGCCGAAATTGGAAATTGGCGGCGGTGGACGGCCGGTGGGTGAAGCCTGGGCCCGCAGTCCGGTTTATGCAGCCAACGGCATGGCTGCGACTGCCCATCCATTGGCCAGCCAGATTGCAATTGATATCCTCAAGAAGGGCGGCACTGCTGTCGATGCCGCGATTGCAGCCAATGCGGCTCTTGGCCTTATGGAACCAACCGGTAATGGCATTGGCGGCGACCTGTTCGCGATTATCTGGGATCCAAAGACCCAGAAACTCTATGGCCTGAACGGGTCTGGAAAAAGCCCGATGGGCACGTCCTATAACGATTTCATAAAACAGCTTGATGGTCGCAAGTCCATCCCGCCATTTGGCCCCCTTCCTGTTACTGTGCCGGGAACGGTGGATGGCTGGTTTGAGATGCATGAGCGATTTGGCAAACTAAGCATGGCCGATATCCTCGCGCCAACGATTGACTATGCCAATGGAGGTCATCCGATCGCGCCGGTCATCGGCTATTATTTCGGGCGCAATCTCAAGCGCTTTGAAGAAAATCTCGAAATGATCGGGGAGTTTGACAACGCACGCGCGACCTATTTCGCGAATGGTGCGCCCAAGGAAGGCGAGATTTTCAAGAATCCCGATCTGGCAAGCACTTTGACCAAGATTGGCGAAGGTGGCCGCGATGTATTTTACAAGGGCGAGATAGCCAGAACGATGGACGCCTATTTCAAACGGATTGGCGGTAATCTCCGTTATGAAGATTTTGCTGCGCATAGCAGCAATTGGGTAGAACCGGGCTGCGTGACCTATCGCAAGGGATATGAATTATGTGAACTTCCACCCAATAGCCAGGGCTTTGCGGCGCTGCAAATGGCTAATATCCTGAAGAATGTCGACCTCGCTCAATATCCGCGCGGTAGCGCTGAGGTGCTGCATTATATTACCGAAGCCAAGCGGCTCGCGTTCGAAGATGTTGCGCGTTTCTATGCCGATCCGGACATGTCCCCTGCTCCGCTCGAATGGCTGCTCAGCGACGCCTATGGCAAGGAACGTTTCGCGCTGATTGATCCGGCCAAAGCATCGCCGGAATTTGGTCCCGGTGAGCCTAAATTGGAAGGCGAAGGCGATACAACCTATCTCACTGTGTCCGACAAGGACGGCATGATGGTCTCGCTGATCCAGTCCAACTATCGCGGCATGGGCAGCGGTTTGGTCGCTGATGGGCTGGGCTTCATGTTTCAGGATCGCGGCGAGCTTTACTCGCTCGATCCAAGGCATCCCAACGCCTATGCGCCCGGCAAACGTCCATTCCAGACAATCATACCTGCATTCATGAAGAAGGACGGTAAACCCTATATGTCCTTTGGTTTGATGGGCGGCGGCATGCAGCCGCAGGGCCATGTGCAAGTGATGATCAACATGGTGGACTATGGTATGAACCTTCAGGAGGCAGGCGATGCGGCGCGGCTCAACCATGATGGTGGACGGCAACCGACCCAGGATCTGGCCGGCACTGGTGCCGATTTGCTCGGTACGCTCAATGTCGAACCTGGCATTTCAGACGCGACGGTTGAGCGGCTCAAGGCGATGGGCCACAAAGTTAAACGTGTCGACAACGGCGCAATGTTCGGCGGCTATCAGGCTATTGTCCGTGATCCAAAAACCGGCGTCTATCGCGGTGCTACAGAAATGCGAAAAGACGGGCAGGCGCTAGGCTATTGAGCCGCTAACCGGCGTTCACCACCAAGTATAGACTGGCGGCAACGACGGCGAAACTGGCAATGAGGGCAACGGGCTGGACCTTAACAGCCGATACCGGCTCAACATCGCCTCGCCGACCCGTCACCATTGGCCGGATCAGATTGTCCTTGAAGACGAACCTGTAGATGGCGATGGCAATAATGTGCAGCGCAATCAATACCACCAATATATCGAAGTTCAGTTCATGGAAATCGGCAATCTCCCGACCGGTCTTGAAGCTGATCAGTATAGCCAGAGGCCCGGATTCCAGGCCATCGACATCGATAGAAAACAGGCCAGTTCCAACCTGGATACAAAGCGCCGTCAACAGCGCAAAGACAGCCAATGTACCAATTGGACTATGCCCGAAGGACGGACGATTGCGACGCGCGATAAGGTTGCTAACATAGGCAGGAAGTGACCTCAGTCGCCGGATCATCGGCAGGAAGCGGGCCGTCCATGAGCCTGCAATGCCCCAGACCAGCCGGAACAGAACCAACCCAAACATGGTCAGACCCAGTCGCCGGTGCCAGTCCATCATCCCTTCTTCAGCCGTCCACCACAGAAGCGGGATGAGCAGGACGATCAGCCAGTGAAACAGGCGGATCGTCCAGTCCCAGACCAATGTCTGCGCCGCATCGGAAGTCATCGCACGCTAGTCGTCCAGACGATAATCGTCATGACAGGCTTTGCAAGTGCCGCCCGTGGTTTTGAACGCCTCGCCAATGGCCGCCATATCGCCGCCTTGTGCCGCGGTGTTCAGATTGGCAGCGGCTTCCTGCATATTGCCGACCTTCTCTTGGAAATCTGCCATGTTTTCCCAGATTCCAGGCAGTGCATCTGTATCGACACCAGACTCAGGGCCACTGCCTTCCGGCCACCAGTCCGCCATCCCTTGCGTTGCTTCCGGCACAGCTGCTGCGGCTTCCTGGATGATCGCGATATCGGGACTGCCGGCTTTCAGTTGGTCGCTGATCGCCTTAAACGCATCCCCCACTTTTTCGAGCTGACCCTGACGCGCTTCAATTTGCTCCTTGATCGTCATGCCATTGGGTAACTGTGCGCTGGCCACTTCACTGGAGGCTTCTGACGTAGCTTCTGATCCGCTACTGTCGCCGCATGCACTGAGCAACATTATCGTTGCGATAGCCGGAGCTACAATCTTTACCCTAAACGTTTTCATCAAGGCCTCCATATCTTTTGAGCTTCCCGAGGAATGTCGGGATTAGAGCGAATTACAGGAAAATCGCCGCTGTGGCCAGTCCCGATACAACCGATTATACTAGGAACAATTACTAATAGGAGCGCGGCAGATCCAGAACATGCTCTGCTAGATAGGACAGGATCAGGTTCGTCGAGATAGGTGCAATTTGATAGAGCCTCGTCTCGCGCCACTTGCGTTCGATGTCATAATCTTCGGCAAAAGCGAAACCGCCATGAGTTTGCATACAAGCTTCCCCGGCCGCCCATGATGCTTCGGAGGCCAGCATTTTCGCCATGTTCGCTTCCGCCGCCATCCCTTCGCCAGCATCAAACATGGCCGCCGCCTTGCGCACCATGAGGTCTGCCGCTTCGGTTTGCGCGTAGCTGCGCGCGATCGGGAACTGAACACCTTGGTTCTGGCCTATAGGGCGATCAAACACCTCCCGTTCACTGGCATAGCTTGATGCCTTTTTGGTGAACCAGCGCGCATCGCCGATACATTCAGCGGCAATCAAAACGCGCTCCGCATTCATGCCATTGAGAATATAGCGCAGCCCCTTGCCTTCCTCGCCGATGATATTTTCCGCAGGTACGCGTAGGTCATCGAAATAAACCTCCGTCGTGCTGTGATTAATCATCGTGCGAATTGGCTTAATCGTGAGGCCATTGCCAACCGCCTCGCGCATATCAACGATGAATACGGACAGGCCGTCGGTCCGCTTCCGCACCTGATCCTGAGGCGTTGTGCGGGCGAGCAAGACCATCAGATCACTATATTCCGCGCGGCTGGTCCAGACCTTTTGACCATTAATCACATAGTCATCGCCATCGCGCACAGCAGTCGTTTTGAGGCCCAATGTGTTGGTTCCGCTTCCAGGTTCGGTCACGCCAAAGGCTTGCAGACGCAGTTCGCCGGTCGCGATTTTGGGCAGATATTGCTGCTTTTGCATGTCACTGCCGTCTCGCAATATAGTACCCATAATATACATCTGCGCATGGCACGCGCTGGCATTGCAACCGCTGCTGTGGATTTCCTCGAGGATTGCAGCGGCAGCCGACAAACCAAGACCACTGCCGCCATATTCTTCCGGTATCAGCGCAGCGAGAAAACCGGCCTTGGTAAGAGCGTCGACAAATTCTTCGGGATAGGCTCGCTCCCTGTCTTTCTCTCGCCAATAGCTACCTGGAAAATCGCTGCACAAGGCGCGAACCGCTTCGCGCACCTGCGCTATTTCAGGCGTATCACTCCACATCAGAGCCGCTCTGCATGCCAGCGCAAATGATCGTCCATGAATGTCGAGATGGTGAAATAGCTATGGTCATATCCTTCGCGCATATTGAGCGTCAGAGGGATAGCGGCCCGCTCACACGCTGCCACTAACAAATTTGGTTTAAGCTGTTCTTCGAGAAACTGATCCGTCGTGCCTTGATCGACCAGAATATCAGCAACCCGTGCACCGTCCTCGATTAGTGCACAAGCATCATAGTCTCGCCACGCCGTCTGATCGGCACCAAGATAACCACCCAGCGCCTTGTGTCCCCATGGACAATTTAGCGGGGAAACAATCGGTGCAAAAGCCGAAACACTTTTGAAACAATCCGGATTCCGCAAGGCTATGGTCAGCGCACCATGGCCGCCCATGCTGTGCCCAAATATGGCTTGCCGCTGCATATCAGCCGGAAACTCTTCCGCCACTAGAGCAGGCAACTCCCGTTCAATATAGCTGCGCATCCGAAAGTTGTTTGCCCAGGGCTCCTCTGTCGCATCGACGTAAAAACCGGCGCCCTGCCCCATATCATAAGCATCGTCGTCCGGTACTGCTTCACCGCGCGGTGACGTATCCGGGCAAATTATCATCAGCCCCAATTCATTCGCCAACCGACGATACTCGCCTTTGTCCATCACATTGGCATGAGTGCAGGTCAGACCCGACAGATACCAGAGCACCGCCAACTTCGCGCCATCCTCGTGCTCCGGCACAAAGACCGCAAAAGTCATATCCGTCTTGGTTTCGGCAGAGGCATGGGAATAAACTCCCTGCACTCCGCCAAACGCTCTATTTTCGGAAATTGCCTTCAGCACACTCATCCTGGTCGATACATGGCGCACAGTTTATGGCCGTCGGGGTCGCGAACATAAGACAAGTGCATCTGGCCCATGGTCGAGTTCCTTGGACCCGGAGGATCTTCAATTGATTTCGCGCCGTTATCGACCGCGATATCATGAAACTCTTTCACCTGTTCTGGTGAGGAGCAGGCAAAACCAATTGTGGCGCCATTGGCAACTGACGCAGACTGACCGTCAATCGGCTCGCTGACGCTAAAGATATTACCGTTGTGAATATAGAAAAGCCGGGTCGTGCCATCTTCCTTGATATCCACCATTGGCTCACCCGCACCCAGTGTCGCTAGCACTGCGTTGTAAAATGACTTAGACCTTTCAATGTCATTAGACCCAACCATCACGTGACTGAACATAACCTTCTCCTTTGTTTAATTTCTCAGAAAACCACGACGCTGCGGATGCTTTCACCCGCGTGCATCAGATCAAATCCTTTGTTGATTTCTTCAAGCGACAATGTGTGGGTGATCATGGGATCAATTTCGATCTTTCCATTCACATACCAGTCGACAATTTTTGGAACATCCGTGCGGCCCCGCGCTCCGCCAAATGCAGTACCTTTCCAGACGCGTCCAGTGACCAGTTGAAAAGGCCGTGTGGCAATTTCCTTACCTGATTCCGCAACGCCAATGATGATGCTCTCACCCCAGCCCCGGTGACAGGCTTCCAAAGCCGTTCGCATAACATCAGTATTGCCAGTGCAATCAAAAGTATAATCGGCACCGCCGTCAGTCAGAGCCACCAGATGCTCGACCATGTCACCGCTGACATCCTTAGGATTGACGAAATGGGTCATGCCGAACTTGCGCCCCCAATCCTCTTTGTCGGGATTGAGATCGACGCCAATAATCTTGTCCGCTCCAACCATCCGTGCGCCCTGAATAACGTTCAGTCCAATACCGCCAAGGCCAAAAACGATAACATTAGCGCCGGGCTCAACCTTGGCCGTGTTGGTAACCGCACCAACACCTGTCGTTACGCCGCAACCGATGTAACAGCTCTTGTCAAACGGAGCATCGGTGCGAATTTTCGCCACAGCTATTTCGGGCAGCACGATGAAGTTAGAGAAAGTCGAACAGCCCATATAATGATAAATGCTCTCACCCCGGTACGACATACGGCTTGTCCCATCGGGCATCAGCCCCTGTCCCTGCGTCGCACGAATGGCAGTGCAAAGATTTGTTTTGCCGCTGAGGCAGGATTTGCATTGCCGACATTCCGGTGTGTAGAGCGGGATCACGTGATCATCTGGAGCCACCGACGTAACTCCGGCACCCACTTCACGGACTATGCCAGCCCCTTCGTGTCCGAGCACACTTGGAAACTTGCCTTCGCTATCCAGACCATCGAGCGTATAGGCATCTGTGTGGCAAATCCCGGTTGCCATGATCTCGACCAGCACTTCACCAGCCTTCGGCCCTTCCAGATCCAGTTCGACAATTTCCAGTGGCTTTTTGGCTTCAAACGCAACGGCGGCGCGGGTTTTCATAAGGCGATACTCTCTGACAAGTAAATTGGTATCAACCTTATCCTATCATCACAGGCAATCAACCCGGTTTCAGCTATCATCTGCACTATTGGGAAAGTTAGTCCTCTCCTGGCAACCGATAAAAATTGGCAAGCCGGTCCAGCGCTATTTTTAACACCAGCTTTCCAGAACGTGCGGGCCAACCGAGATTTTTTTCTGCTGCAGGAACCCCCTCGCCTGCACAGATGATCCGCCAGGCAATGTCGGATAGATCGCTGCCAAGATGGGCGATGGCATTATCAAACCGTTGCCTGGCCGCTATTTGGGCCTCTGTCGCGTTCAACCGCTCTGGCGCAGCGCGACTCCCGCCGGTGAGCGGGACCATGTTCCAGCTCATCGTGACATTGGGCGCCAGATTGGCCCGCTCCCAGTCTGCCCGTAATTTCTCTCCGCCATCGAACTGACGATCCGTCAAATGTCCCCGCGCATGAAGCCACCCCAGTGGCGATTCCGACAGATTGACCGTCACGCTGCGTATCCTGCGCTTTCGAGCCTTGGTCTTGGCGCGAACTCTGCCATCCTCAGGCACAGGCCGTTCCGCCAACATGCGAGGATCATTCAATTTATCTATTCTGGTTGAAGGCACAATAAACTCCGTCTCAATTGGTTCGAAACTCTCTTGCCATTTTGGCAAATATGTAGGAAAGAAAAAACCATATAGGTTGGAGAAAAACATGATTAGCCGTATAAGAGAGGTTCGCAAGACCAAGGGTTTGACGCTGGATGACGTTGCAAAGCGCTGTGATCCACCAACGACGGCACAGACTATCGGTCGGCTGGAAACGGGTATGCGCACGTTGTCGCTCGACTGGCTGAACCGGATCGCCGATGCGCTTGATGTCGATAGTGCAGCTTTGCTCGCCCTACCCGATCAGGATGAGTTGCCGGTTGCCGCGATGCTCGACCACAAAGGCGCACACGCATTGAAGAAAACCGAAGCCATTGCGCAGCCGACGATAGAAACCGATATGGTTGCGTTGCGCGTCAAGAGCAGCATTGGTGATTATCGCGCTGGCGACGATGTTTGGCTGTCACGCCGAGCACCAGACCAATATAGCGCCGCGCTGAACCGTGACATATTGGTGCCGCGACCGGCTGGACGATTTTTATTTGGCCGCCTGATTGGACGAGAAGGTGACATGATCCAGATATTGCCCCTGGGCAGCGGCGCCCGGCAACAGGTCGTCAAGGATCCCGAATGGATCGGGGTCGCGGTTAGACTGGTAAGAGTGCTTTAATGGCTCTGCACTAAGGCCGTCCGATGCCACGTTCACTCAACATATTGACGCTGTCGACATTGTTTCCCAATGCGGTGTCGCCCAATTTTGGGATATTTGTCGAGCGGCAAACAGCCGAATTGGCGGGCAGAGCCGAAACCGACGTCACCGTTGTCAATCCAATCGGCATACCTCCATGGCCACTAAGAGGACTACGCCCTTATCGCGGACTGTCAGCTCTGCCGGTCCATGAGCAGTGGCGCGGACTAAATGTCTATCGCCCCCGCTTCACCGTGATACCGAAAGTGGGCGGCGCCAATAATCCAAACCGCATCGCGGCTGCCATTCTGCCGCTTGTTCAGCAGTTGCACGCCCAAAAACCGTTCGATCTGATCGACACGGAATTTTTCTACCCTGACGGCCCCGCCGCCATGCGCTTGTCTAAGGCTCTCAATATACCTTTCACGATTAAGGCCCGCGGCGCAGACATTCATTTGTGGGGCAGTAACCCAGAATGCACCCCGCAGATTTTGGCCGCTGCAGATCAAGCGGCCGGCCTGCTTGCCGTATCGCAAGCCCTGAAGCAGGACATGATCGATCTTGGCATGGATGGCGAAAAGATCGCCGTTCATTATACCGGCCTTGATCAGCAGAAGTTCAAACCCTTGGAACGATCAACGGCCAAAGCCGGATTGAATGTTCATGGACCGTTGTTCATCTGTGTCGGCGCTCTGATCAAGCGCAAAAACCAGGCACTGGTGATTGAGGCCATGCTGTCCTGTCCGGATGCGACCTTGCTGCTAGTGGGCACCGGAGAGGAAGAAACAGCATACCGCACATTGGCGGAAAAATTGGGTGTTCAGAAACAGGTGCGCTTCCTCGGCAATGTCCCGCATGACGAGTTACCGGCTTTGGTTGCGGCAGCCGACATTGCGATCCTGCCGTCAAAATCCGAAGGGCTCGCCAATGCCTGGGTTGAGGCCCTGTCCTGCGGAACACCTATCATCATCAGCGAAGCAGGCGGTGCCCGGGAGCTGGTTCGCAACGATTTTGCCGGGCAGATTGTGGAGCAGGACAGTCTTGCGATCACCGAGGCGATCAAGACTATTTTAGCAGATCCCCCAGAGCAGGATGACGTGCGTTCCACTGTCAGCCATTTCAGCTGGAGAAATAATGGTGACGCATTGGTAAATCTATTCGGTGAGATTGTGCAACGCTAACTAGCGAAGCGGCATGAAGGCACCAATGATCCAGCGTTCTTCTGCACGCAATACGCCCCACGCACGGGCCGCGGCGCGGCTGTCCATAACTTCAATGCCCATGTTCGCCGCTTCCGCAGCACGACGAAAGACTGCCGGCGGTTGCTCCATCATTGTACCGCTACCAAAAAGCAAAAATTCCGGACCCGGCGACAGATCGAGTGCCGCCAAAATGCCTGTCAGATCCAGATCATCCCGCGCTGGCGCATCCCAGGACAAAGCCTGTTCCGGCGACAGCAGCAAGCCACTATCGAAACGCCTGTCACCAATTCTGAAGCCATTGGGTGTAAAGCCCGTTACAATCGGCCCTTCAAATTCGACATCGCGTCGGAGCTCAACCATCAGTGCTCACCAATCAGCCAACCTCTTCGGGGCCGCCAAGCTTTTCGGCCTTCCCGCCCGCTGTCTCCGGTGGCACAAAGCTGTCCGGACCGACCTTCAGCCAGATCAAAATCGGTGCGGCCATGTAAACAGAGGAATAGGTGCCGATAAAAACACCAAGGAACATCGCAGCTGCAAAGCCAAAAATGACGTCCGGGCCCCAGATAATCAAGGCAACCAATGCCACCAGCATGGTCAGGCTCGTCATCACCGTGCGCGCCAGCGTTTCGTTAACCGACAGGTCAAGCAAAGCGATGATATCCATCTTGCGATATTTCTTCAGATTTTCCCTGATCCGGTCATAAACCACAATCGTGTCATTGAGCGAATAGCCGATAATAGTCAGCAAAGCCGCCACGATATTGAGATTGAATTCAAGCTGGGTCAGAGCGAAAAACCCGAACGTTAGCGAGACGTCATGGAACAGGGCAAACAGGGCTCCGGCGCCAAATTGCCACTCAAAACGGATCCAGATATACAGGGTAATCGCCAGCATCGCACCCACCAAGGACCAGACACCTTTGGACAAAAGCTCCTCCGATACCTTGCCAGAAACCGAATCCACCCCGTCAATGCGAACATCGGGATAATCAGCTCTCAACATGCTGGTAATCTGGTCTGCCATCGTATTGGCCAATTCCGGATCCTGATCCGAACCGGTAGGCAACTTCATCCGGATCGACACTTCATTGGGCTGACCAAATCGCTGAATCGTCGGATCTCCATAACCAAGCGCACCCACTTTCTCGCGCAATTCGGAAATAGGTGCGTCAGTGGTCTGGGTGAACGTCGTACGGATCATCTGACCGCCGATGAAATCTACGCCGAAGTTCAATCCTCTTTGTGCGACCAGGGCCATCGAGCCAATGATCATCAATATGCTGATAGCAACTGCAATATTGCGCCACTTCAGGAACGCAATATTTGTGTTGTCAGGAACGAGTTTGAGAAGTTTCATGACCATTCCCTCCTATATGACCAGCTCTTGCGGCCGGGTGCGTCGCAACCACAACGCCACCAGCATCCGCGTCACCACAACCGCGGTGAACACCGATGTAATGATACCAATGATCAGAACAACCGCAAATCCGCGGACCGGGCCGGAACCGAAAATGAACAACAGCAAGCCTGCAATGACGTTGGTGATATTGGCATCAAAAATCGCTCGAGAAGCTTCTTTGTAGCCAACCTCAACCGCCTGCACGACACGTCTGCCGCGCCGCCTTTCCTCTCGAATGCGTTCATTTATCAACACATTTGCGTCGACGGCCGAACCCACGGTCAGAATGAATCCAGCAATACCAGGTAGCGTTAGTGTCGCGTTGAATATCGCCATGACCCCGAGGATGAGAAACAGGTTCAACGCCAGCGCGAAATTCGCATAAAAGCCGAAGCGGCCGTAGGTTACCACCATGAACGCCAGCACTGCCGCGGTACCAATGATCGCAGCTATCATTCCCTTGCGAATGGAATCTGCTCCCAGATCTGGACCCACGGTTCGTTCTTCAACCACCTGCAATTCCACAGGCAGTGCACCGGATCGCAACGCTATCGAAAGCTGATTGGCACCCTCCACCGTAAAATTACCCGAAATCTGAGCGGAACCACCTAAAATGGGTTCGTTGATGTTGGGAGCTGACAACACCACACCATCCAATATGATCGCAAAGGGGCGACCAACATTGTTCTGGGTCAGGCGCGCGAATTTTGCCCCGCCTTCGGTATCAAACGTAATATTGACCACTGGTGCATTGGTTTCCGGATCAAATCCCTGGCCGGCATCTGTAAGCTTGTCACCCGAGATTCCTCCCAGACGTTTTACCGCAATATTCGGCAGTCCGGCCGGGTTATCAGGGTAGGGAAAGATCTGGCTGCCCACCGGTGGACGCCCAGCGGAAACAGCATTGGGGTCAGCCTCGAAATCAACGAGTTTAAATTCCAGTTTGGCGGTTTTACCCAACAATTCCTTGAGCGCCTCGGGATCTTCAAGGCCCGGAACCTGGACCACGATCCGGGTATCGCCCTGACGAATAATTGTCGGTTCGCGTGTCCCCATTTCGTCAATCCGGCGCCGGATCACATCTGTCGCTGTATCCATCGCGTTATCGACTGCACTATCCAGACCAGCCGAGGTAGGCGATACCACAAAGCGCGTATCGTCGCGCACTTCAATATCCCAATCCCGCTGGCCCGTAAGACCAGCGCCGGTTGTCAGCGGCAACAAAGCTTCTCGCGCCGCGTCTACTTGCGTGGAATCGCGTACCATGAAGGACAGGACACCATCTTTGCGTGAAATATCACCGATATTTATGCGCGGAGTGGCACGGCGCATTTCGGCGCGGACAGACTCTTCCATGGTCTGGAGACGAGTTTCCGCAACATCGATCGGGTTCGCTTCCAAAAGAATGTGACTGCCACCCGAAAGATCGAGCCCCAGATTGATCGTTTCGTCCGGCAGGAAGGTTGGCCAATATTTGTGGCTTTCGCCAAAAAACAGGCTGGGAAGCGACATCAGCACGCCGAAAGCCAACAGCAGAGAAATGGAAATGACCTTCCAGCGCGGGAAATCTAACATGGTATAATAATCCGTTCCCTAAACAGGTTCAATCGTTGGCCGGTTTGCCGCTACCACGTGGCATCACATCGGATAACGTAGCCTTAACCGCTTTGACACGGATGCCCTTGGCAATTTCTACTTCGACATATTCGTCGTCGACTTTCATCGCTTTGCCCACCAGACCACCGCCGGTAACCACTTCATCATTTTTCTGCACTGCGGAAATTTTTCCCTGATGCTCTTTCATTTTCTTTTGCTGTGGGCGGATCAGCAGAAAATAGAATACAGCAAAGATTAGTATCAGCGGCATGATCGAAACCAGGAATCCACCCGCTCCGCCGGAAGCCGCCTGCGCCGTGATCAAAAGTGAAGTCATTTCAATATCCCCAATTAAACAGCCCGTTTTCTAGGCCTCTCGACCGCCGATATTGCTTCCACAAAACGCCGGACATTAATGCTGCGCGCGCCTATCACGCACCCCGGGTGAAAGCAATCTAATAGAAGACCACTGCCATGCATCACGTTGTGCGCTCAGCGTTGCTTGGTAAATGGGAGGCAGGTACTCCGAGATCAAGTGCTGTAAAATATGGTTGGCAAAGCGCTTGCCAAGCCCGCCCGACCACCATATATCCGCGACCTCGGTCAGCAATGCTGCACCGAAGGTCGGGACGTAGCGCAGCCTGGTAGCGCATCACACTGGGGGTGTGGGGGTCGGAGGTTCGAATCCTCTCGTCCCGACCAATTTTAGAATTCTGGCATCAACACTCTGCTTCAAATCGCGATTTTTGGATGCTACGATTGTGACGACAAATTGAACGGCTCCCTATTTTAACAATCTCAAAACAAAGAACAAAATAGTCATGACTATTCTTCCAAAAATCACTGCTACCCGTCAGCTTGGTCAATCGGACATCACAATATCATCAATGGCGTGGGGCATGTGGCGGTTTGCCGGTCGCGATGTTACCGAGGCGACGCAATTGATACACGCTGTGCTCGACTGCGGTGTAACCTTTTTTGATACAGCCGATATTTATGGCTTTACCGGAGCCGATGGATTTGGTGATGCCGAAGACCTGCTTGGCGAAGTTCTGGCTAAAGACAAGAGTCTGCGCAGCCGGATGACGCTAGCAAGCAAAGGCGGAATCATGCCGCCTCTCCCCTATGACAGCAGCGCCGCTTATCTGGAGGAAGCGATTGACGCTACATTGTCACGGCTCGGGTCGGATACTATCGAGCTTTGGCAAATTCATCGACCCGATATTCTGGCCCATCCGCAGGAGACGGCCCGCGCACTCGAGGACGCGGTGCAGAATGGGAAGATAGGACATATTGGCGTTTCCAATTTCACCCAAAGCCAGATTGTCGCCCTGAATCACTTTCTTGACCAACCAATTGTCAGTACGCAGCCGGAAATTTCAGCACTCCGTATCGATCCCATGGAAAATGGAGAACTGGATCAAGCAATGGTCATGGATATGACACCATTGGCCTGGTCTCCGCTTGGAGGAGGACGAATTGCGTCGCCGGATGACGAGCGTGCCCACGCTGTCGTCAAGGAACTAGATCGAATTGCAGAAGCTTTTAGCGTTAGCCGAGAAGCTACGGCCTATAGCTGGATCATGGCCCATCCCTCGCGCCCGATTCCGATTATCGGGTCTCAACGCGCAGAACGTATCGCCGATGCAATGGATGCCATGGCAGTACAATGGAACCGGCAGGACTGGTACGCCGTCTTGGTCGCTGCACGAGGCGAAGCACTACCATAGCCGGCCTGCCGTCTATGCATTGACAACGTCCTCTTGCTGCAGAGCCGCATCAACACGCAGCATGGCCAGCGCAGCAATAACCAATACAGCTGCCGCAAAAGCCATGGTCCAGATCGGCTCGGTCGGAAAAAATGCTTTCATGATCGAGCCCATGATAGTGGCGACTAACAATTGCGGCACCACAATGAAGATATTGAATAAGCCCATATAAATACCGAGTTTTCTCTGCGGCAGGCTAGAGGCCAATATAGCATAAGGCATGGCCAGTATCGAAGCCCAGGCAATGCCGATACCAATCTCGCTGATCAACAACAGATTTTTATCACGCAGGAGGAAAAAGCTAGCATAGCCCGCAGCACCACAGAGCAGGCAGATCATATGGGTTTTGGCTTTACCAAATTTGCTCGCCAGCCAGGGCAGCAAGGATAGAGCCACCAAAGCGGCGACACCATTATAAACCGTGAATAGCACGCCCACCCAATTGCCCGCTTCCTGATAGCCGGCACTTTGCGGATCGGGAGACTCGAATATATATTGAGCAACGACTGGTGTCGTGTTGATCCACATGATGAATAGGGCTGACCAGCTGAAAAACTGCACCAGAGCAAGGCGCTTCATCAACTCTGGCATGCCGGAAAAATCACCAACAATAGTGCTGAGCATGTTGTTCGAGCTACCGCCGCGCGCCAGAATTATCCCGGCAATGCTCGCTATCCCATAGCCCACCAGCAAGGCACCGAGCAGATAAACCTCTTTTTCGAGACCAAATTTGGTAACCGTCAGAAGTACCGCAATACCGGCGGCAATCCAGACGAAGCTGGAGGTGAACGTCTTTGCGGCAAGGGCACGCAACGTATGAGCAGATTCCTCTTCACTAGCGACACCATCAAAGGCAGCCATTTGTTCCGGACTATATTCTTCGGTCATGAATACCGTCCACAATACGGATATCAGGAACATGATACCGCCAAACCAAAAGGCATAGCGCACGGTGTCCGGTATCCCGCCATCCGGCGAGACATTGGCAACATTGAATTGCTCCAGCACCCAGGGGAATATGGAGCCCACAACAGCGCCCGCACCGATAAAGGCCGTCTGAACAGCATAGCCTGCGCTATGCTGATCCTTGCGCAACATATCGCCAACAAAGGCGCGAAACGGCTCCATCGAAATATTGATCGAAGCATCAAGAATCCAGAGCATCACCACCGCAAACCACAAGACCGTAGATTGCGGCATCACCAGCAACGCTATGGTGGCAAGTATGGCGCCCGCTAAAAAATAAGGACGCCGACGACCAAGTTTGCCAAGCCAGGTCTTGTCGCTCAAATAGCCGACGACGGGTTGGACAAGCAGTCCCGTTAGCGGGGCCGCTATCCACAGAACCGACAAATTGTCGAGCTCAGCACCAAGAGACTGGAAAATTCGGCTCATATTTGCATTTTGCAAGGCAAAGCCGATCTGGATGCCAAAAAAACCGAAGCTGATATTCCACAGGCCCCAAAAGCCCTGCCGTGGTTTCTCCGCCATATCTCTCTCCCCTCGCGCCGCTATAGTGCTGCGTCATAACGCGTTGGTGGCAAATTGTGGGATGCCGTACAATGCGGCACCTGTTGTATACGTATGCTTTATACCTTTGATGCTGCCGAGGAATCGCGAACCATCAACTCCACGGGAAGCGCAGAAGATTCGACTTTCTCTCCAGCGATCTGCCGTAAAAGAGCCGTAACCAGTGCTTCGCCTGCCGACTTCAAATCCTGGGTCACGGTTGTGAGTGGCGGTGCGGTCATTGCAGAAGCCGGTATATCGTCAAAACCTACCACAGCGATGTCCTCTGGAATTTTCAACCCCGCTTCTTGCACCGCCCGCATTGCGCCGATCGCGATAAGATCGGAGGCCGCGAAAATGGCGTCGAATTTTTGACCACTCGCGATCAGGGATTGCACCCCGTCCACACCACTTTCCTCGCTGCTAAACCCATCTTGCTGCAATGCAGGATCAATCGCGATGCCTGCCTCTGTCAACGCATCACAGTATCCAAGCCAGCGGGCTTCAAATTCGGGAGCGTGGCTTGATGCGGTACCGATAAACCCAATGTTTCTGCGGCCATTGGCGAGCAAATGCTGGACTGCCTTCTTCCCGCCGCCACGATTGTCGGAACCCAGAGTAAGCCCGGGTTCATCGGTTCCTGCAAGCCCCCAGCGCACAAAATGCGTTCCTTGTCCGACAAGATGCGTCAGCCGATCCCGATAATCCTCATAGTCACCATAGCCGAGCAATATAATGCCGTCAGCGCGATGACTGTCCTGATAATCCGTGTGCCAATCACCCGAAAGTTGCTGGAACGAGATTAGCAGGTCAAATCCCTGCCGCGCGCATTCCCGCGTGATTGATCCCAGCATGGAAAGAAAAAACGGATTGATCAGACTATCATCTGGTGTCGGATCTTCGAAAAACAGAAGCGCCAGAGTGTTGCTTTGTTGTGACCGTAACGAAGAGGCGTTCTTGTCGACTTTGTAGTTCAGCTCTTTTGCGATCTGCTGGATTTTTTCACGCGTGGCGGCACTGACCGCCGGACTGTTGCGAAGCGCACGCGAAACAGTCGGCTGAGAAACTCCGGCCAAATAGGCGATGTCAAACGACGTTGGTTTGCGTGATGGCACGCTACCCATGTGGTATCTCTCCTGGCATACCGATGCGTTGTCGGCATGGTCTTTATTCTTCCGAAACAGCTTAGGACATTCTCTTTATATTGCAAATGTCAGAGCCGAAAAGCTTTGTTGCCGAATTGTTACAATCCGCTACCCCACCAGTGATGTGCATACGTATGTGAACTATGCAGCGCGTAATTTCCGATCATAAAGACCCGAGTTTGACGCACGATATATGCGGAGATCGTGACGGTATCAAATTGAGTTTATGGGCCTTTCCGGCACGAATCGGGAGCCCGATTAGGGGAGTGAAAATGAAGAAATCACAATTCAGCAAGAAGCACAGCCTTCTTCAAACCAGTCGCGCTGCGCTTGGACTGTCACTGGCAATCGCCGCTGGCAGCACAACAGCATTTGCGCAAGAGACCAGTCAAGAAAACAGATCCTCTGCGGAAATTGACGAAGAAAAAGGTGTAATCGTTGTCACTGGTTTTCGTGCCAGCCTCGAAAGTGCGGTCAATGAAAAGAAGCAAAGCGATCAGATCCTGGAATCAGTCACTGCGGAAGATATCGGTAAACTGCCGGACGCTTCTATCGGTGAATCCATCGCTCGCCTGCCTGGCTTGACATCACAGCGGCTCAATGGCCGCGCTAACGTGATCGCTGTTCGCGGTCTCGGCCCCGACTTCTCGCAAACATTGCTTAATGGTCGCGAGCAAACCTCAACCGGTGACAACCGCGCGGTAGAATTTGACCAATATCCTTCCGAAGTGGTCAGCCAAGTCGTTGTGTATAAATCTCCCAGCGCATCGCTTGTCGGTCAGGGCCTTGCAGGTACTATCGATGTCCGCACGATCCGCCCCCTCGAATATCGCGATCGCGTAATCGCAATTGGCGGACGCGGAACCTATGCTGACCTTGGCGCACTAAACGCAGGTTCCTCAAAATATGGCTATCGCGTCAACGGCACCTATGTCGACCAGTTTGCCGACGATACTATCGGCATCGCCATTGCCGCCGCTTATGTGGACGAGCCCTATCAACTGCAGGAATTTAACGCCTGGGGCTATGCTGGTGACGGGTCGGACGCAGCACCATTTGCAATTGGCGGTTCGAAATCATTCGTGACTTCTACGGAGCTCAAGCGCTTCGGCATAAACGGTACCTTGCAATATAAGCCCGCCGATACCGTCATGATGACGCTGGATGGCTTCTATTCAAACTTCAACGATGACCAATCCAAGCGCGGCATCGAACTGCCACTGGCATTTGGCGGTGGATTCGGAACAACCGGTGATCCCGCCAACTTCACTTTCGAAAACGGATTTGCCACCGCGGGTACGTTCGAAAATGTTCGCGGTGTCATTCGCAATGACATCTTTCAACGCAAAGCTGATCTCTATTCCTTCGGTTTCAACACCACTTATGAAGGTGATGACGGATGGAAAGCTTTTATCGATATCGGCTATTCCAAGACCGACCGCAACGAGCTGAGCATCGAAAGCTATTCGGGGACCGGTTTCAACGGCGATGACACCGGCAATGGAGCTTCAGCAACCATCAATTTCCAGTCTGGCTCCTCTGGCACGGTATTTGATCCGTCGCTGGATTATAGCGATCCCAGCGCGATTTTCCTCACTGACCCTCTGGGTTGGGGCGGCGGCGTTGTTCCCCAGGCCGGTTACTATAATGACCGGATCGTCGAAGACGAACTTAAGCAATATCGTGTCGGTGTTGAAAAGGAATTTGATGGCGGCTTCATAAAAGCGCTTAAATTCGGCCTCAACTATACGGATCGCGACAAGAGCCTGACGCCGGATGAATCGCTGGTACGACTGGCAGGCGGCGCGTTGGAAACTGCTATCCCCCAGGATGCATTGCTACGGCCAACCAATCTGGACTATCTCGGTCTTGGGCCCATAGTAAGCTATGACGCGCGTCAATTGATCGATGATGGTATATTGGTCCTTGAACCGAATAATGTGCCTGATGTTCTCGCCAAGGCTTATTCTGTCAGTGAAGATTTACTCACTGCGTATCTACAAGCGGATATTGAGCAGGAATTTGGTAACGCCACGCTGACCGGTAATTTCGGAGTGCAGGCAATCAATACCGATCAGGCGTCAAGCGGACCGACCTTTGCTGACGGTGTACGTACGGACCGGACGCTGGGTGACAGCTACTGGGATGTCCTTCCCAGTCTGAACCTTTCGTTGCGTTTCGACAGCGATTTCATCATCCGTTTTGCAGCGGCGCGCGAAGTTCAGCGGCCACGAATTGATGATATGAGGGTTTCGCTGGAATATAGCCGCAATGAAACGGATCCCAGCGGTGTATTCCTCGACGGTTCAGGCGGCAATCCCTTCTTACGGCCCTACCGTGCGAATGCGATTGATCTAAACTTCGAGAAATATTTCGGACAGTCCGCGGTGATTTCCTTGCAGCTATTCTACAAGGATATCGTCAACTATATTGATCGCAGCAAACAGCCATTTGATTATACTGGTCTTCCGCTTCCACAGGGCTTGCCAATCGATACGCCGATCGGCTTGCTTGAAAGGTCGGTTAACACCGGCGGTGGCGATTTCTATGGCGGTGAACTCGCGATGACGCTTCCGTTCAACAATATTACCGAAGCTCTGGATGGCTTTGGTGTGACCGGCGGCGTCGGCTATACGGAAAGCAAAGTCGAAGATGCCAATGGCGATATTGATGATATTCCCGGCTATTCCAAATGGACCGCGAACGGTACTTTGTTCTTCGAAAAATGGGGCTTTAACTCCCGTGTCAGCGCCCGTTACCGGTCAAGATTCTTAGCAGATTTCAGTGGCTTCGGTGGGAATTTGACAAGGCGACTGGCTTTGCCAGAGACCATTGTCGATGCGCAAATCGGCTATGACTTCCAGGAAGGTAGCGCCCTTGAAGGTCTGTCCCTCTATCTGCAGGGTCAGAACCTGACCGACGAACGTTTTGCATCGATTGATGGTGACGGCGTGCGTTTGAAAGTGATCGATTATCAGATTTATGGCCGCCGGTTCCTGATCGGAGCGTCATTTAAATTCTGATAGTGTCGATGGCCGGATCTGTTGACAATGTCCTAAGCTTGAAGGGTCATTGTGAACGGGTCCGGCAGTCGGCATAACTGTGTAGTAACTGGATGAGGGAGGCGGCAATGCAGAAATTTGTCATTGCCGGCGGGGGGACCGCTGGCTGGATGGCAGCGGCAGCACTTAGCCGTTTCCTCGGTAAACAGGCCAACATCACACTGGTTGAATCCGATGCGATCGGAACGATTGGCGTCGGCGAAGCCACAATACCTCAGATCCGTCTTTTCAATCATGGCCTCGGCATTGACGAAAATGCCTTTGTTGCGGCAACCCAGGGCAGTTTCAAACTTGGCATCCAATTTGATGGATGGAGCGGAGAGGGCCAAAACTATATCCATGCATTTGGCAATGTCGGCCGGCAACTCGGGCTAACCAGCTATCACCATTATTGGCTCCGCGCGCTGAAAAACGGCATAAATTCTGACTTATGGTCTGCCAGCCCCTGCGCCATGGCTTCGTCAGAGAACCGGTTCGCGCCGATTGAAGAGAAGCCTGGTCAACTCCCTAGCGGCGTCGCCTATGCCTATCATTTTGACGCTGGGCTTTACGCGAAATTCCTCCGGCAATATGCCGAAGCTGCCGGTGTTAAGCGCATCGAAGGTCTGATTGCCAAGGTTGCGCAAGATTCCGAGAACGGCGCCATCCGTTCGCTTCATCTGGAATCTGGACACGTCGTCGAAGGTGATTTTTTCATCGATTGTACCGGCTTTCGTGGTCTGCTGATCGAAGGTGCATTGAACGCGGGCTATGACGACTGGCGCCATTGGCTGCCTTGCGATCGTGCAGTAGCGGTGCCGTGTGAAGCGACCAAATCGCTTACGCCTTATACCAAAGCATCCGCACGCAAAGCGGGTTGGCAGTGGCGTATTCCTCTGCAGCACCGCACCGGAAACGGCCATGTCTATAGCAGCACCCACATAACAGATGACGAAGCGGCTTCGATCCTGCTCGATAATCTTGACGGTGCCGCCTTGGACACACCCCGGACATTGCAATTCACCACCGGGAAGCGCAAGCGCGCCTGGGTGAAAAACTGTGTTGCGCTTGGCCTGTCCGCAGGTTTCATGGAACCGCTGGAATCAACCAGTATTCATCTCATCCAGTCCGCCATCGCGCGGCTTTTGCAGCTCCTCCCGGGCAATAAGATCGCGGATGCGGATGTCACCGAATATAACCGCCAGACGGACTTTGAATGGGAACGGATTCGTGATTTTCTGATCCTGCACTACCATGCCAATGGCCGGAGTGAACCGTTTTGGCAGGCAGTCCGCGATTCCGACATTCCAGATAGCTTGGCCCACAAAATTGCGCTTTTCAAAGCAAATGGTCGGATCGTCCGCGAACATGAAGAATTGTTCACGGAGGCTGGCTGGCTACAGGTTCTCATCGGACAGGGGATAATCCCTGAAGGTTACCATCCCCTCGCCGATCAGCTCAGCGAGAAAGATCTGTCTGAATTCCTGAAACTCGCGGGCCAACACGCCAAGACAGTGGCGTCACGCATGCCGGACCACAGCGAATATATAGCGCGCCATTGTGCCGCCCAGCAGCATTCCTCCCCAACCAACAGGATCGTAGCATAATGATAAAGAAGATTTCTTTGCTGGCCAGCTTAGCAGTGTCGACATCGCTTTTAAGCGGTTGCGAGCAAGCTGAAGCGCAAGATGCTCCGATCTATGGCAATGGTGAAGCCTCGGTTGCACTGGATAGCGTAAGGGCGCGGTTGCCCGAAGATGAGATTATCTATTTCGTGCTGCCAGACCGCTTTGAAAATGGAGACCCGCAAAATGATAGCGCAGGTATCGAAGGCGGGCGACTAAAATCCGGCTATGATCCGACCCATAAAGGCTTTTATCACGGCGGCGATTTGAAAGGGTTGACCGACAAGCTTGATTATATTCAGGGGCTTGGCGTTACCGCCATATGGTTTGCGCCCATCTTCAAGAACAAGCCGGTACAGGGTACGCCCGGAAAGGAAAGCGCTGGCTATCACGGTTATTGGGTCACTGACTTTACGCAGGTCGATCCGCATTTCGGCACCAACGACGAATTCCGCACATTTGTTGACGCGGCGCATGCGCGCGGGATGAAAGTCTATATGGATATCATAGCCAATCACACAGCGGATGTCCTTTACCCCAAGGAATGCGAAGGCAAAGCAGAGTGCGGTTATCGCAGCAAGGCCGACTATCCCTATCAGCGCAAGGGCGGCGTGAGCGGCACCGCGATCAACGCAGGTTTTGCCGGTGATGCAGCAATGACAGCCGAAAATTTCGCAAAACTGACAGATCCAACCTATGCATACACCCCGACCACGGCGGCGGGAGAGGAAAATATCAAGGTTCCCGCGTGGCTCAATGATCCGATCTGGTATCACAATCGCGGCGATACGACTTTTAAAGGAGAATCTTCACGCTATGGCGATTTCGTCGGCCTGGATGATCTGATGACGGAAAACCCGCGCGTGGTAGACGGGTTTATCGAGATATTCGGTGACTGGATCGACGATTATGGCATTGATGGCTTTCGCATCGATACCGCCAAACATGTGAACCCTGAATTCTGGACCCGCTTCACACCCGCCATGATGGAACGCGCGAAAGCCAAAGGGATAGATAATTTTCATATCTTCGGTGAAGTCTTCGCTCATGAAGTTGATCCCGGTTACCTGGCCCAATTTACGCACCGCGACGAGTTACCAACTGTCCTCGATTTCGCGTTTCAGGTCGCAGCACGCGATATGCTGACTGGTAAAGACGGGACGCACATATTCGACAAGCTCATTAATGGCGATGTGCTTTATGCCGGTGGCGAGGCCATCGCGCGCCAATTACCGACCTTTCTGGGAAATCACGACATGGGCCGGATGGCTCATATGCTTGATGCTGCTTATCCGGACGCCAGCGAAGAAGAGCGGCTTGCACGCATATCGCTTGCACATGTGCTGCTGATGACCACGCGCGGCGTACCGACCATATATTCCGGTGATGAGCAGGGCTTTGTTGGCGACGGTGGAGATCAAGCCGCGCGTGAGGACATGTTCCCTAGCAAAGTCGATGTCTATAACGACAACCGCCTGATCGGCACGGATGCAACCACCGCCACCGCGAATTTCGATGAACAGCATCCGCTTTATCTACTCATCGGCAAGCTCAGCGAAATACGAAAGCAATCGCCGCAACTGCGCTATGGTCGAACGGTATTGCGCGCCAGCAGCGAGAAACCGGGTTTACTCGCCTTTACCCGCGGCGAAGACGATGGAACCGAAGTTCTTGTCGCGCTCAATATGACCAACGAAGCGATCGAACAAAATGTCGAGGTCGGCACCAATTCGACGAGTTTCTCTGCGCTCGCAGGCCAATGTCCCGCTACCGTTTCGGCGCCCGGATCGGTCTCCATCAACCTCCCCCCGCTTGGCTATGTCATCTGCCAGGCTACTCCCCAAGACAAGAAGTGAACACGTGCTCCAGAAATTGCATAATATGACTGATATAAACCCCGAAACCGCCACACCATGGTGGAAGGGCGCCACAATTTATCAAATCTACCCACGCAGCTTTGCCGATAGCAACGGCGACGGTATTGGAGATCTTGCTGGCATCACCGCTCGTCTGGATTATATTGCCAAGCTGGGTGCCGATGCGATCTGGTTGTCTCCCTTTTTCAAATCACCAATGAAAGATTTCGGCTATGACGTGGCCGATTATTGCGATGTCGATCCAATTTTTGGCACGCTGGCTGATTTTGATGCCCTGATAAAGCGGGCGCACGAATTGAATTTGCGTATAACCATTGATCAGGTCTATTCTCATACCTCTGACCAACATGCGTGGTTTGCCGAGAGCCGCAGCAGCAAGGACAACCCAAAAGCCGACTGGTATGTCTGGGCTGACGCCAAACCCGACGGCTCACCGCCAACCAACTGGCAATCGGTCTTTGGCGGCCCGGCATGGACGTGGGATGCTCGGCGTGGACAGTATTATCTGCACAATTTCCTTACCAGCCAGCCACAACTTAATGGTCACAACGCGGAATTGCAGGAGGCGTTGCTCGGCGTAGGCCGTTTCTGGCTTGACCGCGGTGTCGATGGTTTTCGCATCGACGCGCTGAATTTTGCGATGCATGATCCTGAATTGCGCGACAACCCCCCAGCGACACCATCGAACAAAAAACGCACACGCTCTTTTGATTTTCAGCGGCGACTCTACAATCAATCGCACCCGGATATTCCAGCATTTGTGGAACGTATCCGAGCGCTCACCGACGAATATGACGGCTGTTTTACCGTCGCCGAAGTCGGTGGTGATGATGCCGAGCGGGAGATGAAATTGTTCACTGCGAGTGAAACCCATCTCAACAGTGCTTACGGTTTCAATTTTCTCTACGCCGATGCTTTAACCCCTCGCCTAGTGCGAGAGGCGGTTGAGCAATGGCCAGATATTCCGGGCGTGGGTTGGCCAAGCTGGGCATTCGAAAATCACGATGCCCCGCGAGCTGTTTCACGTTGGGTCGCTCCGGAATATGCTGATGCTTTTGCCCGGATGAAGATGCTGCTGCTGGTCGCACTGCGCGGCACGATCATCATCTATCAGGGTGAAGAACTGGGCCTTACACAGGTCGACATTGCCTTTGAGGACCTCCAGGATCCTGAGGCGATTGCGAACTGGCCGTTGACGCTGAGCCGCGATGGCGCACGCACCCCGATGCCGTGGCAATCCGGTGTCCCTAATGGCGGTTTTTCAGAAGCACAGCCGTGGTTACCGGTATCGGATGATCATCATGCTCTGGCCGTGGACAAACAGCAAGCTGACCCGTCATCCCTGCTAAATCTCACCCAGACGCTGGTCTTGCTGCGCAAAAATCACGAAGCGTTGCGGTCTGGTCGATTGAACGTCCTCCAAGCCGACGGCGATCTGCTGGTCTTTGAACGTGAGGCCGGAAACGACACGCTGATCTGCGCGTTTAATATGGGTCCCAATGATCTGACCTGGGCCAAGGATGGCGGCGCTCTTGTCCATTCAGTGAATGACGCCACAAGCAGCAATCTGCCAGGATATTCCGGCATTGTGCTGTCCAAAACCCAAGGAGAATAACCGTGGTCAACGCCCCCGTCCGCAACGTCTTGCTGCTGATCGTGGCATTTCTATCCGCACCGGCCTTGGCAGAAGATATCGCCTCGGTGACCTCACCGGATGGCCAGATCAAGGTTTCGTTAGAAATTAATGGTGAAGGCCGTGTGCAATATGCGGTCACAAGAGGCAGCAACGCGATCATTGCTCCATCGCAACTGGGCTTTCAGTTCACCGATGCCATCCCAATGGCGCGGGGCTTCGCGTTTGATGGTGCCGAAACCAAAACAGTGGATACGCAATGGAATTTACCCTGGGGCGAACGCACAACGGTGGTAGATCGTCATAATGAATTGGCCGTCAGGGTTCATGATATGGGCGGCAGCAAAGGAACTGCAAAACGCCAGTTAACCGTCCGTTTCCGGGTTTTTGATGACGGCATCGGTTTTCGCTATGAACTGCCTGCACGAGCGGACGGAAAGCCATGGAAGATTGCGAATGAGAGTACCGAATTTGTGATCGCGCAAAAGGGTGTGTCCTGGTGGACGCCCGCCGGTGACTGGAACCGCTACGAATATCTCTATCACGAAACTTCAATTGAAAGCGTTTCATCGGCCCACACACCAATTACGATGAAACTGGCGGACGGCACTCACCTGTCTTTTCATGAAGCAGCGCTGGTCGACTATGCTGGCATGTGGTTGAAACGGGTCGAGGGACGACGTTTCCGTTCGACTTTGGCACCATCCAGTCGTGAGGCACGAGTAACACGGTCTGGCGCGTTTACGACGCCGTGGCGGACCATCCGGATCGCAGCCGATGCACCGAACCTGTATGACAGTGACCTGGAATTGAACCTCAACGAACCCAATAAGCTTGGCGATGTCAGCTGGGTAAAGCCGTTCAAATATATCGGTGTCTGGTGGGAAATGCATTTGGACACCGCCAGCTGGGCTTCTGGTGAGAAGCACGGCGCAACGACGGCCAATACCAAACGTTATATCGACTTTGCCGCTAAACACGGCTTTCGCGGCGTGCTGGTGGAAGGCTGGAACAAGGGCTGGGACGGCAATTGGTTTGGCAATGGCCGGGAATATTCGTTCACCGAAACCTATCCTGATTTCGATATTGAATGGCTTGCCGACTATGCGCGCAAGAAGGGAGTCCGCCTGATCGGTCATCATGAGACCGGCGGCAATATCAAAGTCTATGAAGCACAGTTGGAAGATGCGATGGCGCTATATGAAAAGCTGGGCATTGACGCCGTGAAAACAGGCTATGTCGCCGATGCTGGCGGGATCATTGCACCAGGCGATGATCCGGATAGCGAGCGCTTTGAGTGGCATGATGGACAGACCATGGTCCGCCATCATCTGAAAGTCGTTGAAACAGCAGCCAAGCATAAGGTCGCTGTTAACCCGCATGAACCCATAAAGGATACAGGCCTGCGCCGCACTTATCCCAATTGGGTCAGCCGCGAAGGTGCGCGGGGTATGGAATATCAAGCGTGGGGCGAACCCGGCAACGGACCCAGCCATGTGCCGACCATGATATTCACTCGGATGCTTTCGGGACCAATGGATTATACGCCGGGTGTATTCTCGCTAAAGGGCCGTGATGGCCGGGATCTGGAATCGACATTGGCGCGGCAATTGGCACTCTATGTGGTTCTATATTCGCCAATCCAAATGGCAGCCGACCTGCCAGAAAATCTCGCAAAATATCCAGAAGAGCTGGCTTTTCTTGAACAGGTACCAGTGGATTGGGCGGAAACGAAAACGGTTGCAGGTGAAGTCGGCGACTATGCGGTCATCGCCCGCAAGGATAAAGCGAGCGAAGATTGGTATGTAGGCGGAGTGACCGACGAGGAAGCCCGGAACATGATGATCGACTTGTCCTTTTTAACGGAAGGCACGGACTATGTTGCAACGCTTTGGCGCGACGGCGACAAGGCTGATTATCGCACAGCAGCGCGTCATGACATAGAAATCGACAGTCGCAACGTGACGGCCAAGGACGAATTGCCGGTGCGCATCGCCCCGGGTGGCGGCTTTGCAATTCGCTTGACGCCAGCCAATTGAGCAGAGCATCAGGATGACATGACTGATCCCGCAGCCAAAGATTTTATCATATTGGGCGGCGGGACGGCCGGCTGGATGGCGGCTTGCCTGTTGGCCGACCAATGGCGTGATCGGGGTGCAAAGGTCACGCTGATTGAAAGCAAGGATATTGGCATCATCGGTGTTGGCGAAGGCTCTACACCGCAATTGAAAGCCTTTTTTGACAGGCTCGGAATAGCAGAAAGCACATGGATGCCCGCCTGCGATGCCACCTATAAAAACGGTATCAGCTTTCACGGCTGGTCCAATCGAGCGGGTTATGAAAGCTATTTTCATCCCTTTCCAACTCCGCTTGATAGCCACACGGCCGCTAAATTCTTCTACAACACACAGGCCCGGCGAACCGGACGAGACGTTGCCGCCCATCCTGATCACTTCTTCCTGCCTGCTCTTTTGGCCGCGACAGACAAAGCGCCAATTGCACCTGAGAACTTCCCGTTAGAGCCGAGCTACGGATATCATTTCGATGCGCACAAAGTTGGCGCGTTTCTGGCTAACCATGCGACAGAAAAACTGGGCGTCAGGCATGTCGAAGGCAAGATCGAACGGGTCGAACGGCACGACAACGGTGACATCAAAGCGCTTGTTGCCGACGATGGCACCCGCATTGCCGGAGATTTTTTCCTCGATTGCAGCGGTTTTCGCGCGATCCTGTTCAATGGTGCTTTGGAAGAATCCTTTCTTCCCTTCTCGGATAATCTGTTCAATGACAGCGCGGTTGTGATGCCGACAGCCCGCGCAGACGAGGCCCCGTTGCCGAGCCAGACCAAGGCGACAGCATTATCCGCTGGTTGGGTCTGGGACATTCCCCTGACCTCACGCACTGGCAATGGCTATGTCTATTCCTCTTCCCATATTGATGCCGACAGAGCCGAACAAGAATTACGCCAGCATCTGGGTGTCGGAGATCATGGCGACGCGCGGCATCTGAAAATGCGGGTGGGGCGGGTGCGCAACAGCTGGTCGCATAACGCTCTCGCCATTGGCTTGTCACAGGGTTTCCTTGAACCGCTGGAAGCGACCGCGTTGCATATCGTCATGGCAACGGTAGAGCAGTTTATCGGATCATTTGAGGCTGGTGCATTCACACCGCAACATCGTGATCGCTTCAACGCCGATATCGCAGCCCGTTATGAGGGCATTCGTGATTATATCGTCTGCCACTATAAGGTGAACCGCCGCGAAGATGTCGCTGGCATAGATTATTGGACGGCCAGCCGAAATAATCAGAATCTATCCGATCAGCTGAAAGCTATGCTGACCAGCTGGTTCACTGGCGCTGATCTGAGCGCAGAAATCTCCCGACTGGATATCGCGAAATATTACAGCGCGATTAGCTGGCACAGTCTGCTTGCTGGCTATGGTATATTTCCCGATGACGAAAAAATAATCGCGCCCGGGGATGACATCGTTCTTCATGATATGGAAGAAATTGATCGCTTTCTACAACGCTGCGCCATCAACTTTGAAAAGCACGACCACTTTTTAGGCTGATCATATTTATGACTTCCGCAGGCGCACCGAAGTTCCATCTTCAATCTTCTCGCTGGGATGGAGAATGACATAATCACCTGATTCCAGTCCCTCCAATATTTGCGCTCGCTGATCATTCATCCTGCCGATCTTTACCCGAACCAGCCTTGCTTTACCGTTGCGCTTGACGAAAACTGACCAGTTGCCGGCATCACGAAACAACGCGCTGATCGGCACTTGCAAGACATTGTCGCCAGACCATTCAACCAGCCGGGCAATCACGCGAAACCCATGACCAAGGCGTGCTCGTGCGGCTTGCGGGTCAACAAAGTCAATCACCACATTCACCCGCTGTTCCTCCACGCCCAACGCAGAAATTTTGGTGAAACCAAATGGTTCTATCCGCTGGACCTTGCCCTTTAGCGGGCGATCGCCGCCCCAATTGTCGATCAATACATCACTACCCGGCTTCACTTTGACCGCATCACTCGAGAGAAGGTCCGTTACAATCTCGATATCTGCAGGGTTACCCAGTTCCATGATTGCCGACCCGGCCGTCAGCAAGGTTTCACTCTCTTGTGCCACCCGCAACACCGATCCACTCTCAGGGGACGTGATATCCAGTGCATTGCCCCTGCTGCCGTCGAAGGAAGGACCCATCAGACTGGCTCGTGCAGCTTTGAGATCAAACTGCGCGGTCTCGTGCGCCTGCAAGACTTCCGCAACATGAGCAGCACTGCTGTCGCGTGCCGCCCTAGCTGCATCATGCGCGGTTCTGGTCGCAAAACCCCGCTTGAATATCGCATCAGTCCGTTCGAAATTGGCTGCTGCCAACTGCCTGTCGGCTTTGGCCTGACTGATCCTCGCAGCGGATGATCGGACATTGGCTTGCAGCGCTCGGACATGCGCCCGAATCTCAGCCTCGCTACGTGGGTTCTGAAAATCCGGCTGAGCGGGAACCATGCGCGCCACCACAGTTTTGCCAGCGACGACTTGGTCTCCGGCTTCCAGATCAACCCTTAGCAAACGGCCGTTTATCGGCGCAGCAACGATGAACATGTCGCGCACCCGGGTTTCTCCTTCATCGTCAATTGTGACGAGCAAGGGAGCCTCAACAACCTCTGCTATATCGACATCAATCGGGGGTGTGCGGATCGCAAAGAAGATCGCCACCAACATAAGCAATATAATCGATCCGATGAGAATTCTCGGTCCAGGGCGGCTGAAATGTTTCTTGGCCATTTTCTTACTCCCTCGTTTTCAATACGCTGACAAGGTTGAGCCGATCCAGTCGCCCACGAACAAATAAGGCGGACAAGGCGGCGGTTGCGAGAACGATCAATATGGCAATAGCGACAGTCGCTACGGACAGCGCAAAGGGGATGATGAACAGGTCACCGCTGACGGCTTCGCTGATTTGCTTGGATAAATAATATCCGAACATCATACCGAGTGGCAGTCCCGCCATCACGATCAACGCCAACTCACCCAGTAAAATGTAGGAGACTTCGGACCGGCGATAACCCAGAACACGCAGTGAAACGAGATCCCGGGCTCGTTCCGCCAGACTGATCCGGGCGTTATTATAGACCACGCCAAATACAATGAGGCCGGAAAATGCCACATTGAACAATCTGACGATGCCCATGGTTTCGCCGATTGTTTCTTCAATGCCGCGAAGAGCCGCAGCGCGCTGCGAAAATCCGGCGATCATCGGCATGTCTTTCAGCCGCCGATACAATCTGTCAGTCTGGGTCGCGTCGACGCTCAAATAGGCACCAGAAGAAAGCTCTGCTTCTCGCATGATCGGTCCAAGATTCTTGAAATCAACATAGGCAGGATTGCTAACCGGGCTGCTGAGGATGCTGGTTACCGGCATTCTGATTTGGGGCCGCCGTCCATCAGTAACCTGGATGTCGACCATATCCCCGGGACCAACCTCCAATTCCTTTGACAAGCCATAGGATATCATCAGGCCCTGTATCGGCGGTTCGACAATACCATTTTCGAGATCGACCAAACGGTTGAGATCCCCTGCCGGTTTCAATCCCGTGATTGTCTCTGATTTGGAACGATGCCCGGCGCTCAGCTTCGCACCAATATAGCGCACGGGTTCAACGCGCATGACACCAGGCAGCCGAGCAAGCTCAAACAGGGCGCGATCGTCGCGATCCTCTGAAAAAACCACATTGACGTCTGCCCGGTTCGCCTGGTTGAACATCAGATCGATCATCATACGGACATTATCAGTCGATCCCGCGGAAGTGATGTATAGCCCAAGGGCAGCTGCAATACCGACGGACCCCAGCATTGATCGTAATGGCCGGCGAGCCACCCCGCGCAAGATGATCCGCGTGGGCTCATCCAGCCCCTTGATCCGTCCGACCAATCGCGCGAAGCCTCCCGAATAATTGGGCGGTACAGGCGGGCGCATTGCTTCGGCCGCAGTAAGCTTGCCAATCCGTCTTACGGTCTGTGCGGCACCCAGTAACACAACGAGAATAGCAACCAGGCAGGATATGAAAAATACATCAAAACCCGCGCGATAGGTGAGGAACGGGAATACAAAAAATTCCTGATACAGCCCAGCCAGGCCCCGTCCCATCCATGAGCCCAAGAGGATACCAAGTGCCAGCCCGGGGAGCGATAGCACTAAAGCAAGCTTGGCATAGTGAAACATGATGGTTCGACTGCGATAGCCAAAGGCAGTCAGCAGGCCAATAATCTCGCGCTCCGCTTCTACCAGCCGTGACAGAACCATGTTTATAAGAAATGCGGCAACGCCGAGGAATATCGGCGGCAATATGGCCGTCATGCTGCTAAGCTGGGTCAGCTCATTCTCCAAAAAGCGATCGGAAAGCTGGTCTTTTCTGGGCGTTGCCCCGCGTCCACCATAGCGCTCTAGGATAACATCGACCTGATCGATTACATCCTGCACATTGCCGCCGCGTTCCAGCCGGATCAGAGCTTCGTTGAAACTGTTGGTAGAATTGAGCGCGGCGGAAAGATGCTCCTGCCCCATCCACAGCACACCAAAGCGGCGATTATCCGGAAAAATCTGACCGGGCCCGATCGCATAGACATATTCCGGGGACAGCACCGTCCCGACGATACGAAAGCTTTGTCTCGTCCCGTAGAGCAACCCGTCAATATCATCGCCAATACCGATGCGAGCGGCCTCTGCAAACTTCTCGCTAGCCAGCACTTCGTCCGGACGGCCGGGATCGGGCAGTCGGCCACTACGCAATACCAGTGCATTGACAGCAGGCATACCAGAGGCTGGCAGGGAGTGGATGCGCGCCGTTATCGGCTCCGATATACCGGGAATGTCAAGCGTTGCACCGCTGGTCAGGCGGCCTTCAACCACACTGACACCTTCAATGGCGCGAATGTCATCAAGCAGGCTATCGGGAACACGTACAGCTGATGCGAAAATATCAGCGAAGCGGTAACGGTCATAATAAGCGTCGCGACTAGCCTCCAGAGACCGCATCATCCCGAATGACATCACAACCATCCCGATCCCGGCGGCAATGACCAGTGCGATGGCCAGCGCCTGCGATCGCAGCCGCCAGATATCACGGAGAAGTTTGCGGTCCAGGGACCCCAACCAGGCAGGTAAACTTACCATTGCATCGCGGAAGGCGCCACGCGCTTTGGATTGTCACGATCTTCCACCAGCGCGCCGTCGGCAAAGCGCAACAGCCTATCAGCCATATCGGCAATCACGACATTATGAGTGATAAGAAGGGTTGTGGTGCCAAGTTCCCGGTTAACCTGATCGAGAGCCTCCAGAACCCTGATGCCGGTCTGACTATCCAGCGCACCTGTGGGCTCGTCGCAGAGCATTACTTTGGGTCGCTTGGCGATAGCGCGGGCAATAGCAACCCGTTGCTGTTCCCCGCCGGAAAGTTGCGATGGAAAATGATCTATCCGGTCTTCCAGACCAACCATGGCCAGCGCATCTTCTGCAGTCATCGGGTCTTCAGCAATTTCGGTAATCAACGCGACATTTTCCCGTGCAGTCAGGGAAGCGACAAGGTTGTAGAACTGGAACACGAAACTGACAGAATTGCGCCGATATTCGGTTAGTGCGGATGGATCAAGCGCGGTTAGCTCCTGATCCTCGAACATCACCGTTCCCGCAGTTGCGTCGTCTAGTCCGCCAATTATGTTTAAGAAGGTGGACTTGCCTGATCCGCTGGCTCCCAGCAGTACCACCATGGCAGATTTGGGTAGATCCAGGTCGACACCGCGCAGCGCAGATACAGCCGTAGGTCCTTCGCCATAGATTTTTGTCAGCCCGCGTATGGAATAGAGGCTATCACGCTCTACCGTCGCTGATTTCAAAGGCTGGGACATCACAGGCCGCTATGGGTCAGCCATTTGGCGTCAATACCGATAAGCAACAATTTGTCTCGATGCTTCAGCACGCCGATCTTCCCATATTTGATTGTGAGAACAGAGAATTTAGGCTGCTGTCACTGTGCAGGCGATAGGTATTATTACGGAACAAGACGGGTGTGGCTCCACCCTGACTACGCGCAATTGCGTAGAGACGGATTTGTCCGTTTTTCATAAATTTCCCGAAAGGATTAGACGTTTCAAAGGAGTCTTCCCCCTATGGAAAATCATATGAAAGCAGCGATTTTTATCGAGCCCGGTAGGATCATATTGGGAGAAAAACCGATCCCCGATATCGGCCCCTTAGATGCACTGGTCCGGATTACCACGACCACCATTTGCGGGACCGATGTTCACATATTGAAGGGTGAGTATCCGGTGGAAAGTGGCCTTACCGTTGGCCATGAACCGGTGGGAGTGATCGAAAAACTTGGCTCTGCGGTTGAAGGCTTTACCGAAGGCCAGCGCGTTATCGCCGGTGCAATTACACCGGCCGGCACTTCCTATGCCTCATTGTGCGGCTTTCATGCCCAGTGCGGAGGCCAGGCGGGTCACGGTTGGAAAGCCATAGGCGGCTGGCGGTTTGGGAATACAATTGACGGTGCTCAAGCCGAATATCTCAAAGTGCCTGACGCAATGGCCAATCTTGCTCCGGTACCGGATGGACTGACCGACGAACAGGTGCTGATGTGTCCCGATATCCTGTCGACTGGGTTCAGCGGAGCGGAATCCGGGAAAATTCAAATTGGCGACACGATTGCCGTGTTCGCTCAGGGCCCGATTGGGCTTTGTGCAACGGCCGGAGCCAAAATGATGGGCGCGACAACTATCATCGCAGTGGAGTCAATTCCCGAACGGATGGAAATGTCGCGCAGCATGGGTGCCGATCATGTTGTCGATTTCAGCAAAGTTGATCCTGTGGACGAAATTATGCGGATGACCGATGATCGCGGGGTTGATGTATCGATCGAAGCTTTGGGCAAGACGCAGACATTTGAGGCCGCCTTACGGGTCTTGCGGCCCGGGGGTACATTGTCATCGTTAGGCGTCTATTCTGAAGATCTGACCATTCCGCTGGACGCCTATTCCGCCGGTTTGGGTGACAATAAGATTGTCAGCACGCTGTGTCCTGGAGGCAAGGAACGGATGCGCAGGTTAATGGATGTGATCGGATCCGGACGGGTAGATGCCCGGCCGCTGGTCACCCATCATTTTGCGCTGGATGATATCGAAACAGCCTATGACCTGTTTGCCAACCAGCGTGACGGTGTCCTGAAAATCGCAGTCCAGCCGTGATCGCTGATTGATGAGCTTCGAGGAACAATATGCGGCCAAGTCGACCTGCGCAGACAAAGCCGCAGCTGATGTTTCATCAGGATCTCATCGCCATGAGCATTGCGGTCGTCGAACCGCTTAAACTGCTCTCCGCTTTTGCAGCGCGGATGAAGGCCAATCATCTACGGAGGAAAATATTATGAACAAGATACAATATGAGACGATCAGTTCCATCCTGACCGACGTCAATGACATGACCATTGCAACCGTTCGTGAGAACGGGTTTCCGCAAGCAACCACGGTCAGTTTTGTGAACGATGATCTCACCATCTATTTCGGAACATCAGCGGACTCGCAAAAAGCCCGAAACATCGCCCGGGACGGAAGAGTGTCGCTAACGGTTGATCGCCCCTACGCAGACTGGGATGATATCAAAAGCCTTTCTGCAGCTGGCCATGCAACCATTGTGACCGGCAAAACTGAACAAGAAAAGATCGGACAGCTAATCTATGCGAAATTCCCGCAGATTGAGGATCTGACCATGGATGAACAGGCCGAAGTCGCATTCGTTCGTGTCGATCTCGTGATCGTTTCACTTCTCGATTATAGCAAGGGGTTCGGTCATACTGAACTTGTCGAAGCCTGATCTGAAAACTGCAGCAGATTATGTTCTATACCGCAAAAAGAACATAGTTTCTGGCTGCGCTTAGAGAATTTTGGCGAAACCAGCAGTGCCGGCGGTCGCAGACTTGTGTTCTTTAATCGATGCACCGGGCGTTGCGGCTTCCAGCAGTTGCTGCTTATCCGGCTGGTCCTTCAATATCACTTCCATGGTTTTGACGCACAGCCGCGCGGTGTCATCGGCCAGTTCGTACCAGATTTGTTTTCCATCCCGCCGTGTCTTCACAATTTCCGCGCGCCTGAGCGCCGCCAATTGCTGACTTAACGCAGGTTGTCCGATGCCCGTTGCATTATCGATGTCACTGACCGTACTTTCTCCACTAGCAAGAAATGACAGGATCATCAGCCGCTGCGGCTGGGCATAGACTTTCAATTTCTCGGTAGCCCGATCGGCCATTTCCCGGCTTTCGAAGAGCACGGTCATGAGGGTGTAACCTTCCGACAGAACCAGTCTTCTCCATCGTCAATATCGGCCATCGAAGCCGGCGGAACTGCAAGCAGATCACCACCAGGCTGCCACCCTTCGGGGGTAAGCGCTTCCCCGTCTGCAACGGTTTGCAAAGCGGTGAGCAGGCGGATCATTTCATCGACCGATCGCCCGACATTATAGGGATAGCAGGTTGTTGCCCGAATAATTCCTTGCGGATCAATGAAATAACTTGTCCGCATGGCTGTGGAATCGGTTGCGTTCTCGTCGATCATCCCAAAGGCTTTTCCGACGGCCATGCTGGGATCTTCAACGATCGGAAAGCTTATCTCCGCCCCGTATTGTTCCTGAATGACGCGTACCCACGCGAGATGCGAATAGAGACTGTCAACCGATAGGCCAACCAGCGCGCAATCCAGCTTTTCAAAGACATCAGCCTTGCGTGCGAGTGCGACAAATTCGGTTGTACAAACTGGTGTGAAATCAGCCGGATGGGAGAAGAAAATCAACCAACGACCACGATAGTCAGTCAGCTTGATCGGTCCGTGTGTCGTGCGGGCTTCAAAGTCCGGAATCACATCCCCAACGCGCAGCATTGCAGGGATATCGGGCTGTTCTTCTATCATCAAATCTTCCTCTGGCACCCGTCTGACATTGCAGGCCCATTGACGCAATACATATAGTGTATTACATGATTTATGTAAATATGAATATAAGAGGATATCCCATGACCGACTCAGTACTTATCCATGCGTCGAATCAAGTGTCTTCGGCGCAGCGGAACATCCCCATTATCAAGGCTTTTTTTGACAAACCGACCTTCACGGTCACCTATGTGGTCCACGATGAAGAAACGAAAAAAGCAGCGGTTGTCGACAGTGTCTTTGATTTTGATCCCGCGTCAGGGCGGACGTCGTTCGATTCCGCGAGCAAAGTGATCCAATATGTGAAGGATCAGGGTCTGACAGTTGAATGGCTCCTGGAGACCCATGCCCACGCCGATCATCTCTCAGCCGCGCCCTATCTGCAGGAAAAACTCGGCGGCAAAATTGCGATTGGCGAGCATATTGTCGAAGTCCAACAGGTGTTCGGCAAGCTGTTCAATGCAGGCACGGAATTTCAACGCGACGGGTCAGACTTCGACCATCTTTTTGCTGATGGCGACACATTCACCATTGGCAATATCGATGTCACCGTCATGCATGTGCCCGGTCACACGCCAGCTGACATAGCCTATGTGATCGGCGATGCGGTGTTTGTTGGCGACACTATGTTCATGCCGGATTATGGCTCTGCCCGGGCCGATTTTCCGGGCGGTGACGCGCGTCAACTATATCGTTCGCTCCGCCGGATATTGCAACTTCCCAGAACCACGCGCCTCTTCATGTGCCATGACTATCTGCCAGAAGGGCGCGACCAATATGTCTGGGAAACCACCGTGGCTGCGCAGCGGGAAGGCAATATTCATGCCCATGACGGGATAAGCGAGGATGACTTCGTCAAGATGAGAACCACGCGTGACAAGACACTCGATATGCCGCGCCTGATCTTGCCATCAGTTCAGGTCAACATGCGGGCGGGTCATCTCCCGCCAGTCGAGGATAACGGTGTCCGCTATCTCAAACTTCCGCTGAACGGCGTCTGATGCTCGCCGCTTTTCCTCATGCGATGCCGGTTGAAGGCCTTATTGGCGGCCTGATGATCGGCGTTGCAGCGGCATTGATGCTACTTGGCCTTGGGCGCATCGCTGGTGTTAGCGGGCTTGCGGCTCGGGCGACATCTATTTCGGATAGCGGCACACCACGAAGCATAGCGATCGCTTTCGTGATCGGCCTGCCTCTGGGAGCGCTTTTGGTGTCCCTTGCAACCGGCGGTGTTGTGACGCGCTTTCCGCCATCAGTGATCCCGATGATCTTGGGCGGCTTGCTCGTCGGGTTCGGTACACGGCTCGGTTCGGGATGCACCAGTGGGCACGGTGTCTGCGGCATGTCGAGGCTCTCACGGCGTTCGCTCATTGCAACCGCAATTTTTATGGCGAGTGGTTTTGCGACGGTAGCCCTGATGCGCTTGGGCGGTTTGCTATGATCCGCCTTGTCATTGCTCTGGTTGCTGGCAGCATATTCGGTGCTGGCCTTGCCTATTCCGGCATGTCCGATCCAGCGCGGGTTCAGGGGTTTCTTGATCTGTTTGGCAATTGGGATCCGACGCTCGCCTTTGTGATGGGCGGCGCGATCATTCCGACGGCAATCGCATGGCTCGTCCAGCGACGGATCGAAAAACCATTTGCAGACACTCAATTTTCCTTGCCGGGAACACAGATTATAGATCGCAAACTGGCGATCGGAGCGGTCTTGTTTGGTGCTGGCTGGGGCATTAGCGGCCTTTGCCCTGGACCGGGATTGGCTGATCTGGCGATCAATCCGCTGCCCGCTTTGGTGTTCGTCGCAGCCATGTTGGCCGGAATGCTCGTCCACCGCGTTACCAATTGATCCATGATAGTCATCGGGAAGGATGTTCAATGGCAAGTGAGCAAAGCAAATATGACATTGTCATTGTCGGCGGCGGCTCGGCCGGCATTGCGACCGCCGCAAGTATATTCAAGCGCGACCAGAATGTAACTCTCGCCATCATTGAACCGTCGGATGTTCACTATTATCAGCCGGGCTGGACAATGGTGGGCGGCGGTGTGTTCTCTCTCGACTTCACCCGGCGCGAGGAAAAACGCCTGATCCCCAGTCGCGCAAAATGGGTCAAGGCCGTAGCAGAGAAGTTCGATCCGGAGGGCAAGCTCGTTCTCACGGCAGACGGGCAAAAAATCGGATATGATGTGCTTATCGTCTGCCCCGGGATCAAGTTGAACTGGGACGCTATAGAAGGCTTGCCCGAGGCACTTGGAAAGAACGGTGTCACGTCCAACTACCGCTATGATCTCGCGCCTTATACAAATCGTCTGGTCCGGGATTTGGCGAAGGGCCGCGCGCTGTTCACGCAACCACCAATGCCGATCAAATGTGCCGGTGCACCGCAAAAGGCGATGTATCTATCCTGCAGCCGGTGGGAGAAGGCGGGCATTTTGCACAATATTGATGTGCAATTTCACAATGCCGGCGCGGTGCTGTTTGGCGTGAAGGACTATGTCCCGGCCCTGATGGAATATGTAGAACGCTATAATGCACATCTGAACTTTGAATCCACGCTTGTTGCCGTTGATGGCGAGGCCAAAATCGCGACTTTCGAACAAAAAGACGGCGACGAGACAAAGCGTGTGCAGGAAGCATTTGACATGATCCATGTCGTTCCGCCCCAGGGGGCTCCCGATTTCATTCAATCAAGTCCGCTCGCCGCAGAAAACGGGTTTGTCGATGTTGACCAGACCACATTGCGACATATGACATATCCGAATATTTTCTCGCTCGGTGATGCCTGCAGCGCACCCAATGCCAAAACCATGGCCGCCGCTCGCAAGCAAGCACCGGTGGTAGCGGTCAATGCGCTGGCTGCGTTGGAAGGCAAGCCGCCAGTCGCCGACTATGACGGCTATGGCAGCTGTCCGTTAACAGTGGAAAGCGGCAAGATCATCCTCGCCGAGTTCGGCTATGGCGGTAAGCTGCTACCCAGCTTTCCCAACTGGTTGATCGATGGCACGCGCCCCTCCCGGCTGGCATGGCTGTTGAAAGACACGATTTTGCCACCAGTCTATTGGCACGGCATGCTGAAGGGGCGCGAATGGATGGTCAGGCCACATCATATCGGCGCGGACTGACGCGCGGATGAAATTCTCAAGATATTTCCCGATCCTCGAATGGGGACAAGCCTATAACAGGACCACCCTGACCAACGACGGGGTTGCTGCCATAATTGTTACGATCATGCTGATTCCCCAAAGTCTGGCTTATGCCATGCTCGCAGGGCTGCCCGCTCAGATCGGGCTTTATGCATCGATCATGCCGCTGATTGCCTACGCCATATTTGGCACCAGCCGAACATTGGCGGTAGGTCCGGTGGCAGTTGTATCGCTCATGACATTGACCGCCGCGAGTACCATCGCGCCGCCAGGAAGCGCCCAATTTATCGCAGCCGCTCTGGTGCTGGCGTTACTGTCGGGCCTATTCCTGTTGCTGATGGGAATATTCAAGCTTGGTTTTCTCGCCAATCTGCTATCGCATCCGGTGGTATCAGGGTTCATAACCGCAAGCGGTATCATCATCGCAACCAGCCAGTTAAAGTCCATTCTTGGCATCAAAGCCAGCGGCGCTGCCATGCCAGAGTTGGTAACAAGCCTTTACTCGGCGATTGGCACAGTAAATTTTCCGACACTTGTCATTGGCGTTCTAGCCACCGCGTTTCTGTTCTGGGTGCGAAAAGGATTGAAGCCGCTTCTCATGCGTCTCGGTTTAAAAGCACGGGCAGCCGAACTGACGGCCAAAACCGGCCCGATCGCCGCCGTGGCGGTGTCGACAATTGCTACTATTGCTCTGGGCCTGGAGGCCAAAGGCGTACAAGTGGTTGGTGATATTCCACAGAGCCTGCCGCCCTTCTCCGTGCCGCTGGTCGATTTCGAGCTATGGCAGAAACTCGCCCTTCCGGCGTTGCTGCTCAGCATAATCGGCTTTGTTGAATCGGTTTCGGTCGGGCAAACACTTGCTGCAAAACGGCGCCAGCGTATCGACCCGGATCAGGAGCTGGTCGGTTTAGGCGCAGCCAATTTGTCCGCAGCATTTTCCGGTGGCTATCCTGTCACCGGTGGGTTTGCGCGATCCGTGGTCAATTTTGATGCCGGCGCTGAAACGCCAGCCGCCGGTGCTTTTACTGCTATCGGTATCGCTGTCGCCGCGCTGTTTCTCACACCATTTCTGGCTTCGCTGCCGATCGCAACCCTCGCCGCAACCATCATTGTCGCGGTGCTCAGCCTGGTTGATCTGAAAACCCCGCGCACCATCTGGCTCTATTCCAAGACCGATTTTGCCGCGATGGCCGCGACCATTGGCATTACTCTTCTCGCTGGCGTTGAACCGGGCGTTATTGCGGGCGTTGCACTTAGCCTTGCGCTATTTTTGTGGCGCAGTTCGCGGCCCCACGCGGCGATTGTCGGGCGCGTACCGGAAACGGAACATTTCCGAAATATTGACCGCCATCAGGTCTTTACCGATCCGCGCATTTTGACGATCCGGATCGATGAAAGCCTGACCTATCTCAACGCCCGATGGCTGGAGGAATTTATCCTGGAACAGGTCGCAGACCATAAAGATGTCCGCCACGTGATCCTGATGTGTTCGGCTGTGAACGCGATTGATGCCTCTGCGCTGGAGAGTATCGAAGCGGTCAATCACAGGCTTGATGATGCCGATATCCGCTTGCATTTTTCTGAGGTGAAGGGACCGGTTATGGACCGTCTGAAAAGATCCCATTTTCTTGACGAGCTATCCGGAAAAGTCTTCCTGTCGCAAAACACGGCGTACACTAAACTGATCGAGGCCAGCAATCACCACGAAGAGGCCGAAAACAACAAAGATTTATGGAAAGAACGGGGTTTGATATGACTGACGATACCCCCAATTATCCGACCTGGATATTATCGCTCTAACGGTTCATCGCCCAGCGCCAGATGAAGATTGATCCGGTTTTCAATTTGCGCACGGCGGGTCTCTATCGCCCGGGTTTCCGAAGCAATGGCGGTCGTTTGCGCGTCAATCAGATCAAAGATAGTCGAGCGGCCATTGATATAGCGGCTGCGGGTCAGACCAACGGCAGCACGCGCCTCTTCAGCAGCCGTGTTGGTCGAAGAAACCTGCCTTTCCAAGGTCGCTTCCGCGTCGAGACGATCCTCCACTTCCTGAAAGGCCGTCAAGGTGGATTGCGCATAGTCAAACAGTGCCGATCTTGCGAGCTCACCCTGGCGATCGGCTTCGGCAAGCAGTGCGCCGCCTCTGAACAATGGCTGCAACAGGCCCGCCGAAATCGCGTTGATATAGGTCCCGGGATCAAACAGATCCCCAAAACTGCCGCTCCGGGTAGTGGCATCAAAGCGCAGGGTGAGTTGCGGGAACATGGCATGCCGGGCATCGACAGCGCGCAGACCGGCGGCATCGACCCGCGCTTCGGCAGCGATCAAATCCGGCCGGCCAGCCAGAACAGACACCGGTGCGGTGATACCGGGCAGAGGCTTAGGCATAACAAGATCATTGGCACCTGCCGCCTCGCCGGATGGATAGCGTCCGGTCAGAACCTCCAGCGCCCGTGCCGCATTGGTTGAGGTCCGTAACGCGGTTTCCAAACGGTCTTCGCTATTGGAAACGGCAACCTGCGCCAATCGGACATCAAGCCGAGAACCCAAGCCAGCACGGAAGCGGGCGTTGGTAATCCGCAATGTGTCCTTGCGCCGCTCGAGGTCGCTGGTTGCCAGATCAAAAGAGATGCGAGCAGCACTGCGGTCATACCAGGCCTGGGCAACGGCGGCGGCTAGCGCCTGGCGGGCAGCGGCAAAATCTGCGGCCGCGGCTCTCGCATCTGCATTGCCCGCGCGAGCGAGGGCAAGATTGCGGCCCCAGATATCCACTTCCCAGCTCGCCTCCAGAGAACCATCATAGACCGTAGCGGCATTTTCGGCATCCGTCGCCGTTCCGGATAGATCGACCCTTGGAAGCAGATCTGCACGGGCCACCCGCCTCGCGGCTCGGGAGGCGCGCAGCTGCGCCAGCACAGACTGCAAATTGCGATTATTGGCAAATGCTTCATTCACTGCATCGCGCAGATCTTCGTCACCAAATTCATTAAGCCAACCGTTTGTGATAGCACTGGGCTGCTCGGCAACAGCATTGGTCAGCGGCAGATCGGGGCGTGATGCCCAACCATCAGGCGCCGTGGGCACAGTGGCAAGGTCAAGGTCCGGGCCGCCACGGATCGCGCAGGCCGATAAGGCGATCAGACAGAATAACGGAAATACACGCAAGTTCACCACGCTCATCCTGCGGACTGCTGTGGCTCGGCATCAGGTTTCTTGCCATCGTCCCAAGTTACATTTTGACCATCGCGCAGCCGCTCTCCACCGCGAACCACGATCATGTCACCGGCCGCTATTTTTCCGGAAATGGCGACGCGGTCGCCAGCGGGCTCACCAACCTGCACATCGACACGTTTTGCCGTTTTGTCCTTGGTACTGACTACATAGACGAAAATCCCGCTGTCCCTCAGTACCAACGCATCGCGCGGCGCGGTAAGGACATCGCGCTCAATTCCGGTGGGCACAGTGATCGAAATCGCGCTGCCCATTTTCAGGTTATGGCTTCCCATCGGCGCACGGACTTCAACGGTGCGACTGACCTCGTCACCCGTCTCGATTACCGTGCGCACACGAGAGGAGCGTTCCTCACCATTGGCCAAGATTGTGACCTCTTGCCCTGTCGACAGCGAACCGGCCACCGCAATCGGCACGCGAACGCGGGCTTCAGAGCCTTCACGTCCCACGATCCGGCCAATTTCCCGTCCGGGTGTCGCATATTCACCAACCTCAATCCGGCGTTCGACCATTTGCCCAGCAAAGGGTGCCCGGATGCGGGTCCGGGCCAGATCAACCTGTGCAGTTTCCAACGCCACCTTTGCTGCGGCAAGACGCGCACGGGTCTGGTCACGTGCAGAGATAGCTTCGTCGAGAGAGGCTTCTGACTCGGCTTCTTCTTTCAGCAATTGCTGCAATCTGCCCACCAGCCGGTTTTGATAGGTCAAGTCCGATTGCAGGCGCGCCACTTCTGCGCGGGCCTGATCTCTGGCCAGACGGATGGTTCGATCATCGATTACAGCGATAACCGTGCCGCGGCTGACCCGTGCTCCGATATTCAATGTCGATTGGATGCGCCCTGCCACTTCGGCGGCGACAACAGAGTCCCGATTGGCGACAATATCGCCGGGAGCGGTGAAATTCGGAGTGAGCGCCAGCTTCTCGATCTTGGCGAGCGTGACAATCGCAGGCGGCGGCCCGCCTTGGCCCGGCCCACCCTGTCCTTCCGCCGCATTGGAGGCGAAAAACAGATAATAGACGAGCGCAATGACAAGCACTGTTCCGCCAATCGCGATCCAGCGAATATTGGTTCGGATCATATCAGGCAATGCAAAACTCATTCAGCAGGCTCCGGCAATAGTCCACCGCCAAAACCGGGTTCGGGGTCGGGGGATTTTTCAGGTTTGTCTGGGCTATCAGGCTTGGTCGGCTTGTCTTTTCTGGCCGATCCCAATTGGATGAGAGCGGGCAATAAGACCAAGGTGAAGATCGTCGATACCAACACCCCGCCAACGATAATAACAGCCAGACCGCGATAGATTGCGCTGCCCGGTCCGGGCACCAGCGCCAGTGGAAGCATGCCCATGACCGACGTACCAGTCGTCATCAAAATAGGTCTCAGCCGCAGACGCAGCGCGGTGCGGGCCGCCTCTTCCCGGTTCATGCCCTCTCTCTCGCTCTCGCGTGCCTGCGCCATAAGAAGAATGGCGTTGTTCACGACGATACCAAGCAGGATCACAAACCCGATCATTCCGAGCAAATCGAGCGGCGTCGGTTTGAACAGGTTCACTATCTGGATGGCGATAACCCCGCCCACAGTGGCCAGCGGCAGGGCGATGATAACCAGCGCGGCATCGCGGGCAGACCGGAATACCGAGGCCATGATGACGAACAACAATGCTGCTGCCAGAATGAAGTTGGTGCTGAGCGATGTGATTGCTTTGACAAGCGCATCGGCGTCGCCGCCATAACGCAGGGTTCCGCTAGTCTGGAGCGCATCGCGGATGGCCGGTTCTGCAGTCGTCCGGATAACCTCCAATGCTTCGCCAAGCGCCATGCCTGGCGGCGGGTTGATGTTTAACGTCACCGTTTTACGCCCGTCCACATGGCTAATCTGTGTCGGGCCGACACCGCGCAGCAAGGTTGCCACCTCGCCCATCGGTACCGTGCCGGCATTGGGTGTGACCAGCGGTGCGCTTTCAATCGCTTCCGGGTCTGACGCTTCCGAACCGCGCATGATAACTCGCATCCGTTCTCCGTCGGAGACATACTCACCCAGATACAGGCCATCGCCCAGAGCCCGGACAGCACGCCCAACCTGATCCCGGGTCATGCCCAATTCCGCAATGCGGCGATCATTGGGTGTCAGACGAAGTTCCGGCACAACTACATTCGGATCGGGATTGGGCCGGACCATACCGCCAGGCAAGGCGGCCTGAATTGCATCTGTTGCGACCAGCGCAGCCTCCCGCAAGTCCTCGTCATTTTCGGACTGCAGATAGAGTTCAATCGAGCCACCGCCGCCAAAATTGCCGAACAGGCTGCCTTGCTGTGCAAAAGCTTGTACATCCGGGAAGCCAGCCAAGATCTCGCCATTCACAATACCCGTCATCTCATCGATACGGGACTGGTCCTTGATCCGGATACCGGTGTTGATGCCCCATGGATTGACGAACAGATAATAGTTAAGCAGCTCGGGCTGCTTTTCGCCCGTCAGATAGGGATCAAGCCGCTCGACCACCTCTTCAGCAATTTCGGTTCGCGCCGATTCCAATGTTGCGCCGGATGGAAGGCCGACCCAAGCATCGACAGCATCACGCTTCACGTCCGGCAGATAGTCCGTTTGCGGCCAGAGAAAATAGGAGATCACCAAAGGCGCAAGGATGAGAGACGGTATCCAGATTTTCCGTTTCTTGTTGCTGTCGATCAAAGCGAATATACGATCAGCATAACCATCCCAGCGGCTTTCATTGTCCTCCATATCCAGCTCGCCATAATGCCGTGCTGCTGCAGGCAGAAGCGTGACCGCGACAATCAAGCTGGCGACGACGGAAATCGCGATGGTCAAGGCAAGGTCAGCGAATAGCTGGCCCTCGACATCCTCGATAAACATGATCGGGATGAAAATCGCGACAGTGGTCGCGGTCGACGCAAATAGAGCGGGCCAGACTTGAGACACGGCTTCCAAAGCGGCTTCGCCCGGCGACCGCCCGTGATTGCGCAGCCGCACGAAATTTTCCATCACAACGATAGCCGCATCGAGAACCATACCGGTAGCAAAGGCCAGCCCGGCGAGCGAGATCACGTTGATCGTCCGACCGGTCATGCCGATCACCGCGAGCGTTGCCAGCAAGCAAACCGGCACAGTGGCCGCAATAATGAACGTCGCACGCCAGCGCCGAACGAAAAGCCATAACAGACCAACGGCCAGCAAAGTTCCCAGCAGCAGATTGCCGCTCAGAAACGACAAAGCGCGTTTGATAAAGACCGACGGATCGAAGCTTTTCTCGATCCTGGCACCCATGCGTTGCAGTTCATTCTCGTTGAACGTGTCGATAGTCGATAGCACGCCATCAATAGCATCAAGCGTGTTGCTGCCCGGCTGACGGACGACGCGCATGCCGATGGCTGGATTGCCATTCTGATAGGTGACGCCAAAAGCCTTGTCGGGACCGACATTGATGTCGGCGACATCACGCATCCGGATCACGGTCGACCCACGTTGAGCAACGGTCAGATCGCCAATCTGCTCAGCTGAAAAATTGCCTTCGAAACGCAGTGCGTAACCGCGTCGGCCGACATCTACTGTACCGCCTCCGACATCCTGAAAACGCCCTACAGCAGCTGAAAGCTGTTCTATGGTGAGGTTCAGCTGGGCCAGTCGCCATGGATCGAACCGGATGCGTAATATCCGCTCTCCGGTTGGCGCCTCGACGCTGACACCCTGCACCCCTTCGATCGACTCCAGTTCTGGCGCAATAGTATCGCGGGCAAAGGTAGCGAGCGCTTCAGAATCGAGATTGCTGTCCGGCAAAGCCTGAAGAAACAGATAGATTAGTGATTCACCTTGATCACCATTGGCACCCCCGACCGAAGGCCGGTCAGCATCAAGCGGCCAGTTGCGGACACGCTGGACACGGCTGGACACCTGAGCAAAGGCCTTGTCCATATTCGTACCGAGTGCAAATTCGAGATTGAGCCAGACGTTGCCATTATTGGACCAGGACTGGACGCGAGTGAGCCCCGGTAGGCCGCGCAGTTCATCCTCGATCGGAATGGTGATCTCGGACTCGATTTCCTTGGGGCTGGCGGCACGCCAACCCGCCTGGACAGTCAGACTGGGGCGTTCAATATTGGGGAATAGCTGGATCGGTGTGCTGAACGCCGACACGATTCCGATCAGGGTGATCAACGCCAGGGCCGCAGCAATAGCCGCCGGATATTTCAGTGCAATATTGGTGAGGTTCATGACCAATCACCAATGCAAAAATCTGATTTTTTGTTCGGCTTCCGCATGCAAGCACCCTCCCGTCGTCAATATCCCTCCGACGACTTCTGCTTTCGGATTATCGTAACAAACGAAACTTGCTCAGGCGATTTCGACCAAAACTATGGTGATTTCGATTAACGGCATTGGATTTCAACATTATATTGCACGCTCGAAAACCGCCCTCCAATCCAGTCCCGCGGTACCGTGAGCAGGGTAGTTCGGCGATCGGGAGCGCAGGATAACTGGCGCAATCGCAATTCCCAGTCTAAACTATTCCCATGAAACCGCTCTATGACAAAATTGGCGTTGGCTATGCGCAGCGCCGCCAGCCAGACCCGCGAATTGCCCGTGCAATCCATGAAGCGCTGGGTGATGCGCATTCGGTCTTGAATATCGGGGCGGGCACCGGGTCATACGAACCGACAGATCGCAATGTCACAGCGCTGGAGCCCTCTGCCGAAATGATTCAGCAGCGCCCTCCAGGATCAGCAACAGCACATCAGGGGGCTGCCGAAAACCTGCCCTTTGCGGATCGACAGTTTGACGCAGCCATGGCCGTCCTCACGGTTCACCATTGGAGCGATCTGAATGCCGGACTGCGCGAGATGCGGCGCGTCGCCAGAGACCGGGTAGCCATTCTGACCTTCGACCCGGCGGCCGACTATTTCTGGTTAGCCGACTATATCCCGGAGATCATCGCACTCGACCAGCCGATCATGCCAAAAATGAATGCATTCCAGGCGATCCTCGGAGAAACAAATGTAGCGGCGGTCCCAGTCCCTCATGATTGCACTGACGGCTTCCTCGGCGCCTACTGGCGACGACCAGACGCTTATCTCAACCCGGACGTGCGATCAGCGATATCGACATTTGCCAAGCTGGATGACATCTCTGGCGCATTGAAACAACTGGAAGACGATCTGGCCTCGGGTGCCTGGGAAGCACGCTACGGGGATCTGATGCGGGAGAAGAGTCTGGATATCGGCTATCGCTTGGTTGTTGCGGATTGGTCGTAACGAGCCGGATTGGGGCAACCGCATAACCTTTCAAAGATTGTGAAGCCAAATCCCTGTGGCAGCAATCACCGAAATTTCTGGTACTGGTCCTTACGTCCGCTTCATCCCGAAAGCGGACTATAGCAGGCAGTTTCTGATGTGACTGGTACAGGGTGGAATGCGATTCCTTAAGACGCTCTTAATCATATTGGCCTAACCAGCTGAATCAGGAACGCTGGGGTTAGATGCAAACACAAATTCTTGGACTGGTGACACCGCTCATGGCGCTGTTTTTTGCGGTGACATTTGTGGTGTTGTGGCGGGTGGGGCGCATGAAGCGTCACGTGTTCGGCTTTGGTATTGCCTATGCCCTGTCCGCAGTGGGATTTCTTATCACCCACTTCCTGCCGGCCAATGCGTTCTACCTCTTTCATGCGACGCAGGTTTTCTACACTCTTGGTTCTATCATGCTGTTGGCATCGGTCTGCGAGCGCGCTGGGCAACGACTTCATCTGGGAAGCTTCGCGGTTGTTTACCTCATCAGCGCATTGGCACTGGGACTGACAGTTAGCTTTTCCAATGATGTCGGCCCGAGACTGGTCGTCGTCAATATGGGCTATGGGGTCATGTTCGCCATGGGGGTGACTACGCTCCTCACCGCACGGCGGCGCTCAGTGATCGATGTCGCGATCATCGCGATCATTGCATTTCAGGCCGCCGATTTCCTCGTCAGGCCAACATTGACCCTGCTGTTCGAGAAGTCGATCCCAGCGGAGATCTATCGGGAGTCGATCTACTACTCTTTGATCGGGCTCGTACTCGGGGTGAAAGGTGTAACAACAGCGATGGTTTTGATCGGCGCGACGATCGCCGAATGGACTAATGCCCTGCGCGAAAGCAGTGAGCGTGATGCATTGACGGGGCTGCTCAATCGAGGCGCGTTTGAGCAATCAATGCGAAACCTTCTCCCACGTGCGCAAACGGAGGGTCGTCCCCTGAGCCTGGTGGTCGCCGATATCGACCACTTCAAACAGGTAAATGATATTTGGGGACACCAGGCGGGCGACCAAGCGATCTCAAGCTTCGGCGAACTTATCGATCAGATGGTCCGCGGTTCCGACGCGGCAGGCCGGATCGGCGGAGAGGAATTCTGTATCGCGGTCTGGAATTGCCCAAATGACCCGGCTAAACGGTTAGCCGAGCGGATCAGGCAAGGCTTCGCACGTCTCGAACATGCCAGTCTGAACGATGATATCCGCCTGACTGCGAGTTTTGGCGTGGCCACAGCGCGCGATGGGGAGACCTATGAGCAGTTGTTTGCCCGCGCTGATGCCGCACTTTACCAAGCCAAGTCGAGCGGCCGAGATCGTGTCGAAAATGCCGAGGAACGGCGTCAGGAAGAGGCGATGCCCAAACCAAATCCAAAGCCGATCGAATTGAAGCGCGCTTCGGCTGGTTGAGAGCCTGCAGGTGGGTTGGATGGAGACAAGAGGCTTGTCTCAGCGATATCCGCTTTTACGCCCTAAGCAGAGATCAGAGAATTCCACTTTCTCGCTCGTCTAGGTAAATAAACTCGGGTTCGTTTACACCTAACTCCTCTCTGATTTCTTTTACCTTGGCGGACTCAAAAAATGCTCGAGCTTTTTCGGTCGTCTGCCATTTCGAGAAATGAACGACTTTGTTCGGATCATCGTCATAGCTGAGAATCTGAAATTCAATTTCGCCAGCAGTTTTCCGCAAGTTGCTAACTTGATCAAATCCAGATTTCCAATCGGCGTAGTTATCCACCTCATGTATGATTAAAACATAGGTCATAAATTGTGATGCCTCATTCTAGGTTTAATCTAGTCGTGGTTTGATCCATCAGCCAGACCGATGTCTCTTTCCGAAGGCATTTCCACCCGATCCAAACAGGCAAAGTTTATGCATATCTGATGCGGATCGCGCCGACGTTTATGATGAGTGTAAACTCCACAATTCTTACAGAAAAAATGTTCGGCAATCCTCTTGTTCCATTTGTAAGAAAGTAACTCATCTGCACCGGCGGTCAGTTTGAAATGACTTTTGTGCTCCGCCTTCATCACAATCGCCTTCTTTTGGCAAAGCGAGCAATCACAGCGATAAGTCCCTTCTGATATATTGATCGAACTAATTTCAAATTTCACAGCTTTGCAATGACAAGAGCCGGTGTGGGTTTCCATTTTTCAGACACTTTCTCGAATTTGACCGTGTCGCGCTATCAGTCAGCTACAACATTTTATAGACAAAATGCCTCAACGTCCGCTTTTGCGCCCTTAGCGGACATGCTCATCACCACCATCCGGTAATCTCCATGCCTAGAACCACAAAGACATAGCCCAGCACGCCGTATATCAGCGCGCGAAAGACCGGGTACGGGATGCGCGCTTTTTGGGGATTGCCTTCAGGGTAGATGATTTCGATCATCTCACCGATAACCGGCTTGGGAAAGGGCATGTAGACAGAGTCGCGAACCTCGACAAACGCCCCATGTTCGTCAGCGAAACGGAAGACCGGCTGGTAGACGGGTGCGCCGTCTTCGTAGCGGCGGTCGTGGCGGACGATCCTGGCGGAGGTGCGGCGGACCGGATTGCGCAGAAACGGCAGATCGCTGCGCAGAGCCAGCGCTAATCCTGTGCTCGCCAGAGCCAGACCAATCCAGAGAATGAAGGTTTCGATAGCGCGGGGCTAGCATTGTTTTTTTGGCTTGTTAAGATGATCGTTGCGCAGCTTTCTACCCCTTGCCATCTTGCCTCATTCTGCTAAACGAGTTTCATATTGCAACGGAGATTGCATCTTTAAAGGGGCGCCATCATGACATTATTCCGCATCGCCATATATATATTCGGCCTGATCCCGCTCTATTTCGGGGTTACCGGCATTGTGCTGGGCGCGGCGCAACTCATGGGCGGGGAGCCCTTTACCAATGCGATGGACAACCAGTTTCGTTATCTCTCCGGCGTGTATATTGGCATAGCGGCGATGCTATTCTATTCCGCGGGTGATATCGTCGGGCGGGCGCTGGTCTTTCGATTAGCGGTGCTGGCGGTATTTATCGGCGGCCTGGGACGCGTGGTTTCTTACGTCAATGTGGGTGCACCGCCTGCGGAGATGGTTGCCGGCATGGTGCTGGAACTGATCGCGCCGATCTTCATTCTCTGGCAGGCCAAGGTGATCAAGGGCGCATGATCGGTCGGCCCGGCAGCGTTTACGCAAACCCCCTTATTTGACGGCGGCGGCCGAAAAGCGCATCTTCATACCTGCCGCTGCAACAGGGAATGAAGGCAGTGCGGCATTTTCCAAAAGGGGGCGTAACCCAAAGGAGAGTGTAATGGCTGTAGCAAGAGTGACCGAGATTATTTCGTCATCGACCAGTTCGATCGAAGATACGGTGAAAGATGGCGTCTCCCGCGCATCACAAACGCTGACCAATGTCCAGTCCGCATGGGTCAAGGATATCAAGACCGTGGTAACCGACGGCCAGGTGACCGAATGGCGCACGACGCTGGCTGTGACCTTTTTACTGGAAGAATAAGGCTATTTAGGCGCCGGCTTGCGGATTCCTATCCGACAATTCCGTTCTGGTAGACGGTCGTGCGCCGGCCATTGCGGACGACGCGCTTGGCGGTCAGTTCCTGATTGCGATAGGGTTCACGGTAGGACACGTGAACCCAGCCGCTTGCCGGCACGCCGCGCTCGTAAAATTCGAGGATCAGCTGGTCATAGTTGAGTCGCCGTTCCATCCATTGGCAGATGCGCAGATTGTCGACGCCGGCAATCTCGAAATCCGCCGCTTCACCTTTGGCATGCTGTGACGTGCGCGAGCCACGGATCGCGCGATTGACCGCTGGCGAGCGATAGCCGGAGGAGATCAGCACCGGGCGACCATAGTTTTCGCGTACCGGTTCCAGCACTTTTTCGCAGAGCAATTTCAGCGCCGCGACCTCCGCCCGACCAGGTGTATTGTCGAGCATCAGGCGTGTGGCTGTCTGCGACTGGGTAAACTCGCTGAGATGAAAATTAGGGCTGAGCTTCATGGATCGATCCTCTGGGTGCCGCGCTCGCCTCCTTATGCTGCCAATGCGGGATATTCTTTATCCCGCGCCTTGGAACAGCAGTCAATTGCTTCGGGGATTAACTGTGCTGGAATAGCCGCTGACATGCCAATAGACTCTGGCACGCTGGTCGTTTGACTTGTTGCGCAGGACCATGACCTGATTCTTCGGGACAGATTGGTTGAAGCTCTCGCCGGGTGCGATCGAACGGACAAGTGTTCGCGACGTACGGTTTTGGAGCAGGATTTCGACTGCTACGTCGCCACGATTCTGGCCATCAAAACTAATCGTTTTGGGCTGTGTGCCGCCGAGCAATAATGTGTCGCCTTTGGCGATATAATTATTCTGACTGATACCCGCGTGTGCAGCGCTCGCTATCATGCTGCCTGTAATGGCTATCGTAAGAGCAAATCTATTCAACATGGCTTTCTCCTAATGTTGCGGTTTTTCCGCTGACAGGAGGTACGCAGATTTGCCCGCATCGGATGCAGTCAGTGTCAATTTACTTCGAAAGCATGTCCTTCAAATAGCCGCCGGTGAAGCTGCCCTTGACCTTGGCCACTTCCTCCGGCGTGCCCTCCGCGACAATTTCACCGCCGCGTACGCCGCCTTCGGGGCCGAGGTCGAGTATATGGTCGGCGGTTTTGATGACGTCGAGATTATGTTCGATCACCACTACGCTATTGCCTTGCTCAACCAGTTGGTGAAGCACTTGCAGCAGCTTGCGAACATCTTCGAAATGCAGGCCGGTGGTCGGCTCGTCCAATATGTAAAGCGTCTGCCCGGTCGAGCGTTTGGACAGCTCCTTGGCCAGTTTCACACGCTGCGCCTCGCCGCCGGACAAGGTGGTCGCCTGCTGACCGACCTTGATATAGCCGAGCCCCACCTCATAAAGCATAGCCATCTTGTCGCGGATTGGCGGTACCGCCTTGAAGAAGCTCACCGCGTCCTCAACCGTCATGTCGAGTATATCGGCGATCGACTTGCCTTTGAACTTCACTTCCAGCGTCTCGCGATTATAGCGTTTGCCGCCACATTCCTCGCAAGTGACATAAACGTCGGGCAGAAAGTGCATCTCGATCTTGATAAGCCCGTCACCGCGGCACACTTCACAGCGTCCGCCTTTGACGTTGAAGGAAAAGCGGCCTGGCTTGTAGCCACGCGCTTGCGCCTCGGGCAGACCGGCAAACCAGTCGCGGATATTGGTAAAGGCACCGGTATAGGTGGCCGGATTGGATCGTGGTGTCCGGCCGATGGGAGACTGGTCAATGTCGATGACCTTGTCGCAATATTGCAGCCCGGTGATCTTGTCATGCTTGCCCGCAATTACCCGCGCGCCATTGAGCGCCCGGGCGGCCGATGCATAAAGCGTATCGATGGTCAGCGATGATTTGCCGGAACCCGACAGGCCAGTAATGCACGTAAATGTACCGAGCGGAATGGAGGCGGTGACATTTTGCAGGTTATTTGCAGTCGCGCCATGCACGGTCAGCTGCTTGCCATTGCCCTTGCGGCGCTTGGTTGGAACTTCTATCTCTCGCGAACCATTTAGGTACGCTGCGGTGAGTGACTTTTTCGATTTCAAGATCTGTTTGAGCGTTCCAGCGGCAACAACATCACCGCCATGGACGCCCGCACCGGGTCCCATATCGACGACATGATCCGCTGTACGTATTGCATCTTCGTCATGTTCGACGACAATCACGGTATTGCCGAGATCGCGAAGACGCTTGAGCGTGGTCAGCAAGCGGTCATTGTCGCGCTGATGCAGACCGATGCTCGGTTCGTCCAATACGTAGAGAACCCCGCTTAATCCTGAACCTATTTGGCTAGCGAGACGGATGCGCTGGCTCTCACCGCCGGACAATGTACCGCTGGTCCGGTCCAGATTGAGATAATCGAGACCAACATTGTTCAAAAAGCCAAGCCGTTCGATAATTTCTTTCAGGATCGGTTCCGCAATCTGCCGCTGGGTCTTATCGAGCTGATCCGCAAGACCGTTGAAAAAGTCGAGCGCGTCGCCGACACTGCGACGGGTCGAGATACTGATATCCTCGCCCGCAATTTTAACCGCCAATGCCTCCGGCTTGAGCCGGGCGCCGTGACAGACTTCACATGGGGCGGCTGCCTGAAACTTGGCGAGTTCTTCGCGCATCCAGTTGCTTTCGGTTTGCAGCATCCGGCGAGTCAGATTACCGACCACACCCTCAAACGGCTTCTTCACCTCATAGCTTTTGCGCCCGTCCTGAAAACGCAGCGTCACTGGCAGGCCCTGTGTGCCGTTCAGGACGATATCGCGGTGATGCTCCGACAGATCCTGCCACGGCGTATCCAGTGAAAATTCAAAATGTTTCGCCAGACTGCCCAGCACCTGCATATAATAGGGGCTCGGCGGATTGGACTTGGCCCAGGGAACGACCGCTCCTTTTTTGATCGACAGTTCCGGATTGGGTACGACCAGCTGCGTGTCGAAATGCAGTTTTTCACCAAGACCATCACAGGCGGGGCAGGCTCCCTGGGGAGCATTGAACGAAAAGAGTCGCGGTGCGATTTCCTCAATCGTGAAGCCGCTGACCGGACAGGCAAAGCGTTCGGAAAACACAATGCGATTGTCGGGCAGGCCAGTGCCCTTCATCTTGGTTCCGGTTTCTGCCTCTTCGCGGCCCGGGACAATGCCCTCGGCCAGATCGACAAAAGCCAAACCATCGGCAAGACGCAATGCGGTCTCGAAACTGTCTGCCAGCCGCGTTTCCATACCGTCGCGGACAACCAGCCGATCGATCACTACTTCGATGTCATGTTTCAGCTTCTTATCGAGCTTTGGCGTTTCCTCGATATCATAAAATTCGCCATCGACACGCACCCGGGTAAAGCCGGCCTTCTGCCATTCGGCAAGTTCCTTGCGATATTCGCCCTTACGCCCGCGTACGACCGGTGCGAGCAGATAGAAGCGAGTCTTTTCCGGCAATGTCATGACCCGGTCAACCATCTGGCTGACCGTCTGCGCCGTGATTGGTTCACCCGTCGCAGGAGAATAGGGCACACCTGCGCGGGCCCATAGCAATCGCATATAATCGTATATCTCGGTAACCGTCGCAACGGTTGAACGGGGATTTCGCGAGGTTGTCTTCTGTTCGATCGAGATGGCAGGCGACAACCCTTCAATATGCTCGACGTCAGGCTTTTGCATCATCTCCAGAAACTGGCGCGCATAAGCAGAGAGGGATTCGACATAGCGCCGCTGTCCCTCAGCATAGATGGTGTCAAACGCAAGGCTCGACTTACCACTGCCGGAAAGGCCGGTAATGACGATCAGCTTGTCGCGCGGAAGGTCGATATCTACGCCCTTGAGATTATGCTCCCGGGCGCCTTTGACTTTGATGTGGGTAAGACTCATGCGCGTGCTTTGCCGAAGATGTTGAAGAGAGTCCAGCGGGTCATAAGGCCGTACTATGTTCTATATATGTTCTTTTGGCAAGTAGGATTGTTTACGGTTGTGTAATGGACGGGCTCGCGGCCTGCGCCAATGTCATATAATCCATTGCTTCTTAGTTGTAGTACTGTATTAATATAGCAATACAATATAGGAGTCTGCCCGTGAAAAAGTTTCTGTCTATTGGTTCGACGTTATTCGTGGTCGCGACAATGTCTGGACCGGCCATGGCTGGTACGGCCCCGGAAAGCCCAGCTTCTGAGGTGAAGTCACTCACCATGAAGCAAAATGAGGGTGCTGCTGTTCTCAAAAGCAAAATCTCAGAGAAGCTCCCAGAATGGCTTGCGGAATATGATGTCCCGAGCGCGGCTATTGCTTATATTGCCGATGGCAAGGTTGCATGGACCCATGTTGATGGTGATGCTCAGCCGGGTAAGGCGGCGTCTGCGAAGACGCTTTACAATATCGCTTCAATGACCAAACCACTGGTTGCGGAAACCGTGATGCGGCTTGCCAAGAGCGGTGCCTTGACGCTCGACGAGCCGATGGCGGGGAGTTGGGTTGATCCTGATATTAAATCCGATCCCCGGCACAAGCTTCTGACTCCGCGGATGGCGCTGGTCCATCGCACGGGTTTTCCCAATTGGCGTTACCAGACCAAGGATGTGCTGACGTTTAAAAATGATCCGGACAGCAAGTTCGGATATTCCGGCGAGGGGTTTCAATATATGGCCCGCTTTGCCGAGAAGAAAATGAACCTGCCGCTGGAAACGCTTGTCGCCCAGCAGATATTCGAACCAGCGGGCATGACCGAAAGCAGCTTTACAGAAAAACCCTGGTTTGCCGGACGGATCGCCATGTCGCGCAATCGCAAGGGTGAGCATGCCCATGCCACCGTACGCAAGGACTGGAATGCGGCGGATGACGTCTGGTCTACCATCGGTGACTATGCCCGCTTCCTGACCTGGGTGATGGCCAATCCGGTGGATGCCAGATCCGACGAAGCCTATTGGACGGCCAAGGAAAATCTTGGCGGTCAGATTTGCGGCGAGGGGCGCTTGGCGGCGGAGGTCTGCCCGAAAAGCCTTGGCTTTGTCGGTGGTTGGAATGTCTATCATACGGCGGATAATGTGATTGTCATGCACGGCGGTGGTGATATCGGGGAGCGGACTTTGGGCTTTTTTGACCCTGTCAACAAAACCGGCGCCGTGATCTTTACCAATGGTGCCAATGGTCAGAAGGTGATCCGCGAGACGGTGAAGATATTATATCCTGATCCCAGTTTCGTGGCCTTTATGAACCTGCAGGCTGGAGGCTAAAGGTAAATCATCGGCCGGGGAAATCTTGCCCTGTCTGCACATCAATTGCGCCGCCGTTCTTTACGGGCACGACACCACGACCGAACCAGACATAACGTACGGTCGGTGTGCTTAGGATATTATCATAATTTTCCGTTGCATAGTCCGTATCATAGCCCATCAGCGCGAGCGTGGTTGGGAATAGCTGGCTGAGACTGCGTCCGCCCTCCTCCGTTTTGTAGCTCTCTGCGATTTCCGACGGCAGAAAGGCGACAAGCGGGACTGAAAATTCGGCCTTTACCGGGCTCCCGCTGCAATGGGGTGTGACGCCATCGGCGATATTTTGACCATGGTCGGACGTGTAGAATATTGCGACCTCAGAGCGATCCACGCCGTCAAGTAAAGTGGCGAAAAAATCCTTCTTCGAATAGGCAATCGCCTTTTCATATTGTGCCTGCGTACTGCTGCCCTGAGGCAAAGCGCCTTTGGGATAATGATCCTGATACTGGAAATGCACGCCGCGCAGGATCGCATAGGTAAACTGCTTTCCGTCGCTCTTGAGGCTGGCGTTGATCGAGCGGGCGATGGTCAGATCGGTTTTCAGGCCGCTGGCGGCATTCTGGTAACTGTCTATCAACGCGCGTTCCGGTGACTGTAACAGGTTTTGCGGCGGGCCGGTTACCTGTCCGTCGATCATGCTTGTCGCAAAACCTGCTTTGGTCGCATAGGCCCAGATGGAGGGAGTTCGGCGCAGATCTGTACGATTATCGACGGTGCGGACATTGACCCCAGATCGCATTGCGACGTTGGACGGCGTGCTGCAATGCCCCATCGATGCGGCCTCGCCAAAATCGATAAGCGCTGTCGTCGCCAGATCGGGTCGGATGATCTGCTGAAACGCCGGATAGGAAATACTCTCATCGATCAGCCAGATGATCTTGCGGATGCCGCCATTCTTATCCGGCACTGGCGAGACTTGTGCACGCGGCGGTGGTGGATCGGCGGTCCAGATGGTCGCCGCAAAATTATAGAGATTGCGCTCTGCCGCCAGCGGATAGAGATTCAGGGAAGGCCATAACAGAGATGGCACAGCGAGCAGAATAAGGATCGCGACGCGTGACCCTTTGCCGGACGATAATGCCCGTACCAATTTCGGCACTGAAGGACGCATGATCCTCCGCGCGCCAATCAGCAAAAGCATCGCCAGGATGAGCTTACCTAGCGCAATGCCCAGAGGCATCAGAAATTCCCCGGCAGCGTCGCCCGCTTGCCGTGCTTCGGCCATCAGCCAGCCGGTTTTTTGCATATCGAGCATATTGCCGACAATCTGCCCGTAGACCATATTCACGCCAGCGGAGATCGCCATTGCGATGACCAGCACGGTAAACCAGCGGCGCGGCAACACTATTGTAGCGATCAGCAAGATTATAGCCTGCAGCGCAAAGGATAGCGCCGCCCAAATGGCACTGGCATAGTCATGGGCCGCCGCGCGATACAGGATCGTCTGGGTGAGCGGTAGCTGATTGATCAATGCATAGGTGGCACTAAACAGCAGAAAACCGGCAATAAGCCGGCTGACAAGCCATTTACTGTCCGTGCTGTTGATCACGCGTCGTTTCTCACATCTAAAAGCCGGGAAAAAGCTGGTAATTCGGAAATTTACCATGCCGTAAAGCCCTTAAGAAACGGTGACTCATGCCGGTTCTCGGATGTTTTTGTGGCCGCCTCGGCCCTTTTTCCGCTTTTTTGGCAATAGTGCCAAACGGTTGTCGAAGCGCATCATCTTTTCGTCGAAAGCGACTGCCTTCATAATCTCCTCTGGCATAATTTGCTGGGGAGCCACATTGCGGTTTTGATTGTTACCCATTCGGATCGCCACGCGGCTTTAAAAAAGGGGGATGGTGCCATATGACAAACGTGGTTCGTAAATTGGTATTTCGGGAATTTTTGCCTACCGCATGGGCATGCTCCTTTTCCCGGCCCGGCAGCCCCGGTTCTGATACCCGAAGCGCCCTACCCCTAATCTGCGCTTTGTTTGCGGCGTTATTGGCATCATCCCCTGTTTTTTCCACGTCTGGCTTTGCGCAATCAGCGGCAGCCAATCCACCCACAGCGCAAAAGCCACCCCCGCCTTGTGCGAGTGCCGATCACCGTGCTTTTGATTTCTGGATCGGGGTCTGGGATGTCACGTCTGCAGGCAAAGAGACACCTACCGGAATCAATAGCATCAGTGCGCAGCATGGCGGCTGTGTCATTCGCGAAGACTATAAGACGCAAGGCGGTTATACCGGAATGAGCATGAGCTTTTATGATGCTGTCCGCAAAAGCTGGCACCAGACCTGGATGGGTGCCGACGGCACCGCGCTATTCATCGCCGGCGGCCTCAATGCGCGCGGGGAAATGGTGCTAAGCAACGCCAACTGGCCTGGCTATGTTAACGGATCTCCGATTAATCGGATCACCTGGACACCAAAGCGCAATGGCACGGTTGTCGAAAATGTGCGCCAGCATTGGCAAAGCTCGACAGATGGCGGAAAAACCTGGGCAACTATATTTGACGGGACATATGTCAAGCGAACTGAAAAGTGATTAAGGCTTAGCTCCGCTCTTGCGCAACCAAATCCCGGACAAACCCGATTAGTCCTGTTTGCCGCGACCGACGCATTCGTTCGGTGGCCAGTATTTGTTTAACCTTCGCAAAACAGGCATCGAGATCGTCGTTGATCAGGACATAGTCATAGCCGTCCCAATGGCTGATTTCGCTGGCTGCACGCTGCATGCGGCTGTCGATGATTTCGTTGCTGTCGGTAGCCCGGGCCTCCAGCCGCTCTCGCAACTCGGCGAGTGAGGGCGGCAGGATGAAGATGCGGACGACATCTTCGCCGGCGCGTTGATAGAGCTGCTGGGTACCCTGCCAGTCAATATCGAACAGAACGTCCTGTCCATCTTCCAGATTCTTTTGAACCGGCGCGGCTGGCGTTGCATAGCGATTGCCGAAGACGGTGGCATATTCAAGGAAGGAATGATCCGCGACCATCTCTTCAAACTCCTCGCCACTGACAAAATAATAGTCCTCGCCATGTTCTTCACCGGGGCGCTGTGGACGGGTGGTCACCGATACCGACATCGCGATCTGATCATCGGCTTCTAGCAGCATTCGTGCGAGCGTCGATTTGCCAGCACCAGAGGGAGAAGAGAGGACGAACAGCAGGCCGCGGCGGCTCAGTTCGTCATGCGGAAGGGAAGAAATATCGTCGGCCATATCGGCTATTGGCCGAGAAGGGTGCGCGCCGTCAAGATACTAGTCGCGATTGCTTGCAGATGTTACAGGACTGGCTGCTGCACTGTTCGGATGACAGGGTGGATTTTTATGTATATCAACCGGTTGTAAGAGCTTTTGTCAGCACAAAAATATGGTGATCTAGAATAATGTTACAGGGCCGCGTCAGCACGATATTTTTCTCGGTCGGGATCACCATCATGATTGGCTGGCTATTCTATGTCGGCAAGGATATTATCCTGCCGATCGTGACAGCGATCATCCTGCTTCAGATATTATATTCTGCCAGCGCGGCCGTAGCGCGTATCCCTGGTCTGGGGCGCTCACCCATGTGGGTGCGCTCGTCATTGGCCTTGGTCGGGGTAATCCTGTTGTTGTTCGCGATGACACGGATGCTGGTTGCCAGCTTGCAGACTCTGGTGCCCTCGCTGCCGACCTATCAGAGCAATCTGGAAAACTTGTTTGCCACCTGGTTTCCGGCACCCACCGAGACAGCGGCGGTCCAGACCGATGTCGCCGATATGATGGCATCGCCCGGCCGGATGATCGATCGCGGCAGCGACGCGGTCGTCAAAGCGGTCAGCGAATTTGCCACCAAGCTGCTGACCGAAGTTGATATCGCGGCGATCGCACAATCGGTCTTGTCATCGCTGACCAGTTTTGGTGGTTTTGTGTTTATTACCATCCTCTACGCGTCTTTCATGCTCAGCGAGATTACCGGCTTTCCGGCAAAAGTGCAGCGGGCCTTTGGTAATGCAAGTGATTCCAAAGACACGATGAACATGATCGCGCGAATCAACCACGATATTGGCAGCTATCTGGCGACCAAGACACTGATCAACATCATGCTGGGCGTAATCTGCTGGGTCATCATGGTGACACTCGGTATCGAATATGCTGCGCTGTGGGCGATCATAATCGGTCTGCTCAATTACATTCCCTATATCGGTTCGATTGTCGGTGTTGCCTTTCCGGCGCTGTTCGCAGTCGCGCAATTTGGCACGCTGACCGTACCGTTAATCGCCACCGGCCTGATGACGGCAGCGCAGGTGATCATCGGCAATGTTGTGGAACCGCGCATGCTCAGCAAATCGGTCAACCTCAGTCCGATGGTGGTGCTGGTGGCGCTTTCCGTATGGAGCACGCTGTGGGGTATTCCCGGTGCGATACTGGCGGTGCCGTTTACGACGATATTGATGATCATATTGGCTGGCCGCAAAGGCACCAAACCAATTGCAGCTCTATTGTCGAGCGACGGGAAAGTCTAAGCGCCCTCGGACGCGGCCTTATGTTGTGGTGGCGTCAGACAAATGGCGGAGATCAGAGACAGGCCCAACAGAATCGAACCTATCAAGAACGCCAGGTCATAGCTGCCATATATATCGAAAATATAGCCTGCGCCTGCCGGTGCCGTCGCGACGAAGGGCAAAAGCAGCGGCGCAAATACCGAGTTGATTTTCGCAAAGCTTTCCTGCCCGAAAAAATTGCTGGTGAGGGCGGGAGACAGCGCAAAAAATCCGCCATAACACAGCCCGAGCAGGAAGGCGGCAAAGCCAAGGCCGACCAGGCTGGTAAGAGTCCATAACATAATGAAAGACGCCAGCATCGCGGCCATCATCGCCGCCATCAACCAGCGCAGTTCGAAACGGTCGCCGAGCCATCCCGCCGGTATGCGGCCCAGCCCGCTACCAATGATGAAGACACTGACGATAGAGGCGGTCTGAATTTTCGAAATGCCGATATCCGATAGGTAGAGCGAGCCATGGGTGAGCAGGAAGGTCCCGATGCCCAGATAAGTAACGCTGATGGTCATGATGAAATAAACTGCGCGGGTTCGAAAGACTTCGCGAACGGTCCAGTTCCGATCACTGCGATAGGTGCGCGGTTTGGGCGCAGGCTTGTGTGTGTCTGCGCGGGTCGCAAGCGGATCAAAATTATCGGGGTGCTGTCCAATATCCCCGGGTCGATTCACAATGAACTGAGTCAATAGCAGCGCACCGACAACGGCTGCAGCGCTCACCAGCCATCCTGATTGCCAGCTGCCAAATAGCTCCATCACCCGAATCAGTATTGGCTGCGCAAAAAAACCTCCGAGCGCATTGCCGGTGAGGATGATTCCAAGCACCGTTGCCCGTTTGGCGCTGAACCAGTTGATGACCACGGTTTGTCCGCACAGGGGTCCGGCCAGTGCATTGGCCATTCCCATGAACAATCCCCAAATCAGGGTCCAGTGCCAGATTTTGGTCACGAAAAAGACAGTCATCAAAAGACTGGCCAGCATTAGCACCAGACCGGTTGTCAAAGTGAATCTTACGCCCCGTTTTCCGATCATCCAGGCGGTCACTGGATAGCTCAACCCCAAGATCAGAAAGCTGAGACTATGCGCGATGGACGCATCACCGCGGTTCCAGTTCATATCCTCGACCATCGCCGGGAAAATTGCGGCATAGGCAAAATAGACAAAGCCGGAGGCAGCAAACTGGATGAAGAACAAAAGCGCCGCGTTGTTCCAGCCATAGAATTTGCTGACGGGATTTCCGTCAGATAGCCGGCGCTCTTCTTCGTTGGCTGGTGTCGCTGCCAAAGCTTTCTCCTGCGCCATCTGTTCTCCTGACACTGGTGTTAGCAGCACAGGTGGTCGGTAGGAAAGCGGTTTGTGCAGCGGACGCTAATGGATCGGAAGCAGCAGGGCCGATGGCTACGCCGGGCCGCTATCTCCTGCAGCTTGTCAAAAAATGAATCGCCTCAGAACCATTGTCGCTAGGCCGCGAAAAGATCAGGTATTGACGCGGATCTCTGACGCTCCGAGTTGCTCTCTGCAGCTGATTTTGTACCAAATGCGTTCATATCCTGTGTCATCAATGCTAACTTTGACAAGTCTGCATCAATATTTCTTATTGGTTCTTTAGAAACTACATCGGCGGTTGAGCTGATCGACTCTTTGGCTACCATTGCAGCAGTGACAACGCTCTCGCCTAGTGCCGCAACTTCTGACGAGGATGTCTGACCAGTCTGCCGCGTATTCGTTGAAGATGTTTGCTCAAAATAATCAAACACATTCACATCCTGCGGAACGTTAAATCGCAAACTCTGTTCAGTTGTCGCGGTGGAACTGTTCAGGCCTGCCCTGAGCGCGGTCAATTGCGCGTCATCAGGCTCAATCTCAGCTGCGGCCTGCAAATAACCTTCCCGTTTCCAGTTTTGAAGAGAGAAAGGTCCATTCGAATATTGGACTTGAGATTCCGGTCTTCCAGCTGGCTTAAAGGCCAGTACAGCATCTCCAACTGCACCGGTCGACCCATCTGTCCGCGTAAAGCTAGAAGTCGCTAGTATAATATTTTTACCGATTTTGACGCGGTCATTGGTCGCCTGACCATTCAGGCTGATAGACGCGATACGATGATCATTCAAATTGGCGAGTTCACCAGCATCGGTTACGCCATTATCATTGCGATCGACCCAGACTTTCAATTCACGGAAGCGCAAGTCGAGACTGGAGATGACGCCATCACCATTACTATCAAGCGCCGACAACGCTTGTAAATCACTCTTGGCACCCGGCGCTTCGGTTAGGAAGCTTAGTTCAGCGCCATTGTCGATCAAGCCATTGTTGTTTCTATCAATGACAAGGAAGCCGTCACCTTTTCCTGTCCAGCCGGTATTGTCGCGCGAACCATCTCCATCAATGTCAAAACGGGCCTTACTCTTCTTGTAGCTCCTCAGCTCAACTCCATCGCCATCCAAATCTAATACAATGGGCGCTAGCAATCCGATATCCCGGTTCTTGAAGTTCAAAACGGTTGCGCTGTCCAATGATCCCATGACGGTTTTCTTGGAGCCGATCATCAATTCGCCGTTTTGGGCGTAGAGACGATATTTCTTCGACTTGCGCCCAAAGGACTCAGAGCTAAACCCAACCAGTGGTAATTCGGGAACACCTTTTTGGAAGAAGGTAATAGCAGCATCGGCAAAGCCACCAGTAGATCCATCTGCTTTGGTGAATGTTCCCTGATTAGCGACCGCAACGTCACCTAAAGTAAAGTCAGATTCTGTTGCTGTTGCATTGAGGTTAATCGACACAATCCCGGCATCTTCCAGTTTGAACGTCTCACCAGCATCCACTGCGCCATTGGTGTTAATATCCTGCCAGACACCGAATTCAGAGAACCGGGCATCATCTGCTGAAAGGATAGTATCACTATTGCTATCAAAAGCTCTTAAGCCATCAAGGTCAGATTTGGCCTCTTTCGCGTCATCAATGAAACTGATTTCATTGACACCGCTTACAAAGCCATCTCCGTCGCGGTCGAGGAATAGAAACGCATCCCCACTACCAATCCAGCTAGTGTCATCTAGAACGCCATCTCCATCGAGATCGAACAAAGCATTGCTCTGTGAGGCTGATACAAATTCAGAACCATCGCCATCCAGATCAAGGATGATCGGTGAGGCGACCGAAATAGTCTCATCGGCAAATGCAAGGCGTTCGACACTGTATAACTGATCACGGCCGTCATCGCCGTTTACGCCAGGTTCTTCATCACGGATACGAACATAAAAACCACCATTTTGAGTTTGCAGTTCATATTCTGCACTATTGCCGCTGAAATAAGCTGTATCGGTTCCGAAACCTCCATAGAGCTTGTCGTCGCCGCCATTACCCCAGAGGTGATCATTGCCGAAAAGGCCAAATACGCGGTCATTGCCATCGCCGCCAGCTAGGTAATCAGCGCGGAAACCACCAAAGATATAATCTCTACCGTCGCGTCCAAAAATTTCGTTGGCGCGGAAGAAATTGCCAAACAGGAAGTCATTGCCTTCTGTACCCTGACGCCAGCCAGAAAATGGGTCATCGACGCGCAGCTGGGCAGTGGCGGTCGAAGTAAGCTCACCATCGCTGATTGTATATGTGAAGCTGTCGTCACCCTGGAAACCAGCATTTGGTGTGTAGACGATGTTGCCGTCAGCATCGAAACCCACGGTGCCATTAGCTCCGTCGGTGACTGATACTACGCCCAGCGTATCACCATCGGGATCACTATCGTTGTCGAGCAGGCTCGATTGCAAGATCGTCAGCTCATCGCCGCCTTCGGAAAGGAAGATGTCGTCATCAACAGCAATTGGTGCTTGGTTGTCAGGATCAATGGTAAATATGAAGCTGCCAGCGGCATTCAAAGCGCCATCGCTTGCGGTCACCTCGATTTCCAAGACACCGCTTGAGTCTTCAGGAGCTGTGCCAGTGAAGCGGGTCCCATCAAAATTGATCCATGTCGGCAGAGGATCCCCGCCGAGCAGTGTCGCCGTATATGTTAACGCATCGCCATCAACATCGGCAAAGGAGCTTGCGGCCAGCGGAATATCAAACGCCTGATTTTCGTCAGAGGACAAATCAGCCAGAGACACTAATGTGGGTGCATCATTAACGGGATCAATGCTGAGGCGGAATGCGTGATTGACAGTCAGTTGGCCATCGGTCGCAGCAATATCAATATCTACCGTACCATTGAAATCTTGAGGCGGCGTTCCCGTAAAGCTTGATCCATCAAAGCTAAGCCAGTTAGGCAATTCCGTCCCATCGGCCAAGGTAGCACTTAGTGTCAACACATCGCCGTCGACATCAGCGAAACTGTCTGCGGGTAACACGACATCTATCGCAAAGTCTTCGAGACCGACGTAGTTGCTGGGTGCCATATCAACGACAGGAGCATCATTAATCGCGTTGATTGTGAGAGTAAAATTATCGCTGACTTCTAATTCGCCATCACTGGCGATGACTGCGATCTCAACTTCACCATTGAAATCCTGAGGAGGTGTTCCCGAGAATATGCTCCCATCAAATGCCAACCATGAAGGCAACGGGTTTCCATCAGCAAGGCGTGCTGAAAGCGTCAGATCATCCCCGTCTACATTCCCAAATAATCCATCCGGCAATGCGATCTCGAGACTACTGTCTTCATCGGAATTCTGATCAGCAATTGGCGTGATAAGAACAGGAGCATCATTGTCTGCCACGACCACCAGAGTAAAACTCTGACTGGCTTCCAGAATTCCATCACTTGCGGTCACATTGATCTCAAGACTACCATTGAAATCCTGAGGCGGCGTGCCGGTAAAGGATGTCCCGTTGAAGGTTAGCCAAATAGGAAGTTGAGATCCGTCCAGCAAAGAAGCCGATAATGTGAGTGCGTCTCCGTCAACATCAACGAAAGCATTTTCAGGTAGTGTGACTTCAAAGGCTTGATCTTCGATGACGCCAGTGTTGGCCAGTTCCAAACCGACCAAAGGCGCATCATTAGTCGCTTCAATAGTTAAACGCAGATCATCACTAACGGTTAGATTTCCGTCAGATGCAGTCACTCGCAAATCAATCGTTCCGTTGAAATCCTGCGGCGGCGTTCCCATGAACCGGGCACCATCAAAACTCAACCAAGCGGGAAGCACCGTGCCGTCGCCAAGGGTTGCCGTTACCGATAACAAATCACCATCAATATCGGCGAACATATCGTCGGGCAGTGCGATCAATATCGCCGTATCTTCAGTTCCAATTTGATCAGCGATCGGTGTCAGAAGGACCGGCGCATCATTTACTGGATCAATAGTCAAAGCAAAGACGCTGGTCGCATTCAAACTGCCGTCAGATCCAGTAACTTCGATATCCAAAGTACCATTGAAATCCTGAGGCGGAGTTCCGGTAAAGCGGAAGCCGTCAAAATTCAACCAAGCTGGCAGCGCGGCGCCATCAGCAAGCCTTGCAGAGACAATAAGATCATCACCATCAACGTCGGAGAAAACGTTCTCTGGCAGCACGATATCTATTGCTTGATCTTCAGCAGTATTTTGATCGGCCAATGCAAGCGACACAACCGGAGCGTCGTTAACGGCTTCAATCGCTAGTTCGAATGTGCTGCTGGTTTCCAACAAGCCATCGCTAGCGGATGCTGTGATACGCAATACCCCATTGAAGTCCTGAGGCGGAACACCTGTAAAACGAACACCATCAAAACTGAGCCAAACCGGCAGATCGGATCCATCCTGGAGATTTGCGGTCAATGCAAGACTATCGCCATCGACATCACCAAAGATATTTGTTGGTAATGCTATATTTACCATCATATCTTCCGGAGAAGCCTTGTCTGAAATTGGTGTCAGAACAATTGGCGCATCATTCACCGGATCAATCGTCAGATTGAAAATATCAGTGATTTCGAGCGAACCATCGCTGGCCGTTATCGCGATACTGATATCACCGTTGAAATCCTGAGGAGGTATACCGGTCAGTCGACTGCCGTCAAAGCTCAACCAGGCGGGAAGCTCGGAGCCATCAGCCAGCGATGCTGTCAAAGTGAGAAAATCGCCGTCGACATCGAAGAAAGTGTTCTCGGGAATCAAGATATCCACGAAGCTATCTTCAGCCGCCGAAACGTCAGACAAAGGTGTCAAAACGACGGGGGGGTCATTTTCAGGAGTGATCGAGAGCGCGAAATTGTCGCTCACCTCAAGGATACCGTCACTTGCAGTCAACGTGATCTGAATGACCCCATTGAAGTCGAGTGGAGGTTGTCCGGTGAAGCGCGAACCATCGAAATTGAGCCAGAGAGGCAAGTCGTTCCCATCTGCCAAACTTGCGGTAATGGTCAGCGTGTCACCATCCACATCATCAAAAACATTGTCCGGGATCGCAAAATCAACCGGCTGATCCTCCCGCGCAACCTAGTTTGTCGATGAATGGTCGAACGGTAGATACACTGCTCAAGCAGGTCGATGCATGGCATCAAAGCCTTGGAAAGCTGCGAAACTTACCTTCCGGTCAATATGAAAGAGCTCCTTTCGACGGCATTGTCATTGAAAAACGCCGCGGCGATAAAACCGAACGATGGGTGTTAAGGCAGCTCCTGTCTGCAAAAGATCTGCAAGTTGAAAGCGATGACCTGCGCCACTGTGTAGCTAGCTATCACTGGTCCTGTGCTCGGGGTTATTGCACTATTTGGAGCTTGGCGGTGGGAGTCGATGATCAAAAGCTTGAACGCCGTCAGACCGTAGAAGTCGATAGCAATGGAATGATTGTTCAATGCCGTGGTTTGGCAAACCGAGACCCCACTGCCCACGAGTGGTCGGTGGTGAACAGCTGGGCTCGAGAAGCCAATTTGCAGGTGTCAGGGTATCTTTGAAAACGGGCTGATTGCGAGTTTTTTTTAAGAATACGTGAATTTAACATACCGGACATTATCAACCTTTTCGGTAGCGGAAAATGTTCGGGCTCGCCTGATTTTTCAAACCTGAATCACCATCTGCATCTGACAGCCACGAATTGGCCCTCTGAGACGATCGGCCATATTGGCGCAGTTCCGCGACCGACAAATGGCCTCTGATAGTCAACTTTGAGTCAGGGTGTGGCCTATGCCACTAAGAAATAGCGCGAATTTGTGCTTTCACAGGCACAATACGGAGAGTACCGAAAATCGTGAACTGCGTGGTGGCTTAGAGGACTCGTTTTTGGCAATTAAGCATTTGATACTATTGTACATAATGAATCCTGCCTAAAGAGTGGCCCCCAATATGGCCCCTATTAATTTGCGTTAAGAATTTGGGCCTTTAGTCAATTGATTCTGTTAAACTCTAAGCAGATCTCAAAGAACTGCCATTCAAAAAGTCGAATTCGGGACGATGCAGTCGCAATGCTAATGTCCGCTATATCCCGAAAGCGGACATTGAATGGATCACGCGTCGAACGAACGATAGTAATTCAAGCTTACATTCGCTTTGTAACAAAGGGACAGTCGAGCGATTCAGATTCGGGGTCATCCAAATTGATTTCCTCTGTACGAAACGTTTTCCCAGTGAAATACGTACACTCCATGTAAGTCCATTCGTCATCAATGCTGGTCGCTCTTACTACGGCGCTATCCACAAGCACCACACGACCAGAGAGTATCAGCAACATGTTTAAAGCAATCATGCCAGCCAAAACAACCAAGGTTCCTTTAACGAGCGGGTGCAATAGTGACTGTTTTTCGCTGATCATATTTTGGTTTTATAGTATGAAAGAATGCTTCTCCAAGCGATGTTTATTTTGTCCGTAATATCCCGAAAGCGGACGTTATGCTATGCTCCGATTATTTGATGAAATGACCCAGGAGTATCTTCAACCAATGCATCGGAATCCCTTAGATATCCGGCTCATGAAAACTAGGTGTTCTGCTTCAGACATTATCGCGGCAGGAATTATACCATAGCTTTTAGTGATTTGAACGCCTCGCCGGGTGTTTCCTTGAATTCCTGTCGGTACAATTTGGCGAAATGGCTAACGCTTGAGAACCCCGAAGCGTCGGCAATTTCGGCAACTGTTTCGAACTGACGTAGCAGGATAAGATCGCGGGCGTAGCTTAAGCGGATCGATCGGATGAATGCGGCCGGAGCAAGGCCCTGTGATTTTTTGAGTCGGCGGCCAAGAGTTTTTTCGGTGATGCCCAATTCCGATGCTAATGTTTGTGCGCCGAAACCCTTTTGTTTCACATTATCAATCACTGATTGGGTAGCCCGGTCCAAAAAGCCCTGCCCTGCTGGTTGGAGTAGTTTCTTGTCGAGGCCGCTTGCGAGAAGGGCATTGAGCGTATCGCCCGCGTCGTCCGCGTTGGGCTGTGCGGGTTCATCCTGCTGTTGAGAGACGTCTATCTCATCTCGCAGCTTGATCGCTTCCGTCACGGCGGCGTTTCTTTGCCGCTGCATGGCAGTGATCATGATGGAGATGGCAACCATCATGAATATCGCTTCCACGATCGTCGAGCTGGTATAACTCAACGTAATCGGCCGCATCATGATTAGGTCAAAGGCTGAGCTGGTTTCCGTGATCCGGACTGGAAATTTGAAAAAATAGAGCGACGCGAAAAGGCCGATGCTGAGCGCGAACAAGGACGCAAAAACCGGGACAGCCTGTTTCACTCCATCAAGCATCTTTCGCCCTGACACATAGAGAAGAACAAACGGGTTGATGATGAGCAAGATCGAAACCGGGGTTCCCCAGTCCAACGGGTCGATCATGGCCCAGATAGTGCCAATCACGCCAAGGCCGGTGAGCCAATGAAATACGGCCTGCTTTCTTTGCTGCGGATCGGTGTCGATGGTCAGAAGTATCCGGCAATATTGAATATTGGCGATCATCACCAGACCGGATGCCAATTCGATAAACGGCTTCCATTGCTGTGTAGAAACAGTTGAACCGAACAGGACATGCGGCCACCCGTCAAATAGAAAGGTCATGAAAAACATCCCGATCAGATAGGCGGTATAAAACTGATAAAAACGCGGATGAATGTGCCGGAACAATATTAGGCTGAATAGCGTCATGATGATGCAAAAGCCCAGCATCACCGCCGATATGGCGGTAAACCCGCTTGACCAGTTCGACAGCAGATTGACCGATCCGATGACTGGCGTGACGGATGGCGCATAGGTGCCCGAAACACGGACATAGTAAGTTTCTTCCTGACCCGGCTCGATGCGGAAGGAGACAGATGTTTGCAGCCTGTCATTGTCGCTTTGCGCTGCTGGGATGGTCCGGCCGTCTCTTGCTATCTGGACCAGCGTGTCGCCTTGCGCCTGAAACAAGGTCACATCATCCATCACGGTTTCCATGAGGGATATGCCCCACATTTTTTCATCCGCATGGGGGTTGCGGGCTGTGAATTTCAGCCACAAGGCCCCTGGGGCTCGCGCAATGTCAAATTGCTCTTGGCAAGGCGTAAAGGTAAAGTCCTCGCTTGTTATGCTGTCCGCGCCGATGTTTCCCGCTGGATCGAGAAAATAGCTGGCCGCAAGGGGCTTTAACTGTCCGTCCGGTAAATCTGCCAGACTGTTGGCAGCGGGCCGATCATTCTCACTAAGGTCAATTCCACCACGGATGCAGTCTGCATGACCAGCCTGCGCGCGGCTCTCGGAAGACCAGATCAAGCTGATCGCCATCGCCAGCAAAATAAACCCACTCTTATGTGCAAATCCGGTCACCGTGATTCGCTCAAAAGCCTGCATATGAAGCGTGTCTTGATTGGTCCCTGAGGCCGGCAACACCATATTTCGGACAAAATTGGATGCATTTCGGACAATCTGACCCCGCCCCCTTTTTTCTTCCCTTTACCGCTGTTTACATCATCTCAGAAACGGATCGGCAGTGCAATGGCTGGAAACGGCATATTGCAAACGGACGGACTCGGCCCAGCGCCGGTCATCGTCGCTGCCTCCATTTCTACGCCGGTTATCGACCAGAGACCGGCGGTTTGAAAGCACCGGGGAGGACCATATGAGTCACTATTTTACGCGCTGTCGCACGACCGAGATTCGAGCCATCGAGGCTCGATGTCGAGGGGGCATGAGTAGGCACCCGCGGGAATGGGCGGGGTGCTCCCCGGTGTCCCGTCCATTTCGCCCGTGCCCACCAAGCGCTCCAGATATCCCACAAATATTATCGGGCCGATCCGCCCGCCAAGCCGCCGTAATGGCGCTCACCCCAATCAAGGAATTTGCATCATGACCTCTTCAATCAGAACCATCCGCTGCAGTCTTTTACTCGCAACCAGCATCGCGGCGCTGACCGCCGCCAACCCTGCTTCGGCGGAAACCTGCCTGCTCGATCGCAATAATAATGGCGAGGTGGATGGGGGTACCGATAATGACGGCGGTGCCACGACATCTGGAGCTGATGATCGCCTAGCTTGCGGCGTTGGAGCATCAGCTGCCGGTAGGGATAGCACTGCGATTGGCGCAAACAGTACGGCAAGCGGCAATCAAGGCGTTGCGATTGGCTCTGGCAGCGCGGCGACTGAATTTGGAGCTACGGCTGTTGGAGAGGGCAGCACTGCTAGTGAATCAAACGCAATCGCAGTCGGCGTTTCAAGCACGGCATCCGGCTTTCGCAGCACCGCCATCGGGGGCGAGAGCGAGGCTAGCGGTGCGGGCAGCACGGCCACTGGCGCTCTCAGCGAAGCGAGCGGTGCCAACAGCACCGCGTCCGGCAACTTCAGTGAGGCCAGTGGTTCCCAAAGCACTGCTACCGGTGCCTCTAGCGACGCCACCGGTGCGAACAGCACTGCCACTGGTAGTACTAGTGCAGCTAGAGGAGAAAGTAGCACTGCGACCGGAACTTTCAGTCGGGCCCTTGGCGACCGAAGCACCGCTACGGGCGTTTCTAGCCGGGCAACTGGCATCAACAGCACCGCCATTGGCTACTCCAGCTTGGCTAGCAACACTGGCAGCACCGCAAATGGTTCTAACGCCGAGGCCAGCGGTCTCAATAGTACCGCAAATGGTGCTAACAGCGACGCCAGTGGTCTCAATAGTACCGCTACAGGTGCGGCCAGTGAAGCTAGCGCCGATACAAGCACTGCCACCGGGGTCAGAAGCACAGCCAGCGGAGCAAACAGTACCGCGAGTGGGGCTTTTAGTGAGGCAACGGGCGGCGATAGCACTGCCACTGGAACTGTTAGTGTGGCTAGCGGTTTTCTAAGCACCGCCAACGGTGTTGATAGCAATGCAACCGCAATCCGAAGTACTGCAATAGGTTCTGAAAGCCGAGCTACCGCTTTTGGTTCTACGTCGCTAGGCAATGCCAGTGCGGCGACCGGTGTTTACAGTACCGCTAATGGGTTCGCCAGTACCGCTAATGGAGACCGCAGCACCGCCATCGGTTCAAGAAGTGTTGCCAGCGGTGACCAGTCTATTGCTATTGGTGCAGATGGCGACGATCCCAACAATATTGGCGCTCTTGCCGCTACCGCATCCGCCAGGGGCGCGATTGCGATCGGTAATGAAACACAGGCAACGGCGATTAATTCGGTGGCGCTGGGCGCTGGATCCATTGCTAATCGCGCCAACACTTTATCGGTCGGCTTTGTCGGCGGTGAGCGGCAGATAACCAACGTTGCGGCAGGCACCGAGAATACCGATGCCGTTAACCTTGGCCAGCTCAATGCCTCCATCGCAGTGGCCGGCGCAAGTGGCTGTCGCAACAATCCCGGTCCTGACGGTATCCCGGGCACTGCCGACGATCCCGCCGGTACGCTGGAATGCGGCGATGGGTCAGCGGCCTCAGCGGCTCTCAGCACCGCAATTGGCGACAATAGCGCGGCAAGCGGTCTAAACAGCACGGCCATCGGGAATAACAGTGAGGCCACAGGTGCAAGATCAATCGCGATAGGCTCGGATGGAGGGGATACTGATACTCTCGGTGCCGTTGCTTCAGCGAGGGACAGCACGGTTGTTGGCAATGATGCCGTCGCAAGCGCAAACGAAGCGAGCGCCTTTGGGGCCAGCAGTGAGGCCAGTGGTGAAGACAGCACCGCAATCGGTACAAGGAGTGAGGCCAGCGGTGAAGGCAGCACCGCAATCGGTACAAGGAGTGAGGCGAGCGGTGAAAGCAGCATTGCAATTGGCAATTTCAATGAGGCCAGCGGTATAGAGGGCATCGCCATTGGCGATTTCAGTAAGGCCAGGGGTCGTCAGTCGATCGCCATTGGCTCATTCAGTAATGCCAGCAGTGAAGAGGGCATTGCAATTGGCGATTTCAGTGAGGCCAGCGGTGTAGAAGGCATCGCCATCGGCTCATTTAGTGACGCCACCGGTGACAACAGTGCGGCCATCGGATCAAGCAGTGATGCCGCCGGTGATCGCAGCACCGCCATCGGGTCTTTCAGTGATGCCGCCGGTGACCGTAGCACCGCACTTGGAAATAGTAGCAGCGCAGCCGGTCTAAACAGCACGGCCATCGGCGTAAACAGCGATGCCACCGGTGACCAGTCTATAGCGATCGGCAGCGATGGTGGGGACGATGATACTCTTGGTGCAGTTGCTTCCGGCGGGGATGCGGTAGCCCTCGGCAATGATGCGCAGGCGACGGCGTTTAACTCCATCGCATTGGGCGCTGGCTCCTTCGCTGATCGTAAGGAAACCCTGTCGGTCGGCGCAGTGGGTGCAGAGCGGCAGATCGTGAATGTTGCAGCGGGCACGCAAGCCACTGATGCTGTCAATCTCGCACAGCTCAACGCCTCCATAGCAGTGGCGGGCGCAAGTGGCTGTCGCAACAATCCCGGTCCTGACGGTATCCCGGGCACCGCTGATGATCCTGCTGACACACTTGAATGCGGCGACGGGGCAGTGGCCTCGGCGGGCAGCACCACAGCCATTGGTGACAATAGCCAAGCAAGCGGTGAACAGGCGACTGCGGTTGGCAACGGCGCACTGGCTTCGGGTGAAAGCGCCAGCGCCTTTGGCTCGGGCGCAGTGGCCATCGGGGAAGACAGTACCGCTATGGGTTTCCAAAGTACGGCCAGTGGTTTCCGGGCGACAGCCAATGGCTTTCGCAGCACTGCCTCTGGCGAGCGGAGTACAGCTATCGGTACCCGGAGCCAGGCATCGGGCGACTTCAGCACGACTACAGGAAGCGATAGTGAGGCCAGCGGAGATGGCAGTACCGCGACCGGTTTTGATAGTGAAGCCAGTGGGCTTTTTAGCACTGCAATGGGTTTTGAAAGCACCGCGTCAGGCAGACAGACTATTGCTGTCGGTACCTCCAGTAACGCTGAAGCCAATGGCTCGATAGCGATTGGCGGCGACGGGGGCGACCCGGATTCTGATGGCGCTCTGGCGTCGGGTGAAAACGCCATTGCGTTAGGCAGTGATGCACAGGCAACAGCAGCGAATTCGGTAGCGCTGGGCGCAGCTTCTGTGGCCGACCGTGACAACACGGTTTCGGTTGGGAGTACCGGCGCTGAACGGCAAATCACTAACGTTGCGGCGGGAACCGAAAATACCGACGCGGCCAATGTCGGACAGGTTAATGCTGTGGCAAATGCGGCGACCAATGCGCAGGCCACGGCCGATCAGGCGCGCACGGAAGCCGCGGCAGCGCAGACCCGTGCGGATGAGGCTTTTGCCAACGCGGCAACCGCCCAGACGACTGCCGACACCGCGCGTGCAGATGCCCGCGCTGCGCAGCTGGCCGCCGATCAGGCCGGGGCGGGTGTGGTTGATGCGCAGGCCAAGGCGGATGAGGCTTTTGAAAATGCGGTCAAGGCACAGGCCAGCGCAGATACCGCGCGCACGGAGGCTATGCAGGCGCAAACCGATGCCAACCGGGCGCTGGCTCAGGCCGATGCCAATAGCGCTGAACTGGCTTATTTCGATAGCAACAGCAGCGGATCAGGCGCCAGCGCCACCGGTCAGGATGCCTTGGCCATCGGCACAGGCAGCGAAGCGAGCGGCGAAGAGTCGGTCGCCATTGGTGCGAACGCGCAGGCAATAAATGGCAAGGCTGTCTCTATCGGCTCCAGCAATGTCGCTTCCGGCAATGGCGCTGTGGCGATTGGTGATCCGAATTTCGCAACCGGCACCGGCGCTGTGGCGCTGGGGGCCGACAACAACGCAATCGGAACAGGTGCGGTGGCCATTGGCAATCTCAACGTGGCCAATGGCAATGGGGCCATCGCCCTAGGCAACGGCGCTTCGGCCATAGGCAATGGCGCTGTTGCCATCGGCCCCGGTGCTGTTGCCGATCGCGATAACCTGATCGCATTGGGCGGCGAGAATGGAACGGTCCGTATCTCCGGGATTACTTCAGCAGCCAGTCAGGCCGCACAAGAAGGTGCACTCAGTCTCGTGACCACTGATGCCGCTGGCAATCTCGGCGCCACTTCTCTCGATGTCGGCGGCCTCGTTAATCTCGGGGGCAGAGTTACTGGGCTGGAGGGTCAAGTCACCGAGCTTTTTGATCTGGCATCGATGGAACGACGCAAAACCAATCGGGGCATCGCAGCTGCCGTTGCACTGACGACAGCACCTTTGCCTTCAACACCCGGCAAGACCAGTTATACCGCGAACGGATCTGTTTACCGCGGCGAGGTAGCAATCGGTTTTTCGGTCGCTCATCGCCTAGATACGGATAATCCGTTTGCCCTGACTGGCGGCGTATCTTTTGCGGGTGGCAAAAATACTGCCGCACGGTTTGGCATAGCGGGAGAATTCTAACCTTGCCCGAAAAACATTTTTATGCCTTCTCCGGGTAATTGGATAGCGTTCGTTTTTAGGGAAGCGACGCTATCCAATTTGCGAGGGAGTGTAGCGGTTCAATCCAACAGCCCACGTTAGTTGAGATCAATGCATGATGATTAGAGCTGTCCTCAGGCGATCTTCCGTCAGATAATTCCTTTCTAGGTTATTGACGCGCTGACAGGTAGCTAATTGTAGGACAACAATAGGCGTAACGTACAAGTATCCTGAGTCCGCTTTTGCGCCCAAAGCAGACATTAGCGTTATGTCCGCAATATCCCAAAAGCGGACATTAGCAGCCGTCACTATTCCCTCGAAAAAGCCGACAATTCAATTATCCATATAAGCCGTAAACTGCTCTTCATATTCAGGATGCCATCGTGATAGCGCAGGACGATTGTTAATAATATCATCGGCATTCCATCTTATGCGCTTTTCATCTACCTCGCGCGTTGCTTCATTGTCAGGACAAATGACATAGAAGTCGTCATTGTTGAGCCGCTCCAGCATAAAATCAACCGTCTGTTCCGCCGTCCACGCAAAGGGTGGTTTCTTAGGAATATGCGCGGAGATCATTGGTGTGTAGACAAAACCAGGAACCAAAAGGTGTGCAGTCAATCGGCAACCTTCTGTTGTAACAAAGGCATGGGCAACGCTTTCGGTGTAAGCAAGAATGCCGGCCTTTGAGAGGTTATAGGCGTAATTTCCCGGTGGCCGGGTAATGCCTTGTTTCGAGCCGGTGTTGATAACAGCTCCTGGTTCGCCATGTTCCAGCATTGCTGGAATGAAGGCATGGCAGCCGTTGATCACGCCGCCAAGGTTGATCGACATGGTTGTCTTAAGAGCCTCCATATCTTCCCAAGGCGCACCAACAGGCATCCCTATGCCTGCATTGTTCATCAGGCAATGGATTGCGCCAAAGCGGTCCATCGTCACATCCCGGAGGGCCTCAACTTGGGCCAAATCCGATACGTCGCAGGTATGGGATGCGATCCGGTCGCTTGAACCAGCAATCTCGGCCAGTTCATTAAATGCTGTTTCAAGTGTCTCCTTGTTGCGGTCGGCAATAACTACATTCATTCCGGCGGCTGCATACCGTCTGGAAGCTTCCAATCCAATACCGCTCGCACCACCAGTGACAACAGCGGTATTCCCCGCCTTTATCCAAGCCGTCATAACTTCTCTCCCATACGCCCAGAGGTTCATCCTGCTCCTGCCAGAAAGTTTTCGATTTCTCACGTAGTTTTCATGCGAGTGATTATCTTTGAGGCCTCGATTCTCGATTCTGGATGAGAAATTTATAAATCTCGAGCCTTTGGGGTGATTGTTGCCAATATTGCAGAAATCGTCATCTTTGGTTGTTCTTCCATCAATCAGTGGCCGGCACCCTCAATAATCTCGCTCGTTGCATTTTTACTCAGTTTGTCAGCATGTTCACCAATCGCTCCGGCCAAGCTATGACTGCCGCCAATGCCGATAATTGGTAACTCCAGTTTGCGCTTTGCGAGTTCACAATTGTCTTCAGCATCTTGCTCAAATGTCGAAAAATGAGACAAAGCTCCATGCAAAGCACCGGGTTTCATATAGTATTCGGAATAACGCTTCCGTTTATCTTCCGTCATGGCCGCTCGGTTAGCGGAGAACTCGTTCCAAAATTGGTCCAAGTACTCTCTTTCCCGCCCTTCCAACATGCGCTCGGCATGCTTGCCATAAAAACCAAAATGCCAAGACAGTTTAATATTTTGAAGAATTTGCGCCCAGATCATGGGCAACTATTGATATTGGTCGCCGCAGAACATCAAGTGATTTCAGAACTGCAAAAATATCTTCAGCCAGATCGGCTTTCCAGTAGCCGCTATCAGATTTTGATGATCTTGCTATGCCGCGCAAATCCGGTGCGATGACGAAGGCGTCCTCGTTTGCAAGACTATGACATAGTGGTGCCCACATATCGCCGCTTTGCGTGTGGCCATTTCGCCGCGCACTGTAACGCTTGCCGGTTTTGGAGCGAATGTTGGTCATACGCTTAAAACTGATCACATAATCAATCTGACAAGGTCTGACATGAAAAATCGCTTGATTACGCTAACATCCCTTCTCCTTGCGGTACCCGCAAACGCGGCAGATTTTGACCATTCAAGCTGGAATGGTCTTTTGGATAGTAATGTGGCGATAGCGCCCGATTACAGTTCCTCAACCGTAGACTATACGCAATTTCAAGAGGATCGTGACGCGCTGAAATCCTATCTCGATGCGATGTCAGAAGTCAGTCGTACAGAGTTTGAAGGCTGGTCAAATGCGGATCAGCTCGCGTTCTTGATCAATGCTTATAACGCTTGGACGGTCGAACTCATTCTCACGCGCTATCCGGATCTGACATCCATCAAGGAACTGGGGTCTTTGACCCAATCGCCTTGGCAGAAGGCTTTTATCCCCTTGCTCGGTGAAACATTGTCCCTGGACAATATCGAGCATGATATCATTCGTGGCAGCGGGCGGTATAATGACCCGCGCATCCATTTTGGCGTGAATTGCGCAAGCATTGGTTGCCCGGCCTTGCTGAATGAAGCCCTTGTTGGCAGCAAGCTAGACCAACAACTGGATAGAATGACCAAAGGCTTTCTCAGGGACCGCAGCCGCAACCGGCTGGAAAATGGCAATTTGGCGGTGTCGAGCATCTTCAACTGGTATGGCGATGATTTCGAACAAGGCTGGCGCGATGCCGAAACGCTGGACGAATTTTTTGCTCTTTACGCCGACAGCCTGGGTTTGTCGGCTGATGATATTGAAGCGCTCAGCGACGGTGATATGGACATCACCTTTCTGGAATATGACTGGCGGCTCAATGATAGCAAAGGGCCAGGTGCAGCCGAGAATTCCAACTTCATCTCGCCGATATGGTTGATAAGATCAAATCCGGCATTGGTGTTGGCGGCTGGTGGCATATTTCTGGTCGTGATCGGCGGTATCATATGGGTTATCCGCCGCCGTCGCCGGAAAGCATCGCAAGCTTAACGGAAGAACGCCTCCCGCCCGATCACATATAATATCTTGTGGCCGGCCAGCAGCACGCCGCGCACCGTACCGGATATTTTTGATATACCGATGCGGCGGCGGTAATTGGCGGGACGTTCGGCGATACGCATATCCTGCTGCACTGCTTTTACCTGCATCTCAATTGTCCATCCAAAATCGCGATCCGACATATTCAAACGGTCCAACGCGTCGGCACGAATGGCGCGATACGGACCAAGGTCGGTCATTCTCTTGTCCCAGATCAGCCAGACCAGTCGGGTGGCAAGCCAGTTCCCGAATTGCTGGGGGAAGCTCATCGCGCCCGTTTGTTTCTGCCCCAGTGCACGGGATCCAATGACCAGCTCTGCCCTGTCGCTGATCAGCGGTTCGATGAGGCCCGGCCCTTCCTCCGGTACATCGGCACCATCGCCATCCATGAACAGCACGATGTTGGTAGCGGGCGGAATGGCCGCTATGCCTGCCAAACAGGCGGCGCCATAGCCGCGGCTTGGTTCGTGGACAATTTTTGCACCAGCGGCCCGTGCCTGATTGACGGTATCATCCGTGGACCCATTGTCGGCGACTATGACGCAGGGCGGTGCCGGCCAACTTTGTGCCTTTATCTCGCGAACCACGTCGCCGATCGAGGCTTCTTCATTCAAGGCGGGAATAATGACAGCTATTTCGGGACGTTCTATTGGCGTAAAGGGAGTGGGTTTTGGTTTACCAGCGTGTTTGGCTTTGCGATGGCGCAGATAGTCCCAACATAGGGCTGCCAACAATATGACGACCTGCGTGATCCAAGCCAATCCATGCACCTCAAAATCTCTTAGATCAGGATTTTCAAGGTTGAGACCCGTCAGATAGCTAAGCGGCAATGCTACCGTCGCAGCGAAAGGCCAGATCATGGGGCTCTTCACGGCAAACGGCAATATCCACAACAGATACCAACTGTTAACAGCCGGTGCGAACAGCAATATCGCACCGAATATGGTCGCTATGGGTGCAACCTCTAAGCTGCGCGTACGGGCATGTAGGATCATGATGATGCTGATACCGATCAACGCTGCACTCGCCCGGGCGATTGGAGATGGCAGCACCGCATCAAGCAGAAAAAAGCCCAGCGGATTGTAATACCAATCGCTTGCAAAAACGCCGGTTGAATCAAATCCGGCGCCCTGCCCCTGGATGATGAACACCCCATAGATCAGTGTCAGCGCCGCGATAGCAGATGCCACCGCCCGCCAGCCCATCCGCAAGAGCAGCGGCCAAAGGGCAAGTGCGACTATCTTAGCACCCGCAGCAAGCCCGAAGAACAGGCCAGCAGCCATTGGATAACGCCTTGCGACCAATATGCCCCCGAGCAGCAACATTGCCATTACCCCGTCGGGGTGAATGTGGATGATTGTTTCGGCCAATACTAACGGGCACCAAGCATATAGCGCTGCTTTTTCAGGACTGGTCCATCGCAATAGCAACGCAACCAGTATTAGGTTGATGACCGCAAAAAATATGCGCAGCCCCACAGGATCGGTGCCGGCGGAGAGATAGGCAGCCGAAAATATGAATTGCAGCGTCGGGCCGTATATTGTTGGCAAATGTGGATTATTTATCCCGTCCAAGGTCAATGCAAGACCGCTATCGGGAAGCGATTGTCCAAAAAATTCAGCCGGTGCGACACCATATGGAGTGCCCGATATTACAAGCCACCAGCCATCCCAAATGAACCGGAAATAATCATCTTCAAAGGCCGCGAAGCCAAAGATCGCCAGGAAATGAAGGATCAAGGCGACGCCAAAAACCATTCTGGCGGACAGTGCCGTTGACCGCCAAATGCCGATAAAAACGGCCAAGCTACCAAGGCTCAGCAACGCAACATAAGGCAGGACCGCGCTGTCATCGCTTTGCGATAACCATACAAGTCCGGCGGTCACGGCAATTGCCGCACCAACCGTCAACAATTTGGGAAAGCGCATCCCCATGCCGTAGGGACGAGCGATAACTGGCTGTTGTCTCAAGGAACGATGCTATACCGTTCGGAGATGTAAAACAGCACGGCCTGTCGCTGCCGAGTTTTCAGTTTGTATTCACCCGCTTTTACCTTAGCGGCAACCTCACGCGCCGTTTTGCTGTCATTGACGCCACCACTATATTCGCATTTTTTGCAGGTGATGCGCTTTTTGAACGCTCTTTTTCCTTTGCTGAACGCCACTTCACGCGGATTACGTGGTTGAGGTGTGCTAAATCCGCCGCCGCTGAATCCGCCGCCACCGCCGCCGCCCGATGCCCATGCAGGCGCAGAAACAACAACCGCCGCCGCAGCTAAAAATAAACTTAGGTTTTTCATAGCACGCTCCTAAAAATCAAATCTGCAGGTTTTAATCCCTCAGGCGGTTTTCGGATCGAAATGGCATTTCGTTACAAATCAGTTTGAAAATAAGGAAAATAATCTAACGCTATGCTGATCTCAATCGAACCCTGTGCTGATCAGACACCGCGATAAGGAACACAAATACATGTCCAATATGGTTCAGCTCGATCCATGAGCGATCTTCGATTGATGCTCTTCACCCGTCATCCGGAACCCGGATCAGCAAAAAACCGCCTAATCTCGGTTGTGTTAATGCGGCGAATCAAATGATGTCCATTTACTGGTATTTGGTGTGTTCCTGATCTTTGATCATGCGACCCCAAATCGGATTATAGGGATGCACATAGGGAGTTGGCTGCTCGCTATTGTCAAAAAGCGGGCGCCGTTCATTGTGCCATTTGAATATACCACCCTCCAGATTATAGGCCGCTTTGGCCCCTGAAGATAATAAAGCGTTTTGCACGCGATCAGCAAAGCTGGACGATCGTTGCCCGACAGAGCAATAGAATATCACGATCTTCTCATTGGAGATTTTGGAAAATTGCTCGATAAAAGCTTGCGTCGGCATCTCCGGATCGACCTGAACTGCGTCTTTCAGGTGGCTGACACCAAATTCCGGCACCTCCCGTACATCAACCAGAAGAATGCCCTCTTGTTGCAGGTTTGACAGGTCATGGCCATCGATATGATTGACCCCTGCAAATTGCTCCTCGATCATCTCATGCACTCCCGCGAGGCCAGGATTATTGCCGGACCTATTGTTGGTGAGCAGCACAAAGCCCGCTGCGGTGATCGTCCCGCAAAGCAGCAACAGGATTGAAAATTTGGCCGGCCAACTCATCCAGCACTCCTATGCTTTCGGTCCAAAAGGGCGTATCATATAATCACGCAACGACGTGATAGGCGGATATCCGTCGATCCCCGTTTTTGGAAACTCTCCATTTTCGGGCATATATTGCGTACCAAATATCCGGTCAAAAAACGAAAAGAAGGATGCGTAGTTTTTGCCAATATGGCGCACGTCACAGGTGTGGTGTTGGTGGTGGTACACATTGTCAGCAATGATATGACGAAACGGGGCTGGAAAGGAAAGCGACGGTACATCGGAATGCATGTAATAATTGGAAATGATGTAGAAGGTCGTCACCAGCATGATATGCTGCTGCGGCCCTTCGATCAAAAGAACCAGCGGCGTTGTGATCAGAAACATATACAAGATATCCTGCCCGAAATGCGAATAGCTGCGGGCGGCGTTCAAATTTTCTATTTGATGATGGATGGCATGGAAGCGCCACAGGATATCATAATGATGGAGCGCACGGTGCAACCAATATTCCATCAAGCCGACCAACAGGAGATAAAAAACGGGGAAAACCGTGAGCACCGGACCCAGGTCATCAGATGCAAATAATGGCTCCACGCCCGATGATCGCAGCAGACTAAACTCTGCTGCCTGAACCAAGATGGAAATACCAAGCGCCGTCAAACTGTAGACCAGACCATCACGATATCGGGTGCGAAAATCAGAAAAACGCAATTGCCGCCATTCGATAATCACAAAAAGCCCAACTACCGCCAAAAAGGTGAAAATACCATTCACCAGAGCCACCACAACGGTGGCCACCATCGGCGCAGTTTCGATATCTTGTAGGACAAACCAAAGTCGCTGCTGCATCCATCCGACAGCATAGAGCAGCAGTTCCGCGGCACTTAGCAGTACTGCGAAAATTACAAGGAAGCGCCAATAACCATGACGCTCCACCTGCTCGCCGGCAATATCGGGACCATTCACTATCACTTCGCCAAAGCTCTGCTCTCAAAAATTCAAGCTATACCCAATGCTGTTCGGCGGAAATGTCATGGACGTTACAAAGAGAAAGGTTTTAATTTCCGCTTTATCCCGAAAGCGAACGTTCTTCTTTGCAGCGGCTGTTGTTTTTGGAGCTGCCATTCCACTTCCCACCCATCCGCGGCCACTAAAGTGTGATGGGCCGTAGAATGCGGAGTTTGTCTGACAGCGCCAATACGTCAAAGATAGAATGGCGCCCACATGAAGAACTGAGCGCCGAAAACACCAATGGCCATGAACAGCGTGGAGCCAACGATGACGCCAGCAACCATTCGCATTTTCAGGGCTGATGAACTGTCCAGAGCGGAAAAATACAGTTCCAGTATAGCCAATGGTGCAAGATAACAGGCGAATTGCATCACAATAAAAGCCGGCGCGCTCAATCCCCCATCCAACCCCCATCCGCCGGTGGTAATCGACCAGGCCATCACCATTAGCCGTAAAAACCAAACGCCGTTAGCGACCATGAACGTTCGCATGGCCCAGCGGCTGTGCTTATCGATCTGGCGCGATGCCGCAAGTCGCCAGGCAACGATTGCGAATACGAGAATCAACAGGCCATCGATTGTTATCGCCACCGCGCCTACAAAGCTAGCAACGTCGCCTCTTAGCCAGGTCATCATGATTCCGCCCGTCGCCATCAAGAGGGCCATCACCATGAAGCTTCGGCCAATCCACCTATGAAGCGCTGGCATATGGTGCCGAATGAAAGGAAGCAGCTGGAGCATTCCACCAAGGGAAATTATCGTGGCACCAAACACATGGGTTATAAACATGAAGTTACCCATGTTATCGCCTTCAACATGGCCAACAACGATAGGTTTGTCGTTCCACGCTGCGAAATCGCCGCTGAAGGTGCGCGTGCCGTAATACATGACTATGAATGCAACAAAGGCGATCTGGCCGACCAAGGCGATGAGATACCAAAACTGGCCTGATCGCTTGAGCCATTTTACGGCAGCCGCAGTTTGGGTCTCCAACGGGGGCGATTGGGTAAGATCAGTCAGGGCTGTATTGGCGGTGGACATTGGTGGTACGCTCCATCAGTTTCGTTCTCTAGAGAAAAAGGCTGCTGGACAAATTGCGCAGTTTCGTGAGACAGTCTCGCCGATTTGGAAATCGACCATCGATTTGCATGAGAATTCGAAAATCAGTGCATGTTTTTTGCGCGGGGAGTCTGAACCATTGAAGTCTGACGCTTTATCGCCTCTTGGGACGCCTCGGTTATTAGGCGCTGCCATTGAGGAATGGGTCACCACTCTCACCAAGAAACACCCGTTTGGGCAACGCCATAACGTGTATTTTATGCTGTTCGCTCTATCAGCCATGCTGTCTTCATACGCACGAACTGTCGGCGTCGATGCCAGTTTTCTTTCTGGTCTTGCCGCGTTGTTCGGTAGCGTAACCTGCGGTTGGGCTTGGCTATTCGTACGCTCTCTTTTCACACCATCGCACGAAGACTCCGCCGCGCCGTTGATGGTGGTACTCTTCATTTTCACCCTTCAGTTTGCAGGCGCCGCTGGAGTAGCGCTGCACGGCGGTGAAGTGAATTTGCTCCGGATGACAGACAAAATCGTTGGCATGGTTGGCTCAACTTTTATAATCGTCACCCTCGCAGAAATCGCGCGCCACATTCCTGGCACACAGAAAGGTCCCGAACGCCGGTTTAGACAGCTCTTTACAGTCGGATATTTCGCGCTGATTGTCGTGGCAGTTTTCATGGTCGAAGGGGCTAATGAGGGATCGTATTTTAGCACTCACACAAAGACAATCCAGAGCATTGCCGCTTTAACGGCTTTGGCGGGTGCCTTGGTGGCACTGAGGTTCAGGCATCGGCATCCCCTGACGCATAGACCGGTCGCGGATCGAACGGCGCGACCTTCAGCATCACCGACGGCCAGAGACAAACGATTGGCGAGGCGCGTCGAAGAACTTGTGAATAAGCCCGAGGTCTATACCCAGCCTTCCCTTAAGGTCGCTGACGTCGCGGCCCAATTGGGTGAACACGACTATCTCGTTTCGAAAGCGATCACCCAGGTGTTGGGACAGTCAAATTTCAATCGCTACATAAATCGCTTCCGTGTCGAGCAGGCTCAAAGGATGTTAAGTGACCCTGGACTGAGCGGGAGCTCCATCCTCGTGATTGCCCTCGACTGTGGGTTTGCGTCCATTGGGCCGTTCAACCGGGCGTTTCGAGAGGAGACTGGAATGTCTCCAAGCGCCTACCGGCTCCAGAGTGCTCGCAGCAGGTAAGCGGACCGCGATCTTCCGGTTTGCCGCCTGAACACAAACTAGCGGATAAGGCTACTTCCCCCAATCATCTATGTTTGGACGTGACAAATGGTCTCTGATAGTCAACCCTGAGTCAGGGTGTGGCCTATACCGCTAAGAAATAGCGTGAATTTGTGCTTTCACAGGCACAATATGGAGAGTGCCGAAAATCGGGAAATGGGTGGTGCGCGACGCAGTCTTTCGAGAACGGGTCTCGCGCAGTTTTTCCCTGTTTCAGGGAATTCTACAGGGAAAATCGCCCTAATCTTCCGCTTTTTTGATCACCAACACCCCTCCAAACACCAAAATTCTGCCGATTGTGCTCTCGATACAGCTGCTCCACACCCAAAAAACAACAGGGAACTGGCTCGACGATAACAGGGAAATGATTACCAAATAACAGGGAATTTAAGCTGTACCGGGCCGGATATTCCGGGACTGCAGAGCACTATTCCAGAAACTTCTTACCATTAACGGTTGTGGATTACTTCTTCTTGACAAAAAATCGATGATCCATATTCTAGAAATGTAACACAATGTAAATTGGATAGAGGAGCAATCTCATGAACGACCCGATCGTCTTTAAAACCTTAAAATGATTGGAGAACGTTTATGTTTGAGAGCCCTACCCGCGCCGTTGCCGATACCCGTATAGATAGGCTTACCCCCTATGCGCGCAATGCGCGCACCCACTCCAAAAAACAAATCCGGCAAATTGCAGACAGCATAGAACGCTTTGGTTTCACAAATCCGGTTCTCGTCAGCGATAACAAAGAGATTATCGCAGGTCACGGCAGAGTAGAGGCTGCAAAGCTGCTGGGTATCAAAACTGTCCCGACCCTAGTGCTATCGGATATGAGCGAAGCGGATCGCAGGGCCTATATTTTGGCAGACAATAAGCTGGCACTCAATGCCGGCTGGGACAAGGATTTGCTGGCCAGCGAACTGCAGGGTCTGATTGATCTGGAGTTTGATGTTGAGTTGACCGGCTTTGACTTGGCTGAGATCGATCTAGTGCTCGATGAAGTCGATCAGGCGGATCCCGCCAAAGCTGACAGTGCGGAGGATGTGATACCACCCCTGCCCTCAAGTGCCGTGACAAGCGGCGGTGATATCTGGCAGCTGGGACGCCACCGTCTTATCTGCGGTGATGCACAGGATAACGATGTGTTCTCTCGCCTACTTGGAACAGAGCGCGCTGATCTGCTGTTCACGGATCCACCTTACAATGTCAAAATTGATGGACATGTCTGCGGCCTCGGCAATGTCAGGCACAGGGACTTTGCCTTTGCCAGCGGCGAGATGACACGGGCAGATTTCACGACGTTTCTGTCCGCAACCCTGGGCCATGCCTCCAGTCATATGCGCGATGGCTCCATCGCCTATGTCTGTATGGACTGGCGACACATGAGCGAACTGCTGGCAGCGGGCAATGCTGCCTTTGCCGAGCTTAAGAACCTTGTGGTGTGGAACAAGACCAATGGCGGCATGGGTACTTTTTACCGCTCCAAGCATGAGCTGATATTTGTGTTCAAGAAAGGTTCGTCTCCTCATACGAACAGCTTTGGTCTTGGCGAGAGCGGACGTTATCGCACCAATGTCTGGGACTATGCCGGTATCAGCAGCATGAGTGCTAGCCGGGATGAGGAACGGGCCATGCATCCTACTGTCAAGCCGGTAGCTCTCGTTGCCGATGCCATTCGTGATTGTTCCCGGCGGGGCGAGCTCATTCTCGATTGTTTTGGTGGATCGGGGTCCACGCTAATTGCGGCGCATAAGACCGGGAGGACTGCTCGGCTGATTGAATATGATCCACTCTATTGCGACACCATTATCTAGCGCTGGCAGCAATATACCGGCAAGCCTGCCGTTCGCGTTGCAGATGGGCGGCCCTTTGAAGAGCTGGAATGGGCGCAGCAAGCCTCTCACGCAGGAGAATCGTTATGAGCAAGGACGATTATGATATCGGCTTTGGTCGACCACCGCATTACACGCAGTTCCGCAAAGGCCAATCGGGCAATCCGGCTGGCAGGCCCAAGAAGGCGCAACCTCCAGCAGAACCGATAGCGGGAGAAGAGATCGATAAAATCCTGCGCGCACAGCTTGACCGCGAAATTGCGCTCAAAGGTCCAGGTGGCGCCAAGAACATGAAGGTCCTGGAAGCCGTCCTGCTGGCGCAGCAGAAAAGCGCGCTGGCGGGTAACTCGGCTGCGCAGCGAGAGGTTTTAAAGCACGCAAGACTGCTGGAACAGCGGGAACTATTGCGCGAGCTGCACGAACGCGAAAGGCAAGAAGAAGATTTCAAGGCTGCGCTACGATGGAAAGAGGAGCAAGAGCGGATTTGGGCCAAAGCCAAAGACGGCTGTGAGCCCGACGATCCATGGCCGCATCCTGATGATTTCATTCTTGATCATCACCGCCGCACATGGACGATCAGGGGGCCGGTCGATCCATCGGACGTAGCGAGGTACCGGCGCATAAGATACCAGCGCGACTATCGTCTGTACGCTCTAGTCGAAGAAATACGTCGCGGCGATGATCCATTGGTTCTGGCAGCGCATCTGACTTGGGTCATCTTCAACAATATGCTGCCCCGACGGTGGCAGATAGAGAAAGATGATATGGATCGGGTGTTTGTGGAACTGCTAGCCGTTCCGGTCCACAGGTTGCGTGTCCGCGCAGAAACAGCCATGCGGCAGGCAGAGCTTCTGCCAGAGCCACATCTGGACAAGAAAGCACGGCGTAAGACATACCAGATCGTCAATAAGGCCATGCAGCCTCTATTGAAGATGAAAGGGTTCCGGTCCGTGGCTGAGCTCGAGCATCATGTGAGCCAAAATGGTGAATGAACAAGACTGAATAGTCAGCTTTTCTATTGTCTGTTGCGCACGACTATCCCATACACTTCATTGGTGCCCGCACGCAGGGCGTTGGGGCGTAGTAAACCCCTGATTTAACCGGTTGATGCTGACCGAAACCAGTATCGCACTCCTTGTCCTTATGGTCGGGGAGCCTGTGGCGTATGTCCAAGGCTCTCGGGCCCAAAGGCTACAGGGGCTGAGTTAAATCAGTTTTACTAACTCCCCGATCACCAAGGATCAGGTGTGAAGTCGAAAGCGGGGGCGTACCGCAGACGACTTCCAGGGAGATAAGGAAGTGCCAAAAGGAACGATTCACAGAGAAACCGGGAAATTGCGCCGGGCGCCATTGGGCTATGCGCTGGAAGTGGACGGCGGTGCGCGTTGGATGCTCGATATAAATGGAAGCGTAAGACAGCTGATTGGAAAACGCGTTACAGTCGAAGGCAAGCGGATGGGATTTGATCTGATCTATGTGGATCGGATTTGGCATGAAGGAAAACCATGGCGAAGAAGTTGGTTGAGCCGCTTCGGATTTTGACCCCCCGTGCGAGAAAAATTGCTATATCAGTGGGCTGATGTCCGCTTTATCCCGAAAGCGAACATCAGCTCCGACCATTGATCGCCTTATGATACCGCCCGTTCAATCATCCATGTAGGTGGTAAATCGATCTGCATAATCCGGATGCCATCGTGATAGCGCCGGGCGGTTTTTGATGATATCGTCTGCGTTCCATTGGATGCGTTTTTCATCTACATTTCTCGTTGCTTCTCCATCAGGGCAGAGAATGTAAAAATCATTATCGTCGAGCCGTTCAAGCATGAAATCGACTGTCTGTTCTGCAGTCCAAGCGAACGCTGGTTTCTCGGGAATATGGGCAGAAATCATAGGCGTATAGACAAAGCCTGGAATCAAAAGATGCGCAGCAAGTTGGCACCCTTCAATTTCAACGAATGCGTTAGCGACGCTTTCGGTGTACGCGAGAATTCCTGCCTTCGATAGATTATAGGCATAGTTTCCCGGTGGCCGGGTTATGCCTTGCTTGGAACCCGTGTTGATCACCGCACCCGCTTTACCGTGTTCCAGCATTGCTGGAATAAATGCATGACAGCCGTTGATCACACCACCAAGATTTATCGACATCGTAGTTTTCAGCGCATCCATATCTTCCCATGGTGCGCCCACAGGCAGTCCCATGCCAGCATTGTTCATCAAGAGGTGGACCGAACCAAATCGTTTCATCGCCACATCGTGCAGGATCTCAACCTGATTCAAATCCGATACATCGCAGGAATGAGCGAGAATGCTGTCGCCGGAACCGGCAATCTTGGCCAATGCACTTGAAGCAGACCGCAATGTTTCTTCATTTCGGTCAGCTATCACAACATTCATTCCGGCAGTGGCATAACGTGCTGCAGCTTCCAATCCGATACCGCTTGCACCGCCTGTAATCACAGCGGTGTTTCCGGCTTTCATCCATGCTGACATATCTTCGTTCCTTCTTCCAACGGGCTCTTACATGGTTTCCGCATCTCTGTTTAGCCCGATAGCAGGCATCAACTTTCAACCTGTTACTGGTGTCTCTTTGTAAAGTCTTTCCAAATCCCAAAAGGTTCCCAAATTACGCTCATATCTTTTCGAGCATCAGCTTCATCATCCCTCAATACGTCTCGGCGATATTTATAGACAAAGGCTGACACTCGCATATTGGCGGCGCAATGTACCCAGATGGGTTCGTCTCCAGCTGCTTCCATTGCATCGCTGAATTGTTCGAAATCCTTCAGGGTTGGATTTTGAAAGTCTACCGGAATATGCGTGTAATCCATTTCCAGTTCAGACAACGTAGCTGCCTCATCGGGCAAAGCATTTTCAACTCCCGTCGGCGCCAAATTGATCACACGTAAGAATCCCGCTGACTTGATTGCAACAAATTGCTTTGCGGTCGGTTGCCCAGATGTGTGCAGCCGTTCCGTAATCTGGAGATGGTTATAGATTGACGTCGTGGCATCCCCGCGCAAACCAAAGCCGGTATATTTGCGAGCCATAGTTCCAAGAAAGCCCAGCGTGGTTTTGATGGTGTTCCAATTCATAAAACGTCATAAAATTTAAAAGAAAGTTTTGTCAATTGAGAGAAGCTTCAATAGCCTTGAACTAATGTCCGCTTTTGCGCCCAAAGCAGACATTAGCGTTGTGGCTGCTTTATCCCGAAAGCGGACATTAGAACGCACTAAGAATCTGGCAAAAGTTTTTCTAACTTGGCAACCATTCTTTGTCTTGTTTTCCAAGGCATCCAAGACTTGTGCAATCGTGACAACCAGTGTTGATTGGAGTATCCGCTTCCCTCGGTCAGTGTCTTGTTATGCGGCAAAATCTTTTGCCCTAACAAATCGACGACCTGTTTGATTTCAAAATGACTTGAAAAATAGAGCTCTCGCCCTTGGTGTTCCAATGTCCAAACAGGAAAACCTTTTCCCGGTACTTTTGATGGCATTGGCGGGTCGAGTTCTTCAGGGCTTGTGCTGTCCAGAAAAGCTCCATCTGGTGCACGGTGGCAATACCAGGAAATTGGAGAGAGCACCCGTTCTTCACAATATTTCAGCCCTGTTTTCATTGCCCCATTCTATTCGTCGCCAAATCCAATGCAAGTATTTAGCCGCTGCGGCTGCAACATCCCGAAAGCGGACGCTAGAAAAACGCTTGTGGAAGGCTCTTTCTTGCAAAACAAGTGAATGAAAGCCACATATGCACAGATGAACTTTGCTTCCCTTCGGACTGTGAATATCTGCCTAACTGGGATTGGCACAGCAGTTTTTGCAGAGATATTCCTGTATATCAATCTTGCTCCTAATGATTTTGACAAGCGAACGCGGGAGTTTGCGATAGAAAAAGTAAGCGACAAGGTCAGTGAATCATTCACCGAACCTAAACTGACATCTGCGGCTGGTACTGTGGCTTCGGTAGCGGAAAAAATTTCACCTAACTTAAAATCAAAGTTGGATGATATGCGCCAACAACTTGATGGCGGCATAGACGCGTTTGTTGCAGATGTACTGGCAGCAAAGTGCAAACTGGACTGCGAACGGAGAGAAAAGGCCCGTATTGCAGTACGTGAATATTACGAAGCATCGATTGCGCGATATGGCGACGCACTGGAGCGAGTTGAACAACTAGTGGTTGGCAAGTATGACAAGGTCATGGATGAGCTTCGTGCTGATCTGAAAATATTTGCAGGTAGCAATGCGATCATGCTTGCTTTTGCGTTCTTACTCTCAGTGTTCAAAGGGAAAGCAGCGGCACATCTCGCTCCTATTTCGTTCATGTTGACCGCTAGTACAGTCTTGATGGCATTATGGTACGTGTTTGGTCAGAACTGGGCGATGACAATTATTTTCAGCGATTACTGGGGGTGGGGCTATTCTATTTTCCTCGCGGCTATCGGTGCCTTCCTGTTAGATATTGCGCTGAATGCAGCGCGTATCACAAGCCTAGTGTTCAATACCCTATCGAGTGCAGTCGGAAGCGCTTTCCAATTCGTTCCATGCTAGCTTCCGCTATATCCCGAAAGCGGACATTAGGATTACCGGTTTTCTGGGTTTTGTAGTCTATTAGTACGGGAGCTTAATACCAGCCTCTTCCAATGTCGCTTCGTAGTGCCCCTGAACTGCTAGAAGCCTGTCCATAACATTTTCCAAGCTTTCTGATTTTTCGGCAGGGTCCTTCTCAGCTGCAATTATGGCCAATTCGCAGATCAATATGTTCAAGCTATCCCCCTGAAAAACGACACCCGGAAACTGTCGGCCCGGTAACTGCACAACAGCATAGTTGGTTGGTCTCGAAAGCAATTTCACATCACTCATATTGATTTCTTTCTTGTTTTCGCATCGCAACCTTTTTTGGCGATTTTGCCAGCGGTGTTCTATTCCTTAACTCTCGACGATTTTTGGATAAATATCGGATATGCGCTGACGTAGCAATGTCAGTGTCCGCTATATCCCGAAAGCGGACATTCAGAAACTGTCAGCAAAAGTTTGCCTGCTATCTATATTCTTTCGGAGGAAACCGTGAATCGTCGTAGGCTTCGATGATGATCGCATGTTTCAATCTGAAATCTGAGGCGATTTTGCATGGAGTTCCATTTGGAGGAGCCCAACCAATCAAAGTGATGATATTCTCGCGGTCCAGAGAATAAAACCTTGTTTGCGCAACCTTGTTATCATTGAAAAAAAGCGTCGCGGTACGCGTTCTGATGCTATTGTATAGCACCTTCGCTTCGTTTCTCTCGGATATGATGGTCTTCCATCCCGGAGTGACTGGAGCTCCCTTATTCTCGACTTCATTGCGGCGAAGTTCATAAAGCTCGGCGTTATATATTTTGACCAAATTCTCTTTCTTGCAATAGTCTTCAAGCTTAGGTCCAAAATAATTGCTGATTGTTGGTAGCGCAAATTCGACTGAAATGGGCATCACAAAAAGTACAAAAAAAACCCAGGCACATCCGTGCGCTAACATTTTATGACTTTCGACCATATTCACCAAAGAGCTATTAGAAGTAGATTCCGAGATCAACAACCTCTCAGTGTTTAGCGCCCGCTTTTGCGCCCATAGCGGACATTAGAATTGGCGGATGGATACAACTATTGGAACATATTGAAACGGCGGTTGAGGAACTAATTGCGCTGTCACTCCAAGTTTAACAACGATGGATCAAACCAAACGTCTGAATAATCAGGTGCAATCAAAAATCGCCAACCCTCTGCAAGTCCTAAATATTCCAAAATTGTAGGATAGATTTTTTGCAAATGCCTTATATGTACAGGCTCAAAAAATTCATCCTTCTGACTCAACGTTTCTCCTGCCCATATGTACCATCCCGACGTAGATTCCAAAGGTTCGTGACGCAGACCATTTATTGGAAATTTTGATCCATCAAAACCTTTTTCCAGACCAACAATGCAGTCAAGAGAAACTGGAACAAACTCTGCTCCCCAAGTTTGGCAAAACTCAATATTGCCGATTGATTTCTCTTTCATTTTTTGACTTTTCATTTTTTCTTCGTGAACCGAATGTCGGTTCAATTCTTGAATCTAGACCCTACTCAAAAGGGAGAATAGCTCAAATAATTTCAATGTCCGCTTTTGCGCCGAAAGCGGACATTAGCCTTATGACCGCAATATCCCGAAAGCGGACACATGTTTGGTAGCTTTTACGTTCGGCAATTGGACAGTTAACGGACCTAGAGCCTAGCCCCGTAATAGACGCGAGAGGCTTTGGCCGGCCGGTTCTTGACCTTGAACGTCTGGTCTAGAGGTATCCGGCTACCATAGTGCTCCATGAGCAATGATTTCGAAGGGAATGGAAGATAATATTTAGGCGACCCACGAACGCCAAGTTTAACGGCTTCCTCTCGCAGTTCCTCAAGTTCCTCGTAACTGCAGTTTTGATCGTAGAACCCGAGTTTCAGCCTGCAAAAAAGGGAAACATAGGCATTTTCAGAATTTAAAACCTCGGGCAACGCAGCTAAGCATTCTCTATAACGGTCTCGGGCTTCTTCATGACGGTCTTCCAGACACATCAATTTAGCATCATAAGCCAAGAGGTAGTGGGGTGGATCGTCGCACAAAGAGAATGCTGCATCCAAACAAGCTCTTGCCTTTTTGTCCCGTCTGCGACTGCTATGATAGCGCGCAAGAGCTGAGTTTAACTCGAACTTTAGTTCCTTAATAAGCGCATGAATTTGCATCTCAACATTATGAGTACTTTCGCGACTGTTGGCAACTCTGCAGGAATGTCTCCTTTTGCGCCCAAAGCAGACGTGACTGCTATATCCCGAAAGCGGACATTAGGATTGACCTAGTTGAATGGCAACAACTGGGGTGGAACGAGGGCGTAGTTTCCATTATGTCTGCGTAATGGCTACAGAAACAATCAAACTCTGGCGACCAGTCGGCCCAGAAGAACTAGAACTCATCAGAGAAACTGGGATGCGAGCATTTCCGCCTCGTTTGCCAGAGCAGCCCATATTCTATCCGGTTACGACTGAAGAGTATGCTGTCAAGATTGCACGTGACTGGAACGTCCGAGCGAGCGGATCAGGTTTTGTCACTCAGTTTGAGGTGGAGAAGGCATACCTCGATGGCTACGAGATACAGGATGCAGGTGGAAAGGCTCACCAAGAGTATTGGATACCTGCCGAGGAGATCGATGCGTTCAATGCTTCGATAGTTGGCAAGATTGAAGTGGTTCGCAGCTTCCCTGAATGACTGTCTGAATCTAGGGGCGTAAGCGGAAGGTCAGCCCACATTGCCACAATGGTCTGCTTCATCCCGAAAGCGGACATTAATTAACGAAAACTGGCCCAGACAAAATTATGGAATCAAGTTTTTCTTTGCGATCAACAATCGGATTACGTCGTCAATCAAAAGCTGTGCAGATGCGACTTGAACCGATTCACAGCTTGGATCGATCTCAAAAAGCATAAACCCCGTCTTTTTTTTCAATTCGACAAAGTGCGAATTCACTGGATGATATTGGAATGAACATCCAATCGGACTTCCAATCTGTGTATTACCAAATGTATCAAAGCCTACACGCCAGTTGAGCCCTGCCAAAGATCGTCGTATTCTCCCATGTTGGTGCTGGTCTAGTGAAACAATCAGCTCTTTTAAGGTTGTTGAATCATCGGATACACAAGGAGTCATAGGCCAATCATGATCAAATATTGGACGTGACCAAATTACGTTTCCACTACCGTTTGCCTTGAGGTCAATTTCAATTTCAATAGCGCAAGTTTCCCGATCTCCAGTATCAAAAAGCGTTCGACGAATACGGATATCCGAATCCTCGAAAGCAGATAGTTTCCGTTGGTATTCTTCTCGGTCTAAAACGTCTTGCGTGCATGACGACATTGCCAAAGATACCATTCCTAGAATGGCCACAAGAACCGACCTCATGAGCATTATTTGCCTCGCTGGATTACCTTGCAGACTAGCTACAACAATCCTTCAAAAGCATGCAAGCGACATAAACTATGCCGACTAACAGTGTCCGCTTTTGCGCCCAATGGGGACACTCGGTTAGTGACTGCTTTATCCCGAAAGCGGACATTAGCATTAGCATTGTCAAAGAATGAAAGTTTATGGAAATCGCGCAATGACTAACCTATGGTGTTCGCATGCAATTATTCGGTAAACCTAGCCTTGCAGTGCTTCTTGAAAATGAAAAGAAGACTCTAGAGGACATTTTTGGTTATGATTCTTTTAGGATAGAAGCTCACCATAAAGATGAGGCAAAGCTTCACACCGACCTGCTTGAGATAATCTTTGGTCGAGATAGCAGAGACGGCGATATTAGTGCTGTAATTGGTTTGCGCGAGTCCGTTGCCAAATTGGATTGGGAAGATGGAACTTTTCAATGGTCTAAGTTTTTAGGTGAAAAAGATCGTCCAAAAGACCGAGATCGAAATGGAAAAGTTGTTGCTGGCGCCCAAGACCAAGTTAAAGGCGAACTCAAATTGATATGTCGACTTGTTAAAGAGATATTCTCAGACACCCAACGCACACGAGATGCTGTCCACTGGTTAGATGGCTATCGTGAAGCATATACCAATTGGGCGGAGGGAGATTGGGATTAGTTTCCAAGTTGGACGGCACACGATTAGTGTCTTCGCTAACGTCCGCTTTTGCGCCCATAGCGGACATTAGCGTTATGGCGGCTTTATCCCGAAAGCGGACATTACATCGTAACTCCGTTATGTGTCTATTGAGACAGAAAACGGAGACATCGGTTCAATGCATGCATCACAGTTTATTGCGCAGCTAATCAGAGCATTTGAAGATCATGTTGATGACAAATCAACAATGTCTAAAATCTTGGAGTGTGCTGAAGATCAGGAGTTTGGCACAGAAAGGAGTCGAGAGCTTTTCAGCGAAGTCCGAGATAAGACAATTGCGGCAGAGAGGTCGGAAAATACCCAGTCCATCGAACAGCTATTTTTTGAAGAGGCTTGTGCTAAAGCACTGTTCAATTTCGGACGTCCAGCCGCCGCATATGATCCTGATGCTCAGTTTTGGATTGTCCCGCTAGCTTTGAGATTGTGCAAACATTTGGACCTACCGATTGAACATGTCACCAATCTCGCTTTCAAAGACTAGCGTCCGCTATATCCCGAAAGCGGACATTAGAAATGTTTCAACAGCTCATTTTTATTGGTCTTTGATTTTCATATCATCAGTTTTTGACAATATGGCCTCACACAATCGGTCAGGCTTACAGGATATAACACCTTCAATTTCTGCTATTATTGTTTTGTCTTCGTTCCAAGCTTGCCCATTAAGAGCCAGCATGGACTGATCGAATTCTCCATCGGGAAAAATAACATCACGGATCGGCGGATCTAATAAACAGTCGCCCAAGTTTATGATGCCCAGCCCATGAATTCCATATGATCTGAATTCTGCCAATCCATTAAATGCGTAATCGCCATTAAGCTCTAGCTTGGAGTTTGCTTCGCAATCAAATTGATTTGGTTCAATTCCGCACGAAGCCAGAAGTGAAGCAAAAATACTCAAAAAGATTGTCCTACTATACAACGATGTCTCCAGATCTGAATTCTGCTTTATCCCGAAAGCGGACGGAAGCGAAAATCGCACGTCTATTGTTTTTTGATTCCAAATACTTTCATCTGAGCCATACTTAACTCGGGAACTGTTATCCCTTGAACTTCAATAGTAGATTCCGGAATCGGAATTTCTTCACGACTTTCCAACCGAGTAAATTGATCTCGTAAATCGCTAACGTCGGATAACTCGAATATCAGGCTTCGCGAGTTCCGAGACAGATTCTTGAAAATAACACTGTTGTCCAATTGCGAAGCATATCCGAAATAGTAACGCTCCTTGTTATCGATCTTCAATTCAAATTCCGAAATCGGAATTTTTGGGTCGTCATGCTCATTGCCCCAGAAATAGGGTCTGGAAATTTCTGGAGGAATCCAATGAAAACTCGGTCCATTTCGATCACGCGAGAGCTCACCGCTCAAAAATCCTTGATGAACGCGATCTGCCAAAAAGACTCCATTCACGACTGCTCCAGGCACCTTGGCTGTAGAATTCAATGCTAAATCTGAGCCTTGGATCTGCGCGGTTTCGACAACTCCAGAAAATTGGACGGAAAGACTGAAAACCTCTCTCATGAGTATTGGAACTTCAGTTCCAATCACCTCGAGCCCGTTTTCATTTTTGGCTGTACTACTGAGCTCGCAGAGTGAAATCCCTAGTCGATCGGCCTTCGATTTCGCCATACTGGAGAAGCCGATTGGAGAAATTAGCACGGCCTTTTGAGCTCTTACATCTTGCATCTTTGAATGCAGAGCATCCACATGTCCTATGTCCAGCTTCCTACTATGGTCACGACACTCAATTATTGTGACAATATCAATGTCGCCTATTTGTGAACGTACGAGAACATCGATCTGTCTTGGGCCATCTGCTCCGTTTAGCTTAACGTCTCGCTGTACGATCGCTCCATCCTTGGCGGTGAGAATCTCAAATACCCTTGCGGTGAGTTTTTCGAACGGCTTTCCATCATTTTTGCTCATATAGTGCTCACATATCAAAATTGGGCACTTAAACAAACATTTGAGCTATTATAGGCGACCTGCCATTTGCTTGCTCTTCAGCCACCTATCAACGTCAATAGCTAGTGTCCGCTTTTGCGCCCAAAGCGGACACTAGCCAGCAGTTCCAAAAACCAATTATTAGCTTTCTACAGGCTTTGACCTTCTCGATGAGGAGATCAAAATGCATAATCAAACTACTGACACTCAAAAGCAATATCCATGGAACAAAGGAAAGCTGATCGGCCAGAAGGCTCCGCTTAAACAGCAAGAAGTTTGGGCGATCAGAGTCCGTCTGGAACTTGCGGGTCGGAAGCGGGATCTGGCTTTGTTTAATCTAGCGATTGATAGCAAGCTTCGAGGATGTGATCTTGTCGGTTTAAAAGTTAGCGACATTCGCACCGGCGATGAGTTTCAAAGCCGGGCCAAAATCATTCAGCGCAAAACCGGCAATGCAGTTCAGTTTGAAATTACCAAACAAACGCGAAGCGCACTCAAGCTTTGGTGCGGCCATTCCGATCTGTCCCCATTTGATTGGCTGTTTCCTTCTCGTATGGATAAATCGCACCATCTTTCGACGCGGCAATATTCCAGAATTGCAGCGAAGTGGTTTGCATCGATAAGTCTTCCGCGATCAGCTTACGCCACTCATTCACTGAGGCGGACCAAAGCCACCCTGATATATCGAAAGACTGGAAACCTAAGAGCCGTGCAGCTACTTCTCGGTCATTCAAAGATCGATAGCACAGTTAAATACCTCGGCGTAGAAGTTGAGGATGCCTTAGCGCTGGCGGAGAGTGTTGAGCTCTAGTGTCCGCTTTGGGCGCAAAAGCTGACGCTAGGAAAACCTCAATAATCAAATTTTATTGTCATCTTGTTGATATTGCTAGTTGGACAAATTACTCACTATTGAATGAAAACAAGTTCTGTCATTCTGCCATTTTCCATTTGGATTAATCGAATAAGAGCTGTTTTCGGGCAAGCTGAAGCTCAATCATTGTTAGGGGAAGCCTATGAATTTGGCGAAGGTGTCAAATTAGATTATCGGAAGGCTTTGTTCTGGTACAAAAAATCAGCTGATCAAGGGCATGATAGAGCACAAGCAAACATAGGGGCGATGTATCAACGCGGTGATGGCGTTGAAGCGGACTTGGATGTAGCACGCCAGTGGTCAGAACTTGCAGCAACTCAAGGCAACCTTACCGCAGTTCAAAACTTGGGAATAGCCTACTTGCTAGGCTAGGGCGTCACCAAAAATAATCTCAAAGCGGCGGAGCTTTTTCGTGAAGCCGCCGAAGGAGGGCTGAAAACCGCCCAGTTCAACCTAGGGTTGATGTACTACACTAAGCACGACGGTCTTGAACTGGACTACACACTTGCACGAGAATACTTTACCATGGCCTCGGAAAATGGCCATCCCAATGCCCAATCCAATTTGGGTAACATCTTTACTAAAGGACTCGGGGTTGATGTAAACTTTGATAGCGCGTTGGCATGTTATCAAGCTTCTGCATCCAATCGGTTTCCATTAGGTTACTATAACCTTGGCACAGCTTATTTGTTCGGGCGAGGTGTCGAAAAAGACCCTGTTCGAGCATATGTCTTGTTTAGAGTCGCAAAGATGCTCGGATATTCTGAAGCAGACCAAAACATCGGTGTGTTGGAAAAGCAGCTAACAATCAAAGACATCGAAATTGCTGAAGCCAAGATTTCAGATTATCGAGACAATGACTTCCGCAGCGGTGAATGGTGATTTCTAATGTCCGCTTTCGGGATAATGCGGTCATAAGGCTAGTGTCTGCTTAGGGCGCAAAAGCGGACATTAGGAAACCGATAGCCGACCGTCCACTCTCGACCCAATTGCGGACGCACCGATCGCTTCTCAGCTATTCGGGGTTCCGACCAAAGCCGGCTTGGCTTTAGGAAAGTTACCCATAGTTGCTATGGATCGATCTCAACTAGAGACTGCATTTCGCAAGACCTCAAGTGCCATTGCCACCCGGGGGGAGCTGCGTAAACCGTGCGGGAAAAGCGCAAACAATTCGATTGCATCGATTGGGAGGCTAACGCTGCATTCAACAAGGCGCCCCGCTTTAAGATCTTCTTCGACTAGATGATACGGAAGGAACCCAACACCAAGGCCCTTGGCTAGCATGAGCCTGATAGCATCTAGGTCATTCACAAGGATAGTAGGGCGAATTTCAGAATAAGCCTTTCGGCGCATGCGAGACAGGTTTTGTAGGTCACCTTCAAAAAGGGAGGTTAAACCGATGACTTTGTGAGCTGCTATGTCCGAATGTGAACTGAGCGCTGGCGCAGATGAGAGGTATTCTTCAGCGGCATACGTACCAATCCGGCTCTCACCGATTTTCTCAACCACAATTCCCGTTTGTTCAAGCGGATGAATGCGCACTGCCAAATCAACGGTGTTCTCTCGCAAATCCACATATTCTTCCGACAAGTCGATCTTCATTTCCAACCCTGGATAGCGAAGTGTCAGCTGCGCCAAGGGTGCCAGCAGCTTTGCGCGCCCAATCGCAGGTGGCAGCGACACTCTTAGCAGACCCTTAGGCACAAGCTCCCGGTCGTGGATCTTTGCCTCTGCTGCATCCAGTTGTCCGATAATATTGCGAACATCGCGAACGTAGCTTTCCGCTTCGGCTGTTGGGCTGATCCAGCGCGTGCCGCGGCGAAACAACGCAGTGCCACCCAATTGATCCTCCAATGCGGCGATCCTGCGGCTGACGGTAGACTGGCTAACATCAAGCTTTTTTGCAGCATCGGTGAAGCTGCCGGTTTCCAGAACCACAACCAGAGTTTCGGCGAGGATAAGGCGATCGCTATGCATGCATTTGACGGATAGATTATATCCCTTTCTAAATCAATCCATCCATTTAATAGATGCTATATGAACTCAATCTTGATGGATGAAAGCAATGAAAACTCTCAGTGACATCGTGCGCGAACGGCGTTCGACCCGGGCATTCCTCAACAAGGCGGTAGACAAATCTGTGCTGGTCTCGCTGTTGGAGGCAGCTGGCCGCAGTCCTTCCGGAAGCAATCTGCAACCCTGGCATGTGCATGCTCTCGCGGGCGAGGAACTTCAAACGTTCTTGGGGGAAGTTAAGCGGTCGCTAGCGGTCAATCCGCGCGGTGAAGGCAGTGAATATCAGCTCTACCCCGATGATATGGGCCAGACCTATAAATCGCGCCGCTTCAAATGCGGCGAGGATATGTACGCGACTATCGGTGTGGAGCGCGAAAACAAGATGGGGCGGATGATGCAATTCGCGCAGAACTTTGAGTTCTTTGGCGCGCCTGTTGGCCTGTTCTTCTCCATTGATCGCAGCTTCAATCAGCCGCAATGGGCCCATCTGGGCATGTTCATGCAAACCTTCATGCTGTTGGCGCAAGAGCACGGCCTTGCGACCTGTGCTCAGGAGGCCTGGTCCGTTATGTACAAGACGGCCGCGAGTTTCCTCGAGATGCCCGATGCACATATGCTCTATTGTGGGATGGCTCTGGGATATCCTGATCCCGATGCGCCAATAAATACGCTCGTCACTGACCGCGAGCCGGCCGAATCTTTCGCGACATTGCGGGGCTTTTGAGATGGCATTGTCGCTCACGCAAATGTCAGCGCAAGACAAGGCAGCGCTCACCACGATCAAAGATATAGAGCGCTATGAAAGCGTTCCGATTGGTGAGCGTATATCCGAGCAATCGATCTACGAATTGGTTTGCAGCGCGGCGGAGACTTGGGGCGATGCCGTTTACATATCGTTCCTCGCACACGGGCTAGCAAATGACGAGCCTGTGAAGCTGAGTTTTGTGGAAACCAAAAGGCAAGTGATCCGTACAGCCAACGCGTTTGCGAGCCTAGGTGTAACGCGGGATCATGCGGTCGGATTTCTGGTGCCGAACCTGCCTGAAACCTATGTCTGCATGCTCGCGGCAAGCACTGTTGGCCGAGCTAACCTGGTTAACCCGCTACTCTCTGCAAGCCATATCACGAATATTATGACTGCGGCCCGGGTCAAAGCGATCATTACGGTCAGCTCCAAAGCGGACCCCGATATTTACGCCAAGGCCGTCGAGGTGGCGCAGTCTCTGCCAGAGCCGGTCACCATCGTAACTCTGGATGCCGAAGAAGAAGGCGCTCAGCTGTATCGCGACTTCATCGAAGGCTGTGAGGCAGAACGTCTGGTCAATATTGAACCGCCAGTGTCCACTGACATTGCCGGTATCTTTCACACTGGCGGCACCACATCTGCGCCCAAGCTGCTTACGATGACCCACGCCAATCAGCTGGCGACAACCTGTATGGGGCTGCTGGGTAGCGGGTACCGCGCTGGTGATGTGTCGCTTGCCGGCTTGCCATCATACCATGTGATTGCAGGGATCGCGACGCCGCTGATATCGCTGGCAAGCGGGGCGACAATCCTGCTTTGCGGACCATCAGGCTTCCGCAATCCGTTCATGCTCGGCGATTTTTGGAAGATCATTGAGGCCCATCACGTGACCAGCGCTGCGGTTGTTCCAACCGTGCTGAGCGTGCTCAAAGACATTCCCATCACTAGCGATGTTTCGTCCTTGCGCCAGATCGTGAGCGGGGCTGCTCCCCTGTCGCCCGCACTGATCGAAGCAATCACCTCGATTGTCGATACAGAAATCGTTGAAACCTACGGCATGACAGAGGCCTCGACCTTTTGCGCGCGCAACCCTGCTGGCGGGGAAAAGCGCGCTGGCTCTGTTGGACCGTTCGTCCCCTATCAGGAAGGGCGCATCGTCGAAAATGAAGACGAAGGCCCGCACCGCGATGTTGCACCGGGCAGTGTCGGCAAGATCCTTCTGCGCGGCCCCAATGTCGTGGCCACGACCACCTTTGTGAACTCGGCAGGCATTGCCGAAGGCGAAGAGCGCGTTGATGCAGATGGCTGGCTCGACACCGGCGATCTGGGCTGGCGCGATGACGACGGTTATGTCTGGCTTCAGGGTCGCGCCAAAGACCTCATCATCCGCTCAGGGCACAATATTGATCCGCGCCTGATCGAAGAAGCGTTGGCCGCCCACTCGGCCGTCAACATGGTCGCCGCGGTTGGTCAGCCCGACACATACGCGGGCGAAGTCCCCATCGCCTATGTGACCCTAAACCCCGGCCAATCCGCCACCGTTGAAGAGCTAGAAGAATTTGCTCGCAATGAGGTTTCGGAGCGCCCAGCAGCACCATCTCGGATTGAGATTGTGGAGACCATGCCGCTCACCACGATTGGCAAGATTTACAAACCGACCCTTCGCTTGTTGGCAGCGGCAACGGCCGCGCGGGAGTTGCTGCGCAACAGGCTCCCGGAATATGCAGAACTCCATATCAACGCCCACGAAAGCGCGCCTGGTGCGCCGCGTTCGATTGACATAATGGTGCGCGGCCTAAGCGCTGGCGAGTTTGCCGAGTTTACCGAACAAACCGTATCAGGCCTCAGCGCTCTGAACCTTAATACACACTTGCAAAATGGGGATCCCACATGACCATCACGGACGTTTTCTCTCCGACACTCTTCAAAGGCAAAACAGTCGCAGTGACCGGCGGGGGTTCAGGCATCAATCTTGGCATTGCTAAGACATTTGCGAGCCTTGGCGCGAATATCGCAATCTGCGGCCGCACGCAGGAGAAGCTGGACGCAGCGCGCGCTGAAATCGAAGCGCTGGGCGCAAAAGTCGTAGCGAATTCAGCGGACGTCCGCGATCTTGCCGCTGTCGAGGCTTTCTTATCTGGGACGGTGGAGGCTTTGGGACCTTGCGATGTCGTGGTTGCGGGGGCGGCAGGCAACTTCCTGTGCGCAGCAGAAGCCATGTCCTCCAACGCCTTTAAGACCGTAGTCGATATTAACCTTATCGGCTCCTTTCATGCCGCTAAGGCAGCGCATGCTCAGCTTGCTGAGACCTCAGGTTCCATCATCTTCATTTCCGCAGCGCAGGCATTCATGCCGTTTGAGTTTCAGGCGCATGCGGGCGCTGCCAAGGCCGGCGTTGATCAGCTCATGCGGCAACTCGCGCTTGAGTGGGGCCGGGCAAACATCAGGGCAAACTGCATCGTTCCGGGCCCGGTCGAGGGAACCAAGGGGGTGGCCAGCCTCCTCGCTAATCCCAGCCTCAAAACGCAATTGCTCGACACAATCCCCGCTGGGCGTTTCGGCACTTTTGAAGATATTGGTGCCGCGGCGGCCTACCTTGCTTCGCCACTCGCCAGCTATGTGACGGGCACCACGTTGATCGCAGATGGCGGTCAATATCTTAATGGCACAGGCGTCCTCAACACTGCGACCCGGGCATTGCTGGCCCCAGCTTAGATTGGAGCAAGCCAAGGCGAGTTGCGGTCTAACCGCCAGCCTCAATTCTGTGATCAAAGTTTGATTGAAACATTCGAATGGAAACCAATCGATGAATACTCCCACGATAGCTGAACGAAACGCCGTAGCCCGCAGCAGGAACACACCACGAGACCTCGACATCAAGATCCGTGACGAGCGGTTCAATAGGGCAAAGACCCCCAAACGGTGGTGGGCAGGCGATCCTTATGGAACGGCATGGTACAACGTGCTTTCAGCCACTTTTCCGCGCGGCGAGGCATTCTTCATTGAAGCTGTAAAGGCTCACCGCGAGGGCGCTCCCCCTAAGCTTGAGGCGGAGATCCGTGCGTTTGTTCGGCAGGAAATCAACCATACTCGCGAGCATATCGCATTCAACAAGCTCGCCGAAGACGCTGGCTATGACATTGAGACGATTGATGAACGGGTGCGCAAGATGCTGGGTTTGATCAAGGATCATCCCCCTATCGTCAATCTGGCCGCGACTATGGCGCTAGAACACTACACTGCGATCATGGCAAATGAGTTTCTTGCCAACCCCAAACATTTCGAAAAGGCTGACCCAGAGGTGCGAGCCATGTGGCGTTGGCACGCGGTTGAGGAGGTCGAGCACAAGGGCGTGGCCTTTGACACTTGGAACCATGCAACGCGCCATTGGTCAAAATGGCGACGCTGGAAACTGCGCAGTCTTATTATGCTCACAGTAACTGTGCGGTTCTTCCGCAATCGCTGGCGCGATGCGCTGGATCTACTTGCTCAGGATGGCGTGACCGGTTGGAAGGCACGTTGGGGCCTGTTTAAGTACCTGACCCTTAGCCCTGGAATGATGCGCCGGGCTTTCCCGGCTTGGCTTTCCTTTTTTAAGCCTGGTTTTCACCCTTGGGACCACGATGATCGTGCTCTGATTGAACTGTATGAAGGCGACTTCAAAGACGCGCTCATGCCAGCCAAGAAGACCTAAGAATGAGCGAGTGGATTCCTCTTACATGAAGGAACCACTCTTTCGAGGCTCTAAGATCATAGCCGATCAGCAACCCCAACAGAGCATTATCCGCGCCGGTTGAGATGAGGTGGACTGGCTTTATTAGCATGCCCGCTTTCACCTCCAGAATCAGTCGTTCCATCGAGTGGGCACTAATGTCCGCTTTCGGGATGTTGCAGAAATAGAGTTGGCATGTGCTAGTGTCTGAAAACGCAAAAGAGATCAGCCATCCATGTTAACAGCAAACTTGTTTAATAGATAAAGTGAGTGATCAAGTTTGAGCGGATATAAAAAAGGCAAAAAATGGACCCAAGCCGACATCGGTGAACTTGGATGGAGTCAGTGCCGCACCTACGGTTTGGCCTTCCCAAACAAACATGGATCAATGAAGTTTGACATAGACTATATCTTGGAGTCGCCGTTGGCACATGGCACGAAGGGGTATCTTATTGCTGAAGCCGAACTGGTATTCGAAAATGTAAATGCTCTCAATATCGGCTTGGACTTCCAAAACTTTCAAGGCATCGATTTGGTCAGTGTAGAGATTGAGAATGAAAGCCTTACTCCAAATAAAAAAATGAAGTTGTATCACTTTAAAATTGAACTGATTGTTGGAATTATAACGTTCACGGCAACCGGATTTCAGCAACTTTTGAAATCCGACCCGATGCATTCGGTCACATCGGATTTCGAACGATATTGAAAATATTGAAAGCCCTATTGGTACATCTGCCAAGATTCTAATGTCCGCTTTCGGGATAAAGCTGCCGCAACGCTAGTGTCCGCTATGGGCGCAAAAGCGGACACTAGAAAAACAGATTTTGTCGATCGGATATCACCTATCCCATGAACTGGGGATGGCGGAGCCAGCGCTCGCAATCCATATTCGCAAAGATCGTCAATAGACGACTATTGGCGTGACTATTTTCCTGATTTTGGAAAAACACCCATTTAGAAGAAGATAGAGATGGCCAATGGATGATTTTGTAGCACACGCTTCTCGCTCACGAACCATTTTACTGAGTATGGCTTCGGTTGCTTTCGTTGTTACTGGTATGTGGATGATTGGCGCTTTCGGCGCTATTCCAGGGTCGACCCGTTATTCACCTGTTTTGATAAACGGAATAGGCTGGTTCTGCATAGTATTTTTCGGTTTTTCCACAGTGACCTGGATAAAGAATCTGTTCGATGAAAGCGAGCAGTTGCGGATCAGTCCCACAGGTGTCCGTTGGAAAAAGTGGTCCGACCAAATGATCCCATGGGCGGAAATTAGCGATATAACTGAGTGGAGCTATCAGAGGCAACGGTTTATCATTCTTCACCTCCAGAACCCCGAGATGTTTCCAAGTCAAGGTTTGTTAGCTTGGTTAGCCAAAGCCAATCAAAGACTGGCTGGTGGAGATATCGCGCTGTCTTTAACCGCGACAGATAGAACCTTGGAAGAAGCGATGGCAGCAATAGATCGATTTCGATCAGTTTCGCCGAGCTCTAGCTAATGTCCGCTTTCGGGATATTGCGGCCACAACGCTAGTGTCCGCTTAGGGCGCAAAAGCGGACGTTAGGAATGCAGAAGATATCGGTCCGATAAGCGCCCTAATATCGGACATTCCAATGGAGACCGCTTTATCCCGATCGCGGACGCTCAATAAACGCAAAAATTAGTACTATAAGTCTTTTCTGAATGAACTTTTTTGAGTGTGACCCAACATATTTTTTCTATCTGATCGATCTACTCCAAAACGTCTTAGTGCGGGGCAATATTGAGCCTCAGTGAGTGATTACATGCTAATAGCGGGTGGTCGGATTGTTCGCTACCGTCACTGTACCAGATGAAGTGGAGGAACCTCCCGACGATTTTGACCCACCTTTTGCTACACCAGATCCACTACTCGGACCGTCGCCTTCAACTGTAGTTTTTGATTTCCCAGAGACCTTGACATCTCCACCACTGTCACTGGTGTTAGGATAAGGTACTTTGTCACCTGCGCCGATTACTTGATCAAGCTCATGATCTTCCAACTCTTGTGGTCCCTTTTTGTCAACCATTGTCGTTCTCCTGGATATTGTGATCGCCTACGGTCGCTTCATTGCAGTATATTGGCGAATCCGTAGGTGAGGCATATCACAACTGCGTATTTCGCTTTGTCGACCGAAAGCACTATGAAGATAGCAATACCGAAAATATAGGAACGAAACGACTCTATCCCGCAGATTTTTGATTTCAATGCCCGATTTCGTGTTTAAAGTGGTCATGACTGCCTAATCCCTATAGCTGACGCCACGGTTAACCCGCATTTAAAGATTGAACTGGCACATCTGGTGTGGATGATTATGAACTAATATAGAGGTCGCGGTGCTTGGTGGGAGATGCGCCGTTATGCGCGCTAAATTTCGGGTAATACCCAGTGCGATTGCAATGGTTTTGGTTTCGGCCTGTGCGGCTGCTCCCAAACCTGTCTCCGATGTGGCTCGCGATATTCCCTCACAATTCGTGGGATCCAACCAGTCCGGGGCGATTGACACGCGCTGGTGGAAAAGTTTCGGTGATCTCCGTTTAACGACCCTGGTGGAAGAAGGGGTCTTGCAAAATCCTTCTATCGGTCAATCCATGGCGCGGCTGGAGCAAGCGCGGGCGCAGGCGCGGATTTCACGGGCGGATTTGCTTCCACAGGTCAGTGCGGGACTAGGCGCCGTTGGTCGTGGCGGTGCGGGCAACACAGGGATACTCCATACGCTGGACCTGTCAGTCAACGTCGGTTGGGAGACGGATCTTTGGGAGCGCTTATCTTCTCTCAATGCGGCCGACCGTGCGGACTTTCTGGCCACTGCTGCAAATCTGCGTGCCGTGCAGCAAGCGGTGGCGGCACAAACCGTGCGAACCTATTTCGCGGTGATTGAGGCAGAACAGCAGATTGCGCTCTCGAGCCGGGTGCTCGAAACCTATGGCGAGCTGACTCGTCAGCTCAATCTGCGTGTTGAAGCCGGGATATCGCCGCTCAGTTCAAAAACCCTGGTCATCACCGACCAGCAGACCGCGCGCGGTGGGCTGGAGGCGCGGCAGGAGGACTATAAGCGCTTGGTCCGGCAGCTGGAGATTATCCTGCGCGATTATCCCGATGGCCAGATTGAGCTAGCTGATGCCTTACCCGCACTGCCACCGGTCCCGGTAACCGGCCTGCCGTCTGAACTACTCTCGCGGCGACCAGATGTTGTGGCGGCGGATTTGCAGCTTGCGGCGGCCGGTTACCGGTTGGATGCGGCGAAGCGGTCATTCCTGCCCAGTCTTTCTCTTAGTGGCTCAGCGGGAACATCGGCGGGTAGCTTTGCCAATCTGTTTGATGGCGGCTTTTTCATATGGTCGATTGCCGGACAATTGTTGCAACCGATTTTCCAAGGCGGGCGTTTACGCGCGCAAGTGGATCAGCGTGAGGGTGAACAAGATGAAGCCTTGGAACGCTATGCAGAGGTTGCGCTACAGGCTTTGTTTGAAGTGGAAACCGCACTGGCGATAGATAGCAATCTGGCGGCGCGGGAGGCGGCATTCCTGGTGGCGGCGGATGCGGCGGAGCAATCGCTTGATATTTCTACCAAAAGATATCGCGCTGGGATTGAACCGTTTTTTAATGTGCTGGAAACACAGCAACGCGCTCTCAACGCCCGTAGTGCGTATCTGTCTACACGCCGCGACCGATTGTTCAACCGAGTCGATTTGCACCTCGCACTAGGCGGCGGCTTTGAATGATGGACGCGCTGCGTCCATCCAAATTTTTGCTGATTGGCGATTTTATCCTATAACAATTTCAATATGTTAGGAAAAATACGACATCGATGATCAGAAATTAATCGCGGCTGTGAGACGCAACACAGGCGTTTGTGGTAACTTGATCAATAAAGGGTCTGCAAACACAACAAGCGACAAGGATTTTCGCGATGACAGACCGTACAAAAAAAGAAGAACTGAACGAACAAGAACTGGATGAAGTAGCCGGAGGCGTCGGTGGCGTCATGGGAGACGAACCAGCAATGATCAAAAAATCGGGAAATGGTAAAATCATACGTCCCACCCCCAAAGGCATGGAACGGGTATTCGACGACGAATGACGCGACCGCCTGTTTGATCACGCTAACGTGATCGACACTAACGAAATCAGGAGATTGAAAATGACCGATGTAACAAAAACAGAAGAATTGAATGAGGCTGAATTGGATCAGGTAACTGGCGGTGTTGCGTTGTTGCTGCCCGCGGTTCAGTCCGTTCGCGAGGCGGGCCCGCCAAGAAAAAAGGACACAACAAGTGCGGCTGACACGGTTCCAACCGAAAACTTCTCGCTCAACTACGAGAAAATAAAATTCTAGCACTGAGCCCAATATCGCCGGACAGGAGAATGGATATGACCGATAAAAAACAAACCGAAGAGCTGAATGAAGCAGAGCTGGATGAGGTTGCCGGAGCGGGTAAGCACGAATATCGAGAACATGTTTCGCTTACTTATGGGTCGGCCCGGACAAGTGATGGAGGCAAGGCACAGGGTAACTTGGCATCGAACAGCGGCGTTAAGCGTCCTACGCCCAAAGGCATGGAACGGGTGTTCGAAGACGAATAATCAGGCAGCGACTTTCCTGATATTCCCAGGCTCACCGAAAACTGGGTGGAAGCGATTTAGATTTCACGGAGAATGATAATGACTGACAAGAAAACCGAAATACTGAACGAAGACGAACTGGATCATGTGACCGGTGGCCACGCCAATCTGGAGGTGAGCCATATCAAGCCTAGCCTGACCGGTGCGAAAGGTATTCGTGTGGCCGACAAAGTTGGTGGCCGGGTAGCCAAAGGTGCTGGCATCCGCGTTGGCAGCAAAGTTGGCATTCGTGTGACCAAGGGCGTGGTTGCCGGCGGTGGTGGAAACAGTATCTAATCGGCGGAGCAATAATATGACTGACCGGAAGAACTCCGACGCGCTGAATGAGCAAGAACTGGATCAGGTCACTGGCGGCGTCCAGCATGAGCTATCGCACACGGTTCAGCAAGGCAGCGACAAGTTAACGACCACTTCAGGGGCAACATCCAAAGGAGCAAACGCGGCTCAATATAATCCTGAGACTATTACGCGTAGTTTTGCTCCGAGCGGAAGTACCGATCCCAAGCGCTGAACACTTGGTTATGATGTGGAGAGATAAGATGAATGACAAGAAAGACCCCAACAAGTTGAACGAGCAGGAACTTGACCAAGTGACCGGCGGCGCTGCAGGTAAGCAACTGCTTGGCCATGAGCTGACTCATGTTGGGCAACAGGGCAGCCGCAAATATATTGGCGAAACCGAAAAGAATTTGACCTCCGGCACAGATCGCAAGCGGTTCGGCAAGCAACCAGCACAAATCGTTGCGCAATCTGGCAATGGCGAAATCTGAATTCGGAAAAAGGACGTTGGAATGACAGGCAAGGTACCCGAAGAGCTCGATGAGCAGGAACTGGATAAAGTGACCGGCGGAGGAACGACTGATTCCCATGATGCTTATGCCAATCTGGAAGTCAGTCATCTAAAGTCCGGGTCGACCAAGGGAACATCTGTTCGCGCAACAAGGGGATTGTCCAAATCCAAAAAGCAAATCGTCGCGCAAGCTGGCGATGGCGAAATCTGAACTACGCAGTGGAGAAACATGGTGACGGATAGAAAAAACGAAGAGCTTAATGAGGATGAACTGGATCAGGTGACTGGCGGCATGGCTGGCAGTGCGGCAATGAATAGTGGCGTTGTGAAAACCGCCAAACCTGGCTCAAAGATCCATGGCGGCGCAGAACCCAACGTTGGTATTCGCAAAAGTAAAGGAGTCGTCGCATCAGGCGGTGGCAACGGCATTTGAGAAGATCGAAGCTATGACAGGGAAAAAATTATCAAATGAGCTGAACGTGGAGGAGTTGGATCAAGTTTCCGGTGGAGTCCATGGTAGTGCGGCAATGAATAGTGGCATAGTGAAAACCGCTAAGCCCGGCTCCAAGATACACGGCACTGCACAACCCAATAGCGGCGTTCGCGCCAAACGGGTTGTCGCAGAAGGCGGCGGGAGTGGTATCTGATGGCCGACAAGAAAACTGAGGAACTGAGCGCGAAGCAGCTTGACCGAGTCTCCGGTGGTGCCGCGACCGAGGAGCTGTTTGGTGCCTACAGCGTTGTTGGAAACAGCAAGGGTGTCACAACGGGCGGAGCGAAAGCATCGCGTGATGTTGTGATCAAAGGCAAAAAGATTTTGCAGAACTGACGGTTTTTGTCTTGCACCTTTTGAACAGCATCGACGGCGCAATAGAGCATGTTCTGCTATTCGTGCCGGAACATGAAGCCCAAATTTTTTCGGCTGTTTATAGCGCGCTGATCAATAGCTTGCCGTCCAAAACGTCTGTGTCACTGTTGGTGCAAACGGGAGCAGAGGTAGGAATCGACTACTGGGACATTCCAGATAACCAGCGGGAACGGATGATCATATTGGACGCCGGGGATGCAGCCATGACAAGCTGGGCCTGTGACCTGTTTCTGGCAGGAGCAAAATCCGACGAACAGAAAATGCTGCTGGCAACACCCTCGATTGAACGCCGAGAGGATAACCGATTGCCGGCGCTCTTGGCGGAACATGGTTCGACGCCTATTGAATATGCCGCAGAACCGTTTGAAGCTGGTAATTTCCTGATCAGCGAAAATCATATCTTTGTCGGCGCTGATAGCGCAGTGATAGCGGAGCTGGAGCAAGACGGTCGCGAAATAGTCACTATTGACGCGCCCGATTGTCCGGCTGAAGAGCGCCGTTCGGTCCATCACGGTGACGAAAAATGGCAGGAAGTTTTTCACTATCATAACAAGCCGGAAACCCGGCAGCCGATCTTTCACATTGATATGTTCATGACCCCGGCCGGACCGGGTTCAGATGGCCGGGAACGAATATTGGTTGGTGATCCGGCTATGGCCGCGCAGATTTTGCATGATCCGCTGCATCCGCTAGCGCTGGCGGAAAGGTTTGATACTATCGCTGCGGACTTAAAGGCACGCGGTTTTGATGCCATCCGCAATCCGCTGCCCATGATCTACATGGACAATGTCGACGAACAAATGCGGATATGGTTCTATGCCAGTTCGAACAATCTTTTGGTGCAGTGTTCGGATGTCGAGGGAAATATCGTGTGGATGCCCGAATATGGCCATGATAACTGGCCTGAATTGACAAAAACTGATGAAGCCAATCGGGAGATTTGGACAAATTTGGGGTATGAAGTACGGATGATTCCGGACGGGCAAAGGCTTGCGGAAAATTTGGGAGGACTGCATTGTTTGACAAATGTGCTGAAACGTGGATGAATTCAGCAAGGAATTGAGGGGTTTATCACGGTAGGGTCGCACCAACCGGGGAGGCAGCGCCAGGCGCATGGCCAGACAGATTTTCAGGCAGGAAGCAATCGACCGGATGGCGAGTCCAGACCGGCTGGATCAACCATTGCGTCTCGTAAAGCCCACCAATTGGCTATTTCTGATCGTAACCGCTGTGATCATATTATTTGCGGTGATCTGGGGTTTTGTCGCCAGTGTACCGATAAAGGTCAATGCGCAAGGGATCATGATCGATTCCGCCGGACTGAGCGAAGTTGCGGTACAATATCAGGGACGCGTTGACGCGATACTCGTTGAACCCGGTGAAAAGGTACAGAAGGGTGATGTGATTGCGCGGCTAACCCGCGATAATCGTGAACGCGATATCCGGATTGCCGAAGCTGCCCTGCGCGATGCGCGGATGAAAGCCGGTGTTGCTGAATCGGTTTTTCGCCGGGGAGAAGGTCGACTGGGCGGGGCCGAAGCGCGTCAACTGGCATCGGTCAACGCCCGCATGGCCGAGTTGCGTCGTCAATTGGTGACGCGCGAAGAGACCGCCAATAACCTGCGTGGGCTAGTTGAACAAAATGCCGCAACCCGCGAAGAATTGATGAATGTGATTGCACTCAATGATTCCATCCGCGCCGATATGCGCAAGCTGGAACAGGAACGATTGCAGGTTGGTGTCGCAGCAGCACAGCGGCGTAATGGACGCGACCAGTCTCGGTTGGCGGACAACCAGCTGATCCAGGAACGACGCCGCGAGCTGGAAAAGCTGCGCGCCCAGACCGATGATGAGATATTAATTCGCGCACCACAATCAGGCCGCTTACTGGAACTGAAAGTCAATCCGGGCGATGTGCTCGCGCCGGGAGAGGCAATCGCGACAATCGATGCGCGTACCAACAGGGCTGCCGAAAAGGGCGGCTTTGACGCGGTGCTGTTCGTCCCTCCCGATGGAGGAAAACGCATCGATCCCGGTATGGTGGTAGAATTGGTTCCGACAACCACCGCCAAAGAAGTGTACGGCCATATCAAAGGTGAAGTAATCACGGCTGGTGCTCTTCCGGCGAGCCGGGAAGCCATGCGGAGATATCTGCAAAATGATCAACTGGTTGAGCAACTATCCGCCACCGCCCCGCCGATTGAGGTCAAGGTTCGGCTGGAACGCACCAATAATCCCAGTGGTTTTCGCTGGTCATCTTCTAGCGGGCCCGAGCGCCCGGTGACCAAGGGGACGATGTTGGCCGGTAAGATCGTGGTCGAACAAAAAGCCATGATCGATGTGGTTCTGCCCGGAGTGCGCAATCGGATTAGTCATAGCTTGTCAGGGGCTGAGTAAGTCGGCCCGATGAACTTTTTCAGAAAGAAACCCCCACGAACGCCTACCATCCTGCAGATGGAAGCAGCAGAATGTGGTGCGGCATCTTTGGCTATGATTTTAGGGACTTATGATCGTTACGTTCCGTTGGAAGAACTGCGCGGGGAATGCGGTATTTCGCGTGATGGGGCAAAGGCCTCCAACATTCTAAAAGCTGCGCGTAAATATAATCTGGAAAGCAAGGGACTGAAAGTTGAACCAGAAAATCTGGAGGATCTAAATTTCCCGATCATTGCTTTTGTCAATTTCAACCACTTCCTGGTCGTCGAAGGCATTGTAGATGGTGAAGTTTACATCAACGACCCCGCATCGGGTCATCGCACCGAGCCGATGGAGGAATTTGCGCTCGGCTATACCGGGGTAGTGCTGACCTTCGCGCCAACGGAAGATTTTGTCAGAGGCGATGACCGACCTTCCATGTTTGTCTCACTAATCAACCGTGTCGAAGACTATCGCGGCGGATTGCTGTTCATTTTTCTGGTCAGCCTGGCTCTGGTGGTGCCGGGGATTGTCATTCCCTTCTTCACGCAAATCTTTGTCGATTATGTTCTTGTCCGGTCGCTTGATGACTGGCTGTGGCCGCTATTGATAGGAATGACGATAACCGCCGTGCTTCGATTTGGTTTGATCGCATTGCAAGAAATTTCTCTGGTCCGGCTGGGCGCCGAGATGAAAGGCAGGACAGGCTTCCAATTACTCCAGCATATGATCCGGCTGCCAATAAATTTTTTCGAACAACGCTTTACTGGTGAGATTGCCGACCGCGTCCGGCTCAACGAAGGATTGGTGAGCCTCTTATCTGAACAGATGATTCAGGCGGCGATCAACCTGCTCCTTGCGATCTTCTACTTGATCGTTTTGCTCTATTTTAGCGTGCCGTTGACACTGATCATCGTTGGCCTTGCCAGTCTCAATATCGCCATTTTGCTCTACACAACCGCAACCATTGCCGAGAAATACCGCAAGGTTTCAATCGATCAAGGCAAGCTGATGGGTGCCCGGATTGCAGGGCTCAAGGATATTGAAACCTACAAAGCATCCGGCGGCGAGAATATGCTATTTACCCGCTGGACTGGGCTGCAGGCGAAGACGATCAATGGCGTGCAAGAGGCGACCGCCGTACAGGTATGGACCGGGCCGGTACCAGCCCTGCTCTCGACCTTCATCATGCTGACGACCCTGATTGGCGGCGGTTATATGGTGATGCAGGGCAATTTCACTCTAGGTGAGCTGGTCGCCTATCAGGCACTGGCGATGAGCTTTTCAGGACCGATCACCGCACTGGCCTCCTTTGGCTCGGAATTGCAGCAATTGCGCACATTTCTGGGGCGCCTTGATGATACACTGGACCAGCAGGTTGATCCGGCGTTTGAAGGGGAGGAAATCGTTGATATTGATAGGTTACCCAAAGGATCAGTGCGGCTGGTGGAGGCCAGCTTTGGCTACAATCCCCTTGATCCACCACTGATCGATAGTCTTTCTATAGACATCGCGCCAGGTCAGCGGATCGCACTCGTTGGGGCCTCCGGATCTGGTAAATCAACGGTAGGCAAAATGATCGGCGGGTTGGTCGATCTACAAGCCGGACAGATAGAGATTGACGGACGGGCGAGGCGACAATGGCCGCGCCATGTGCTGGCTTCCCGGCTTGCCTTCGTTCGGCAGGATGTCATGCTGTTCAACGGCACAGTGCGCGACAATCTATCGCTTTGGGACAAGAGCATCGGCGATGTGGATATGATTCAGGCCGCGACAGACGCTGCGATTCACGACCGGATCATGGCCTGGCCAGGCGGTTATGAAGCGCCGATTGCATCCGGTGCGACCAATATCTCAGGGGGTGAAAAACAGCGCCTCGAGATTGCCCGGGCGCTGGCCACTAATCCGTCAGTCATCATCCTGGATGAAGCGACCAGTGCGCTTGACCCGGTTTCCGAATTTGAGGTGATGGAGGCAATCCGACGGCGCGGGTTGACCTGCATCGTGATTGCGCATCGGCTTTCGACCATTCGTGATTGCGATGAAATCATCGTCCTAGACCGCGGTCAGATTATCGAACGCGGAACGCATAGCGGCCTGCTCCAGGAAGAGGGTGCCTATGCCCGTCTGCTGGAGGCGTGAGATGAGTGATGCAATGATTCACTTTGGTGACGGGCACAAACAGAAGCCGTGTTTTGATGTTGGACCGCCGCTGATTTGTGATCGCGATGGCTTACCGTTTCAAATTGCTAAAGGAGAGGCGGAACTTTATCTGCGATCTTCCACCGGGCAGTATTTTCTATCACAAGTCAAAGATGGTGAGGCCATTTTTCCGGCTGCCTCGCCAAACGCCCATTTTGTTCTGATTGTCCGGAAACCGCTCACACTGGAACAGGTGGAGGATCGCGATGGCGAAGACGCCGTAGCACAATGGAAATCACTAGTGACTTCGTCCCTTGGCGAAACGATTGATCCGGAAATGTCGCTGTCCATTGCTGATTTCAATCAAGCGTTGGAGCAAGCGCTTACGACAGGGGCGATGCAGCGCGATGCGGAAGAATTGGAGCGCCTACGCAGAACCAGGGCGGTGGTTGATACTGTTCATGAAAGCGATATCGCCGCCACGCAGCCCTTGTCAGAGGCGATCCACAACTGCGCAAAAGCACTTGATGTTCATTCCGATTCACCGCCATCATTTAGAAATGGACACGAGTTTGACGATGCGCCGGCTGTGGCACGTCAATTTGGGCTGTCTTCCCGGTCCGTTACCCTGACCGGGGACTGGTATGAACATGATCAGGGACCATTATTGCTGCAATTTGCAGAGACCGGAGCGGTTGCCAATGCGATTTGGATTAAGGGGTGTTACCAGACCGCAGGCGGCTGGCCAATCGACACCGATAACAAAACCGATTTCAACCAGCATGCTTACATTCTGTCAGCCCCGTTGCCAGAGGACGTTACCGGCTTCTGGGCGCTGGCCAAATTTGTTATTCGCGGAAATCTCGACGAGTTTCGTAGCATCGCATTGGCGGCAACCCTGGTTGGCTTTCTTGGCATTATAACCCCGCTTGCTACCGGATGGATATTAAGCGATCTGGCACCCGCTGGAGAGATGGCCTTGCTGATAGGCGTCGGAGCCGGATTGGTACTCGCAGCATTGGTGACATTTGCACTATCAGCAATCCGCGCCATCGCGGTTAGCCGAATTCAGGGGAAAACCGGTTCCCGACTGGCCACTGCCCTGTTTGATCGTTTGCTGAGATTGCCCACTTCGTTCTTCCGCGAATATACTGCGGGGGATCTCAACCAGCGGCTCTCAGGGATTGACGGTATGCGGTCTCTGATTCTTTCCATCGCCTTGTCCGCTGGTCTGTCGGTAGTATTTTCTATCTTCTATTTCTTCGTCTTGGCTTTCTACGATCTCCGTCTCGCTTTCATTTCGGTTCTGTTGATCACCGTCTACATCCTGATCGTAGTCGTGACCCGTGCGCTCCAAATGCCTCTGGTTCGCGAAGCATTGGCGCTGGATGGTAATCTGGCCGAAGTCAGCTTCGAAATGATTAGTGCCGTTGCGAAACTCCGCACTGCCGCTGCTGAAGACCGGGCCTTGTCGCGCTGGGCAGACCTTTATGGGCAAGAGCGGGATCTGGAACGCCGTGCCGGGATCATCACCGGCTATTCTGCGGCTACCTCTGACAGTTGGCAAACTTTGACCCAGGTGATCCTGTTTGGCTCAGTAGCAATTCTAGCAAAGGATGCACTGGAACCAGGCATGTTCATCGCGTTCCTTGTCGCTTTCGGATCGTTCCAGGGGGCCTTTGTCAGCCTCTCTTCACAGCTGATTGAACTCTATGCAGCCCAGCCGCAGATCGACCGCGCTCTACCCATATTGCAAGCTCCGGTGGAACTGTCAGTAAACAAGGCTGATCCGGGCATATTGCAGGGCGGCATCAGCGTGAAAGATGTCACTTTTGCCTATGGTGAAGGACTGGCACCGGTGCTGTCCGGTATATCGCTGGATATTGACGTCGGTGCGCATGTTGCCATCGTCGGTGGCTCGGGTTCGGGGAAATCCACTTTGCTCAGGCTTTTGCTCGGCTTTGAAACACCGGGCAAAGGTTCGATTTTTTACGATGACCAAAACCTAGTCGAACTGGATACCGCACGCGTACGCTCGCAAATCGGTGTGGTCATGCAATCCAGCTCGCTTTTCGCTGGCTCGATCATCGACAATATTCGCGGGGCCCATGACGCGGGTCTGGAACAATGTATGGCCGCCGCAGCCAGTGCCGGACTGGCGTCCGATCTCGACTATTTCCCGATGGGCATTCACACCCCGATTACGGAGGGCGCAGCGGTGCTATCGGGCGGTCAACGGCAACGCATCCTGATCGCGCGTTCACTTGTGTCACAGCCCAATCTGCTGTTTTTCGACGAGGCCACCAGCGCGTTGGATAATGCCAGTCAAGCACAGATCGCCGCTACGCTGGACGCCCTTGCCGTCACCCGGATAACCATTGCCCACCGACTTTCAACAATCGAAAATGCCAACAAGGTTTTCGTGCTCGAGAAGGGCAAGATTGCCGAACAGGGAAGCTATGAAGAGTTAATGGCGATGGATGGCAGCTTTGCCTCGCTCGCGAAACGTCAGTTGATGGAGGAATAGGATATGCGAAAATCCTTGTATATTTTGGGCGATCTGACCGAGGAAGATGTGCTCGCGCTTTCAAAATTGGGTAAGATTGTCGAAGCCAGTCCCGGAGACAATCTCATCCGGGCAGGTGTAAAAGTCAACGCGCTCTATTTTGTAACGCAGGGCGCAATGGAAGTCCGCCTGAGCAACGGCACAACAGTTGCCTCACTTGGCATCGGTGATGTCGCCGGCGAAATGTCTTTTGTCGAGAGTCGCCCGCCGGAGACCGATGTGGTGGCGGCGGAGTCATGCCGCCTGCTGGCCGTGCCGCGAGAAGCCCTGACCCGCGAACTGGAACAGAATACGTCCTTTGCTGCGCGCTTTTACAAGGCGCTGGCAACTTTCTTGTCTGACCGTCTGCGCACGACAACCACACTGGCCGCAGGGGGCGGCATTGCGGATGACGAACTGGACGAGCGATTGCTCGATATGGTGCATGTCGCCGGCGACCGAATGCTTCGATTGATCGAATTGATGGATAAGGGCGCGTAGATTTCTTTTTTGGTTCAGATACCTGGAGAGTAATGTCAGATCAGCGTCGAATTTGTGACATGAGACACAACGGCAAAATAGTATATCGCCTAGAGATGAACCTGCCAGCGATCAGAGATGAAGATTGTCGTGACCTAAGATCAGTGAAAGATTTCTAGGCAGAGGATGACCGGTGTCCGCTTTTGCGCCCAAAGCAGCCAGAACCAGACCGTCTGCCACCGGCCCAGTTGCTGTCGTTAAAAACGACCTTAGCTAATGTCCGCTTTCGGGATAAAGCGAACTCCATTGGAATGTCCGAAATTGGGCCGCAAAGCAGCCATAATATGACTATTCGACTGGACTTCGATGCTTAACTGAGCATTGCTGTTCGTGTCGCGACAATCGTGACGAAACGCCGCCCGCTATACAGCGATCCGCGGCCTGGGTCAGTGGAAGCGCTGGATCCTCCAGTGCCAAACTGGAGAACCCCAATGAGCAAAGTCAAAACGAAGCCACAATCAAAGTCCGACCGCGTCAAACAGCTATTGGCGCGTGCTAAAGGCGCTTCAATTGAGGAAATCAGCGAGGCTACCCAATGGCAAGCGCATAGCGTTCGATCCTTCCTTACCGGCCTGCGCAAGAGGGGTTTTATTTTGGTTCGTGAGCAACGCGGCGATGAAGGATCAGCTTATCGCATCACGTCTGGCCCATCCGCCAAGGAAGCATCCCGATGAGCGATTTGGACACTCGGCTGGAAGAACTGGCCACTATGCCTCCAGCCCAGCTCCGCTCGATGTGGCGAGATGTGTTCCGTAAACCCGTTCCGGAAATCCCACCCGATCTCCTGCGGCGATCCATAGCTTGGCGATTGCAGGAGAGGGTTCACGGTGGACTGACGCCAGCTGTCAAAAAACAAATCGCCCGGCTACAAAAACAACTCGCAAAATCAAACGGCGCGGGAACGCTGCCGGACATCGCACTCAAGCCAGGAACGATGCTTGTCCGTACTTGGAAGGGCAAAAGCTATCATGTGCTCGTTGGTGAGGACGGCTTTGAATATGATGGCAGGCAGTTTCGAAGCCTTAGCCAGATTGCGGAAGAGATCACTGGTGCCCATTGGTCTGGTCCGCGTTTCTTCGGGCTGAAGAAGCGCAGCGGCTTCAAACCAAAGGCGTTGATCAATGTCTGAAGCAAAGAAGAAAACCCGCTGCGCGATCTATACCCGCAAATCGACAGAGGATGGACTGGAGCAGGATTTCAATAGTCTGGATGCTCAGCGTGAGGCCTGTGCTGCATATATCTTGAGCCAAACCCATGAGGGCTGGGAAGGTAGTTCAGAGCTTTACAATGATGGCGGCTTTAGCGGCGGCTCTATGGAAAGGCCCGGGCTTAAACAGCTTCTGCAAGATGTGAAGGCTGGCAGAGTTGATGTCATTGTTGCTTACAAAGTGGACCGGTTGACCCGGAGCCTCGCAGACTTCGCAAAGATTGTGGAAATCCTTGATGAGCATGAAGCAAGCTTCGTGAGCGTTACCCAGTCATTCAATACGACGACCAGCATGGGGAGGCTGACATTGAATGTCCTGCTTTCCTTCGCCCAGTTTGAACGCGAGGTTACTGGTGAACGCATCCGCGACAAGATTGAGGCCTCGAAGAAGAAGGGGATGTGGATGGGAGGTCCGGTTCCGCTTGGATATGACCTTGAGGACCGCAAGTTGATTGTGAACGCCCAAGAAGCAGAAACCGTCCGCCACCTGTGCCAGCGATATACCGAACTTCGTTCTTTGACCCAGTTGGTCGATGAACTCGCCGCCCAAGGATATCGAACCAAAAAGCGCAAGTACAAGGATGGCAGGATTGTTGGTGGCATTGCGTTCCGCACGGGGTCACTTGCCCAGCTACTCAAAAACCCGATTTACGCTGGCAAGGTCCGTCACAACGAGAACATCTATGATGGTGAACATGACGCTATCATTGACCAGCCATTGTTCGATGAGGTGCAAGCCATCTTTGCAACCAATCGAAGAGACAATGCTATGGGCAAGAAAGCAAAGAACCCCAGCCTACTCGCTGGCCTGATAACCGACCCAAGCGGCCGGCCCATGACCCCAACTCATGCTTGCAAGGGAGCGAAGCGATTCCGCTATTATGTATCGCGCCTTGCACCGGAAGATCACAAGAACAGCGTCTGGAGATTGCCGGCTGGAGAAGTTGAGCGGCTTGTCACAGACACACTCGCTAATGCGATCTCGAGAGCTCAATCAACATCCCATGAGGCTCAAGTCATCCAAAACCACATCGCCGTGAATCTGGAAATCGCTGATCGACTAAGTAACGGGACTGTTCCCCAAAAGCGCAAGATTTTGATGGATCTTAAAGGTAAAGTGCAAATCCGAGAGGAACAGATCATCGTCAGCTTCCAGATGTCGGATGACGCAGACGGAAGCGAAATTCGCGTCGATGCAAAACTGGCAAAACAGGGCAAGGATTTGAAACTTACCGTTCCGGCCACCGGAACAAACATTAAGCCTGCAACTGATCCGACATTGCAAAAACTGGTCGCGCAAGCGTTCGCAGCACAGGACCTGCTGCTCCACGGCAAAGAAAATCCAGCACTTGCCAACTACAGTCGCAGGTATTTGGGGCAGCTGGTTCGTATCTCTTGGCTGGCACCGGATATCATTGCTTCCATCATGGATGGCACTCAGCCCGTTGATCTTACCGGCCGCAAACTGACCCGCGCCAACGCGATTCCGCTGGATTGGCCAAGTCAGCGAAAAATGTTCGGGTTCGCCTGACTTTCTGTTTAAAACCACCATGTGCATCTGACAGCCACGAAATGGCCCTCTGAGACGATAGGCTATGTTGGCGCTGTTCAGCGACTGACAAACGGTCTCTGGCAGCTGCCCCCGCCCATGGGGCCCGTGTAAGCTACTAATAAATAGCGTAAATTTGTGCTTTCAAAGGCACAAAACCGCAACAGCTAAAAATCGGGAAATGCGTGGTGCCGCTTAGAGGACTCGAACCTCTGACCCCATCATTACGAATGATGTGCTCTACCATCTGAGCTAAAGCGGCTATCAACAAAAAGGACCGCGCTTTGCCGGGCCGAGATGTTAACGGTCGCGCCTTTAACAGCCGGTTGGGCTTGTGACAAGCCTGACCGCGTCTTTTGACGAATCACGTGCACCATTTTCCCCTCAGCCGGCAGGAGAAATGTTCAGAATATTTACCAGATATTTACCATGGCTGCTGCAAAACGGGTTTGAAACACGTAGCACTAGTAGGATTAGGCATGGAAAATCTTCGCAATTCTGATGAAAATAGCGGTTTGGGCGGCAGTCTGGACCCTGATTACATCGCATATGAAGATCAGGATGTGACGCACGAAGCGCCGCCAGCAATTGGCCAGGATGAGCGCCGCATGCATGTGCGAGCGTATAATTTCTGGGCTGGACTGCTTGGTGATCGTCAATTTCCCAGCGTGGAAGACCTCGATCCCGAATCAGACGTTGATTTCGGCCCCAATAGTGTTTTGCTTGATTTTACCAACGGCGTAGAAAACCCATCGATCCAGTTTCTTGGCACATCATTGCGCAAGGAATGTGAGCTTGACGACAGCATAACCACGATCGACCAGGTCCCGGCACGCTCTCTTCTGTCACGGATCACCGACCATTATCTTCAGATTATCGCCAATCAGGCGCCAATCGGATTTGAGGCCGAGTTTGTAAATCAACGCGGTACAACGATTATGTATCGCGGCATATTGCTGCCTTTTTCCACCGATGATGACACGATTGATTTCATCTACGGCGTGATCAACTGGAAAGAAGTTGCCGCAGATGAATTTGCCAAGGAACTGGAAGACCAGGTTGCAGAAGCGATGCGCTCGGCTCCGGCAAAAACCGAAACCGGACCAATCTGGGCCGACGGACCGACTTCAACCCAATTGGAATTAACTGCTGAAGATGCAGCAGCTGCTACTGCGGCTCTGGTTGGCGGTGATCATATCGACCTGGAAGATATCAGCGACCAACCCGGCGAAGATGCGAGCCTTGCTGACTGGCTGGTTGCAGCGCGCAGCAGCGCAGATAACGCGGCGCATAGCGAACAACGCAGTCGTGCAGCACTCTACACGGCCATTGGCCAGGCCTATGATTTCTATCTGATGACCGAAGCGCATCCCGATGACTATGCAATGCTATTGGCAGACTCGGGTCTCAAGGCACAGGAACGTGCGCCCATGACGCCGATCGTCAAATTGGTATTTGGTGCCCATTATGACAAAACGCGGTTGACCGAATATGCCGCTGCTCTGCGATTTGCCAAGCAAGCGAATATCGAAAAAGGGACGTTCGCTGACTATCTTGAAAATCATGAAGGCGGCCTCAAGGCAATTGTCTATGCAGAGCGGGACGCACGCAAGCCCAAGCAGAAACTGTCTGACGCCGTTGATCGGCAAGACGATGTCCTGGAACGGCTGCGTAATGCCCCAAGCCGGCAATTGACCGATATTGAAACCGGTGATGCCGAGTTTGTGGTTCTCGTCGCACGGCGCGATGATAGTGGACAACTGGCCATCGTTGGACCAGTTCTGGGCGACCAGAAACTGACCGACAAGGTTTTGCAAAACACCAGCGTTTAAAGCCACTTCCCAGAAGTTTATTCGCCTTTCGGATATCTAGTTGCAGATGTAACTATTATATCACGCCCGCATCGTAATTCGTCTTTCCCAATCGGAATAGGCGTCGAACGCTCTTGAGCCTTGCCCATATTGCGCGCATAACCCTGAAGAGTCTTATCCGGACTGATACTTTTGGGGGAACCATGACTGGTAGCCGCGACACCAAGGCAGCAAAGACGACCACCTCAACGGCCGATAAAAAACTGGAGAAAAGGCTGGTCACAGCTTTTCTGGAAAGCGCACTGCCGGGCGAGAATATTGGTTTTGACGACAAAGCCTGTAAAGAGGCGGTTAAATTTGCCCTGAATACCGGTCTGCATCGGAACAGCGCAGAGACAGCGCTCCATCTTGAAAGTGTTATCAGTGCAAATGGCAGAAGGCATCTGCGTCTTGCTATCATCAATGATGACATGCCTTTCCTGGTCGACTCTGTTTGCGCAACTATTGCAGGCTTCGGCTTGAATATCGAGCGGCTGATCCATCCCATTGTCGGTGTAAAACGTGATGCCAAGGGGAAGCTCAAGGCGATTTACGATGATCCGGAGAGCGGCGAAAAACGAGAGTCGATCATCTACATCGAACTGGAGCGCGCAGATGCCAGGTTGCGACGTGCATTGGAAAAATCACTGCATGAGAACTTGCGCGATGTTGCCGCTGCGGTCAGCGACTGGCTGAAACTGCAGGTCGCCCTTCGCGAAGATGCGGACAGCATGCCGGAAGGAGAAGGCACGGCCTTATTACACTGGTTCCTGGACCGCAATTTCACCTTGTTGGGCCATGAAACGATCAACAAGAAAGGCGAGCGCACAAAAAAACTGGGCATATCCAGAATGCGCGACAAACCAACGCTTTCCAGAGAAAGCCAGAAGCGGGCCTTTGCCTGGTTCAAAAAAGGTGGCAAAGCGCCGCTAATCATTAAGTCTAACCAGGTCTCCACTGTTCATCGGCACGTCCTGATGGATTTGATTATCGTTCCGGTTCGCAAGGACAATGCGTTAACTGGCCTCTCTCTGACGTCCGGTTTATGGACAAGTGCGGCTCTCGCGGCACCGCCCGAGAAGGTACCATTTCTGCGCACACAAATGACCCGGTTGTTTGACAAATTCGAATTTTCACCTTCCGGGCATGCGGGCAAGTCACTCACCCACGCGCTGACCGCCCTACCCCACGATCTTCTCATCACATTTCAGCAAGAATATCTCGAAAAACTAGCGTTAATCTCGATGTCCCTGATTGACCGACCCCGGCCCAAATTGCACAGTGTGATGTCGCCGCTAAACCGCCACCTGCTCGCTTTTATCTGGCTGCCGCGCGAACAATTGTCGACTGCTCGGCGAGAGAATATTCAAGCTTTGCTGACCGAGGCCACTGGCGCCAAGATATTGAGTTGGTCCAACACCTTGGGTGAAGGTGGAATTTCTTCGCTGCGCTACATTCTCGATATGGGGGCGAACAGTAAGATACCCGATCCGGATGCGCTTGATCATCAGCTCGAGAATATGATCCGTGGCTGGCGACCCGAGGTCGAGAGCCATCTCAGCGAGTTTGTTCCCGACAATCGAGCAGCAGTTTTGGCGCAGCGTTATGCAGACTGTTTCCCCGGCACCTACCAATCAACTTATGGTGCGCAAGAAGCGGCCCGCGACATCATGCGTCTCTTCCAACTGGAACGCGGTGGTCAGAAATCAACCCGGCTGTACCAACTGGACAGCGATGACGACAATATGCTGCGGCTGAAAATATATCATCTTGGCGGCGTATTGCCTCTCTCCGATGCGGTTCCCACGTTAGAGAATTTCGGTTTTTCTGTTCTCGAAGAAATGCCAACACCGCTCGACGATGGCGGGCTTGGCTATATTCATGACTTTCAGCTGGTTCTGCGCAATCCCGAAGCCCGCGATGATCTGGTGGCGCGCGCGGCCGAGATACAGGATGCGATAACCGAAGTGCTCGAGGGCGCAGCGGAAAATGACAGCTTTAACCAGTTGATCACGGCGGCCGGAATCAGCGCCCAAGCGACGGTTTGGATCAGAGCATGGTTCCGCTATCTGCGGCAAACGGGCCTGAGCTATGGGCTGATCACCGTGGTTGAAGCGTTGGCCGAGGCCACCGATGTTACGCGCGCTATGATCCGACTGTTCGAAGCATTGCACGATCCGGATTTCAGTGGTGACCGTAAAAATGCTATTGCGAACGCGACAAAAGCAATTGGATCCGGTCTCGCTAAAGTCGATGGAATTGACGATGATCGGATTTTACGCCTCGTCCAATCGGTCATCAATTCTATTTTGCGCACCAATGCCTTTACCGCAAAGACCGGCGGAGCCCTGGCGTTCAAAATAGAAAGCGCAAAAATACCCGACCTTCCCGCTCCCGTGCCGTGGCGCGAGATATTTGTATATAGTCCGCGCGTCGAAGGCATTCACTTGCGCGCGGGACCTGTCGCACGCGGCGGCCTGCGCTGGTCCGACCGGCGCGATGATTTCCGGACCGAAATATTGGGCCTCATGAAAGCGCAGCGTGTAAAAAACGCGGTCATTGTTCCAACCGGAGCCAAAGGTGGCTTCTACGCCAAACATCTACCAACGGGTGATGATCGTGATGCGTTTATCGCAGAGGGCGTTGCATCCTATAAGATATTCATTCGGGCCCTATTGTCGATCACCGACAATATCAAAGATGGTGCAGTCGTGCCGCCGGAGAATGTTGTGCGGCTTGACGAAGATGATCCCTATTTCGTCGTCGCAGCGGACAAAGGAACCGCCAGTTTTTCCGATATTGCAAACGCGATCGCGACCGAGAATGGATTCTGGCTGGGGGATGCATTCGCCAGCGGCGGCAGCAATGGATATGACCATAAAGCAATGGGAATAACCGCACGCGGTGCCTGGGTCTCGGTCCAGCGACACTTTGCCGAAATGGGTATCGACGTTCAAAAAGAACCGGTTTCTGTAATTGGTGTTGGAGACATGTCGGGTGATGTCTTTGGCAACGGTATGCTTTTGTCCAAGACGCTGCGCGTCGTTGCAGCCTTCGATCACCGTCATATTTTTATCGACCCAGACCCCGATCCGGCCAAAAGCTGGAAAGAACGCAAGCGCCTCTTCGACTTGCCGCGTTCAAGTTGGGATGACTATGACAAAAGCCTGATATCAAAAGGCGGTGCGGTTTTTTCCCGCCATTCCAAGAAGCTCAATATCAACAAGACCATTGCTACTCTTGTCGGTTTGGATGGTGAAAAAGAAGTCACACCGTCAAGACTGATCTCGGCAATTCTGGCCAGTAATACCGATCTGCTATGGTTTGGCGGCATCGGCACTTACATCAAGGCATCAAGTGAGAACCATATCGAAGTGGGTGACCCGTCCAATGACAGCATTCGCATTGACGCCAATCAGTTACGGGTCAAGGTCATTGGCGAAGGTGCCAATCTGGGCATTACCCAGGCCGGACGTATTGCATTTGCCGAACGCGGTGGGCGGATCAATACCGACTTCATTGACAATAGTGCGGGCGTGGACTGTTCGGACAACGAAGTGAACATCAAAATTGCCCTCAATGCGTCTATGGCGAACGGAAAGATAAAATCAGCCGCACGCAATACGCTTCTTGAAAAGATGACCGATTCCGTCGGCGAGTTGGTCCTGGAGGATAACCGGCTGCAAGCGCTTGGTCTCTCCATCGCTGAAATGGGCGGTAAAAAGACGCTGCCATCCTGTATTCGCCTGATCGAGAATTTCGAGGGTAAGGGCCAATTGGACCGCGCGGTTGAAGGCCTGGCTTCCAACGAGGACCTGATGCGCCGAGCGCAGGATAATCGCGGACTGTTCCGCCCCGAACTAGCGGTCTTGATATCGACGGCAAAGCTCGCACTGCAGGACGCCATCGAGAACAGCAATTTGAGCGCCGATTCTGGCATGGATAGCGAGCTGGTCGACGCCTTTCCTGGCGGGATGCAAAACAAGCATAAAACGGCAATTCTGAACCACCAGTTGCGCAAGGAAATTATTGCGACAAAAGTTGCCAACCGGATGATCAACCGGCTTGGCCTAATCGACCCGTTTGAACTTGCTGAAGAGGAAGGTTGTTCTCTGGGTGAAGTTGCGGCGGCCTTTGTCATGGTCGAGCGCCTGTTCCAAGCTGACAAGCTATGGGTCTCGCTCGAAGAGGCGAAAATCGGTGAAGACATCCGCCTGCTGTTATTTGATAGGTTCGCCTATGTGCTTAGGTCCCATATGGCAGATCTGATGCGTATCGGCCTTGCCAATGGAGCGGTTGACGATGCAGTGGAAATGCTGGCTCCTGGTATCAGAGCGCTGGACGAAAAAGTTGATAGCCTGATCACTGCTGAGGGGCAGGCTGAGGCCGCCAAGCAGACCGGACTGTTGATCGAAGCCGGAGCTACGAGCGAAATCGCTCAAAAGATGGCCAATATCTATAAGAATGACGGTGCAGCCGGGATCGCATTTCTTGCGAAAATTCGCGAAATTGATGCGGTCGAGGTTGCTGCTGCCTTTACCAAGCTTGGCAGCCTCCTCGGGTTGGATTGGGCACAGATGACAGCGACGCGGATCAATCCTTCCGATCCGTGGGACCGTTTGCTGGTCGCCGGTCTGGCACGCGATTTCCAACAGATGCGGCTCGACTTCCTCAGACGGGCGCGCAGCAAGGATATGGATCAATTTCTCGAAAGTTGGGTTGATAAAAATGCCGAACGAGTTGCGCAATTCCGGGATATTGTTGACCGCGCCCAACTGTCGTCACGGCCATCGATTGCGATGCTCGCCCAGATCGCAGGTCAGGCCAGAATATTGCTAACGCGCTAGGCTAGATCCAGTAGCCCAATGTGTGGAGCGATACACCGACCAAACCGCCCACCAAAGTACCATTGACCCGGATATATTGGAGGTCCCGCCCAACCGCATTTTCCACGCGATCAGTAATAGTCTGTGCGTCCCATCCGCGAATGGTTTCGGATACGAGCTTTACGATATTGTCGCCATAGCTTGCGACGACGCCGGCCACCGCACGACGGGCGAAGCGGTTAAGCTGCCGATTGAGCAACGGGTCTTTTTGCAGGCTGCTGCCCAATTGCATCAGGGCATCTCCGAAATGACCCGCCATAGCGGCCTCCGGATCTCGGGAAGCCTTGAGCAGCGCTTCACGGCCGGATTCCCAAATACCGTCAATCCAGCTCGCTATGGCCGGATTCTCGATCATCTCCAATTTCCATTCGTTCACCCGCTGCCGCAATTCGGGATCACTTTTCAGCTCTTGGGCCAGCTGCGCGATACTTTCCGCAGTTTTGGCACGTACCGGATGATCGGGATCCGACGCCATATCAGCGAGCAGCTTGTACAGCCCGTCCATGACTTCATTGGCCAACCGGTCATCCAGTCCGGTCCAACGCATGACCGTGTTGGCGCGATCATGGACAATGGCGCGAATGACATATTCATTGGCGTCCAGCGTCCGGTACGCCCACTTGATCGTTGAATCGATTAGCGGCCCATGGCGGTTCTCAGCCATGACGGCCTCTAGAATCTGACCCATTGGGGTGGCTAAATCGAGCTCTCTGGCCTGTGTCTTCACGGCCCCTTTGAACATGCTGCCAAGCCGGTCCTGATCAAGAGAACCGATAATATCTCCGATCAGTCGCGACGCGCCCATGCGCAACCGCCCTTCTCCTCCGCTCGGAGATTTCAGAAACTTTCCGACACCGCCAGCAAGATCGATACCATGCATCCGTTGCGCAACGATTCGCGAAAGCAGGAAGTTATTCTTGAGGAAATTGGCCAGCGTATCGCCAATCCGGTCCTTATTCCTGGGGATAATCGCAGTATGCGGAATTGGTAATCCCATCGGATGACGAAACAGCGCTGTGACCGCAAACCAGTCGGCCAATCCACCCACCATTGCCGCTTCGGCAAAGGCGCGAACAAAACCAAGAACCGGGTGGACCTCTTCGTAGGATTTGGCCGTAAAATAGATCACCGCCATCACGACCAGCATTCCGGTCGCGATAATCTTCATATCACGGCCCGCATTGTTCAAATCCCGACTGATAGCGGCTGAACCTTTGCTAGGGGCACTGTTGGACGTCGGCGCCAATGTAGAAGAAAGCGGCTTCACTCGGCTGGCTGAACCTCTGCCTCAGAGGATTTCTCAGGTCCCTCACCATCGTCCACCAGCAGATGTCGACGGAATAGTCGACCAAGCCGTTTTTCGATGCCGCTCGCTAAGCTAAAGCCCGCTGGTACGATCAGCAATGTCAGGACGGTCGATAAGATCAACCCGCCAATCACGACTGTTCCCATTGGTGCGCGCCATGAGGAATCACCAGACAATGAGATTGCTGTCGGAATCATACCCGCAGTCATTGCCACGGTGGTCATGACAATAGGCTGGGCCCGTTTTCGGCCCGCTTCAATAATGGCTTCGCGTTTTCGCATGCCGAGCTCCATCTGCTCGAGCGCAAAGTCGATAAGAAGGATCGAGTTTTTGGCGACAATGCCAAATAGCAACAAAATGCCAATGAATACGGGGAGAGACAGTGCCTGCCCAACCATAACCAACGCAATCAGACCACCCAATGGCGCCAAGAGCAATGATCCCATATTGACCAGCGGCGACATGACACGGCCATAGAGCAACACGAGGACAGCAAAGACCAGCAACGTCCCGGCCATCAAGGCAATACCGAAATTGGTTTGCATTTCCTGTTGCCACTCATCAGCACCAAAGGGCGCATTCGATACACCGGTAGGCAAGTCCTGCATGACAGGCAGTTTGTCAATTTGGGCTTGCGCCGTGCCCTTCACAACGCCCGGTGCAAGATCAGCACCGACAAAAATACGGCGTTTCTGCTTATAGCGCTGAATAGTCGTTGGCCCGGAACCAAAGCTGATGTCGGCAACCCGGCTTAGCGGAACTGATCCGCCACCGGCGATTGGCACTGGCAAGTTTTCAATGGTTGAAAAATCTCTGCGTGATTTGCGCGGCAGCACAACGCGGATTGGAACTTGCCTATCCGAGAGAGAGAATTTTGCACTATTCTGATCGATCTCGCCCAAAGTCGCAATACGAATGGTCTGGCTGAGAGCCGATGTTGAAACACCCAGTTGTGAAGCCAAGTCAGAACGCGGCGTGATCAGAATTTCCGGTCTCTGCAGGTCGGCGTTAACCCGCGGTCCTACTACTGATTTCAGGCCTTTCATCTGTTCTACCAAAATCGCGGCAGTCCGTTCCAACAATGCCGGATCAGAGCCTGATAACATGATCGAAAAGTCCCGACCTGTTCCACCGCCGCCAGGGCCATTATTGTTGAGGAAGGACACCCGCGCATCAGGAATGGCCTGAAGCTGCGGTGTTAGCTGCTCTTCATATTCAGAACTCTTGCGCTCTCGTTCAGCCTTCAGCGTAATGAATATCCGCCCGTTGCCTTCTCGGATACTTTCAAGCGCTGTTTGGGTTTCTGGCTGTGCGTCGATAATTTCTGCCACTTTAGCAGACACGCTGGCGGTTTGCTCGAGTGTTGTACCCGGCACCATTTCGATATTGACCCGACTGAAATCCTCATTTCCGGTGGGAAAGAATTCTTTGGGGATGACAATAAACATCACGATGGTCACCACGAAAGTCAGCACACCTAACCCCATGATAATTATGCGGTGATCGAAGAACTTTGCATATATCCGATTAAATATGCCGCCACGTGCTTTGATTTCTTCTGACCGCCCTCGGCCCAATGTCCAGGTCAATATGTCCACATATTGCCCAATCCACGGTCCGCTGGCGTGATCCGCCTCGCCCTTCGCTTTCAGGAAATAGGCTGCGATCATTGGCGTGATCATTCGTGCGACGGCCAAACTCATCAGAACCGCAATCACGACGGTGAAACCGAAAACCTTGAAATATTGACCTGCTATGCCGGGCATCAGCGCGACGGGCAGGAAGACCGCAACAATCGAAAAGGTCGTCGCCACAACGGCCAAGCCAATCTCGTCGGCTGCGTCAATAGATGCCTGATAGGCGGATTTGCCCATTCGCATATGGCGGACAATATTCTCAATCTCCACAATCGCGTCATCAACCAGAACACCCGCCACCAGGCCCAATGCCATCAAGCTCATCTGGTTCAGACTAAATCCGATCATATCCAGGAACCAGAATGTCGGGATAGCAGAAAGCGGAATGGCAATTGCCGAAATGAAGGTTGCGCGCCAGTCACGCAGGAATAGAAATACGACAATGATGGCGAGCACCGCGCCCTCAATCATCGCTGCCATGGAGCTTCTATATTGCGCCTTGGTAAATCCTACACTGGTAAACAACTGGGTGAAACTGACGCCAGGATTTTCCTCAGCAATCTGTTCCATTTTTTTGACCGCATCGTCATAGACGGTGACGTCAGAAGCGCCCTTTGCACGTGACAAACTGAATGTGACAACCTGTTTGCCTTTTACGCGCGCAATGCGGCTCAGCTCACTAAAACTGTCGGAAACATTGGCGATGTCAGAGAGTTTGACGGATCGACCATCACCAGTGGCTATCTGGGTTTGAGACAAATCAAATGCTGTTTTCGCATTACCCAGAACACGGACCGATTGGCGCGATCCGGCTATTTCAGTCTGACCGCCTGCTGCGTTCAGATTCAACTGGCGCAATGCGCTGTTGATCTGCGAAGCTGTTACACCAAGTGCTTGTATTCTTTCCGGGATCAGGACAACGCGAATTTCACGATCAACACCGCCGCCGCGTTCGACCGTTCCGATGCCGTTAATCGTCAAAAGGGTTTTGGCAACGGTGTCGTCAACAAACCAGCTCAGCTGCTCCATCGTCATATCTTCAGCGCCCACCGCAAAATATGCGATAGGATTACCAGAAGTCGACTCTTTGGTTATCAGCGGTTCAAGAATGCCATCCGGCAAATTGCTCCGTTCCTGATCAACCGCGTTTTTGACGTCATTGACCGCTTGATCAATGCTCTCGCCAATATCAAATTGGATAACGGTCTGACTGCGTCCTTCGCGAGTAGTCGAACTGATACTGTCAACACCGTCCAACCCCTGCACGGCCGCCTCAACCCGCTGGGTTATCTGGGTTTCAATTTCTGTCGGCGCTGCACCAGGCTGCGAGATTGATACAATCACGACCGGGAACTCGATATCTGGGTCATTCTGGACATCGATCAACTGAAAGCTGACCAGACCGGCGAGCATCATGCCCACGAAAATGACGATAGGAATTACAGGATTGCGGATCGACCAGGCAGAGATATTGCGAAAATTCATAATATTATAATCCGTGGTTCCGGTTCATGCTTAGCGGAGATCTCAACAGCATGGATCAAGCACCTTTGTCCTCGTTCACGGCCCGTACGGTTTCACCAGGGTTCAAGAAACCACCCGCACGCATGACCACTCGCTCATTCCCAGCAAGCCCGGAAGCGATCGTAACTCCAGCCGAGCTTACTCCAGCGGTCTCAATGCCCCGCCGAACGATCTTGTTGTCCTTATCGACTATATAGACATAATTGCCTTTATCGTCGTCATGAACAGCAGATTCCGGAAGCACCGCAGCTTGTGATGAACCACTTTGTATCTTGGCACTCGCAAAACCACCAGGGCGCAATGCGTCATCAAATTTCAGCGCAATCTTGGCAACACCCTGTCTCGACTGAGCATCAATCACCGGAGAGATTTGCCAGATTTGACCGGTCAGAACTTTACTCGTCCCTACCGGTACGACCTCAGTACTAACCCCAACAGAAACGCTGGCCAAGTCACTCTCACTCAATCGCGCCTGCAACTCCATCTCACCATTTTGAGCGAGCCGAAACAATATGCCGCTACCCGGACTAACTGTCTGGCCTACTTCAACATCGCGTTCCAGCACCAGGCCGCCTTTTGGCGCAACAATGTTCAAAAACCGATTGCGAGCCCGCGTTTCTGCCAGCTGTGCCTGCGAGACGCGCAATTGGGCGGCACTGGAATCACGCGTTGCGGTCAGCCGATCAATGTCCGCTTTTGAAATAAAACCGCGGTCAACCAACCGAGCCGCACGATCAAGATTGGCCTGAGCCAGATTCAGTTCGGCACGAGATGAAGCAACCGATGCTTCCAAACGGGCGGCCTGCTGATTTTGAACGGACCGGTCAATACTGGCCATTATCTGACCGGGCCGCACCCAGTCGCCAGCATCCACATAAACATTGGTCACACGACCACCTTCGCCAACGACTCCCACCGGAATCTCCCGGCGCGCAGCCAATGTACCTGTTGCATTTATGGTGCGAATGACATCCTGCTTGCCTGGTACAATTACCGTAACAACCGGTGCTTGACCGTCTTCGGCGCCATCTACAGCAGTACCGCCACCAGACATAAGCTGATATGTCACCACAGCTATAATCAACGCTATGATGGCTATCGTGATGATCATCAGACGCCGGTTCTTGCGACCCTTTTCAACGCTGTCATCTAACATTGAGACATCAAGGTCTTCACCGGAAAGTTTCGATTCATAGTTCATAGTTAACACTCTTTAACCCGGCCTTATCGTATTTCCGCTCCGCATTATACAAAAGAATCAGCGAGATCAGCAGAAATCAGGACTTCTTATGATTGGTGTATTATATCAATAAATCAGTTACGACAAGCCTGAACAATCATCAATTGTGCAAGCTCGCTTCAGACGGTGTGGAATAATGGAGTCGGCACGGTTTTTTACATGCAAAGGCTGACCCTGTTCAGGCCAGCCTTTCACATATTGATTTGCTGGGTTGCTTTGGTCTGTTTAACGGACGCGACCGCGTTTTATTAAATTGACGATCCCTAGCAGAACCACTGCACCGCCAAATGCGACAAGCAATGTCATCGGGCTAAACGGGGCTTCCCGTAAATTTTGTGTACCGCCGGTGAAAAAGCTGAATAACCAGCCTCCCAGCATCGATCCGACACAACCTACGACGACATTCCAGAATATTCCCATCGAAGCATCGCGGCCCATAACCATGCTTGCCAGCCAGCCAATGACACCACCCATGACAAGTGCGATTATAAAGTTAATCATATTCCCTCCTGACCGATTTACAGCCCCTGTTTTTTGGGACGATCAGGCGATATTATACGAATGCGCGAACGAAACCAGAAAATAGTCAGAAAAATGCAAAAACAAAGGCCCCGGATGAGAACATCCGAGGCCTTTATGCCGTTAACAGTGATGATTAATCCAACGGCGACAGCCGTCAGATCGCGGCACTGGGCCGATCAATATTTCTGCTGACGCTCATAAAGATCCCGATAATGCTGAATCCGCGTAACCCGCAGGCCTGGCATTCCGGACCGGTCTACCGCCCGCTGCCACGACGCGAATTCTTCCAATGACAGACTGTACCGATCACAAACTTCATCGACAGTCAGCAAACCGCCATTTACCGCGGCTACAACCTCTGCTTTGCGTCGAACAACCCAGCGTGTCGTGCCTGGAGCTGGCAAATCAGCGATAGTCAAAGGTTCGCCCAATGGGCCGACGACTTGCGCTGGTTTAATTGTTTGGTTCTCGATCATACTACCCTCAATATACGCCTTGCGGCATTTCACTCTAAATCCAAATCTTGTTACATCTTTAGACATAGAGTTTTTCAAACTACTAAATCACCAAGGTAAAGAACGCGTTCATATTTTCTTTTGCGCTGCCTTACCTGATGCTTCGTCACGCAATAGATCGGGCCGGAAATGGCCTTTCTCAAAAATGCGTGCGCTTTTTGCAAAGGGGCTCTTTTGTGGACGCTCCCCTGCAAAAAACTTGATCCGATCTTCCATCAATCCCTTACTGTTGTGCATCGGCTGGACAGCCAATCCACTGCGCCGTGCAATATATGCGCGGGCCGAGGGGGACAGAGTCTGGCGTGCGATCGCATGCGCAATCAGCGCATCATGCGCGCTGCCTGCTGGTGCATCCGTTTCGGCACTGGTCTGAGCCAGATTCTTATGAGGGAAGTTCATTTCCATAAACAGGCTTCTAGCAACGAAGATATAAACATCCGTAAAGGCGGCGTTCACGCGGTCTTAGGACTGGTTAAGCAAACCTTCCTTCCAATCCGCATTTTCGTCCCAATATGAACCAAAGCAGGACGGAACGCCGGGTTTCCGCTCAGTATTTCTGCAAAACTGGCGCTTTACCCGGTTCATCGTTAAGGGACGTGACATTATGACTGACCGAATCAATAGTGAATTTCAGCTCGGCGACGATCTGACCGGCAAACGCATCGTCGTGGCCATGTCTGGTGGTGTCGATTCCAGCGTCGTCGCGGCTTTGGCCTCGCGCACCGGTGCAGAGACCATTGGCATTACCTTGCAGCTCTATGATCATGGCGAAGCCGTCGGCCGCGCTGGCAGCTGCTGTGCGGGCCAGGACATCCGTGATGCTCGGGCGGTCGCCGAAAAGCTTGGCATTGCTCACTATGTCTTTGATCATGCCAGCCGCTTTCAGGAATCGGTTATGGATGTTTTTGCCGATGAGTATATGGCCGGCCGGACACCGATTCCCTGTGTTCAGTGTAATATGGGCGTTAAATTCACTGATCTGCTCAACCTGTCCCGCGAGCTGGGCGCCGACTGTCTGGCCACAGGACATTATGTTAGGCGCGTCATGGGTGACAATGGCTCTGAACTACACCGCGCCATGGATCCAGCACGCGACCAGAGCTATTTCCTGTTTGCGACGACCCAGGATCAACTCGACTATCTGCGCTTCCCGCTCGGCGATATGCCAAAGGACCAGGTGCGTGAGATTGCGAAAGAAATGGGACTTACGGTTGCCTTCAAACCGGATAGCCAGGATATCTGCTTCGTGCCCGATGGAGATTATGCGAAAGTCGTCCGCAAACTGCGGCCCGAAGCCGATGATGATGGCGAGATTGTGCATATCGACGGAACCGTAATGGGTCGGCACAAGGGACTGATCCACTATACCGTCGGCCAGCGCAAGGGATTGGAGATCGGCGGACAGGCCGAGCCCCTTTACGTAATCCGCTTGGAACCAGAGACAAAACGTGTCTTTGTCGGACCGAGGCAGGCACTGGCCGTGGCTTCAGCGACGCTGCGGGACATTAACTGGATTGGCGGTGATTTCGAAGGACCGATGCAAGTGAAAGTCCGCTCTATGGCCAAACCGACGCATGCCCGTCTTGAAGGCGACAAGCTACAATTCCACAATCCGGAATATGGCGTATCCCCTGGTCAGGCAGCCGTCTTCTACCACAAGGATCGTGTTCTCGGTGGCGGCTGGATCGAAAAAACCGGAGCAGTGTCGCAGCAGTGGCTGGCGGCAGCTACGGCCTGATTTGGCTTAGTTGGCCTGGCCCTCAGTCAGGATCACACAACCCCAACCTTCACGAAATTCTGCGGTCGCGGATGCCAATAGCGGAACCGATGCTGTTACACGGCGCTTCTTGTCGTCCTGTGACAGGCCGATTACTTCCATTCCGGGCTCGAAATCCTTTTCACAGTCTGCCAAATCCCGACCGCCGACATAGTGGCAGGAACAGGCAACGCGCGCGCCATAAGCGGTACCAATGCCCAACTGCCCTTTGATAAAGGTGTAGTTATAAGCGAAGACCGCGGCCAATATCAGGACAAATAGGACCAAGATGTATAGAGCTATACGGCCTTTGCGACTTTGGGTCTGGGAAACATTCTTTTCGGTTGCCATAATGGCCTCTATTGGTGCAACCGATGTTGATGCACAAGATTAAAATCGCCACCCTGTCCGCGTTCGCCTTTTCACTCTCCAGTTGCGGAGCCAGTGATGAACCTGCCGCGCCTCTCAAAAAAACGGCCGAAGAACTGGCTTATATAGCGGACTCTAGTCCAATCGAAAAAGCACGATTGGACACTGCCATTTCTCCGTTGTTCGAAGATCCCGCAATGTCCGAAACCCGAGCGGTTTTGATCATGCACCGCGGTGAGATCATCGCCGAGCGCTATGGTGAAGGTTATGACGAGGACACCCGCTTTATCAGCTGGTCAATGGCGAAGTCCTTTACCGGCGCGCTGGTTGGCTTTCTTGTTGCCGATGGTCGGCTGGTGCTCGATGACCCCGCCCCTGTCCCGGCCTGGCAACGGCCTGGCGACCCGCGGGGCGACATAACGCTGCGCCAGCTGATCCACATGTCATCCGGTCTCGACCATACCGAGGTCCCTGAAGAAAATGGCAAGACCGTCTACGAAGCCGACACCAATCGCATGCTTTTCCTCGACGGATCCGGCGATACGGCGGCCTATGCCGAAGCGCGTCCGATGGAGGCTGAGCCCGGTGAGAAATTTGAATATAGCACGGCGACCAGCATCATTTTAGCGGATATCATCACCCGTACATTGACCAAAAGCGAAGATCCCAAGGTGCGACGGGATACGGCCATGCGGTTCATACGCGGTCGTTTACTCGAACCGCTGGGCATGGACGGCACCTATTTTGAGTTCGATGCCAATGGTACTTTTCTGGGCGGTAGCATCATTCAGGCGACTGCACGCGATTATGCGAAGTTTGGAGAATTCCTGCGCAACAATGGCGCCCGCAAAGGTGCCCAGCATCTGCCGGTCAGCTGGGTCCAGTTCATGCGGACATCGTCAGCCAATGATCCGGCCTATGGCGGACATATATGGCTGAACAAGAAGCGCCCGGAAGGTCGCAATCAAGTGTTATTCCCGGACATGGCATCCGATACGGTCTTTGGCGCGCTGGGCCATCTCGGTCAGCAGATTGTGGTTTCGCCAGACCAGAAGCTGACAATTGTCCGGCTGGGCAAAACGCAAGACGACGTGCTGCGCCCGATGAGCGACCAGATCGGACGGATTGTATCACTGTTCCCGACCAGTAAATAAACCTGTTTACGAGCCCGATACTCGCAGCGATTTATAACCGAAACTGACCCTCAACAACGGTCACGCAATTGCCGCCAAGCCAGGCCTTTTCGCCATCCAGACGGCATTGCACATAGCCGCCACGGCCACTGGCCTGATAGGCGGTAAAGCTGTCTCTGCCCAATATTTTCGCCCAGTACGGCGTCAGAACAGCATGAGCTGAACCAGTGACACTATCTTCATCCACGCCGCCGCCGGGTACGAAGACTCGGCTCAAGGCATCTGTATCTTTACCGGGGGCTGTGCAGATAAACTGCTCGTTGCCAAACGCTGCCAGAGCCTTCAAATCCGGTTTCAACGCCAGAACCTCATCGGCGGTTTGATAGCGGATGACATTATAGCGCCCTTCATGAAACTGCATATCTATCGGTGTTCCACCAACCAGTTCGACCACATCCAATCGCTCCTTGGGTGATGGCGGATAGGCCGGCAACTCAAGCATATAGCCGTCGCCGTTGCGGATCATGGTCAGCACTCCGGCCGTGCGCGTACGAAAAGTCACACGGTCCCTCTCTGGATCTTGTGTCAATATGATATGACCGCTTGCCAGGGTCGCGTGGCCGCATAGACCGATTTCTATCGTCGGCGTGAACCAGCGCAGCTCGTAATCCGCCTGTCCCGTTGCATCGGGCAGATAAAAGGCGGTTTCGGCAAAATTATTCTCTTCCCCGATGGCCTGCAGCACATCATCATCAAGCCAGCGTTCCAGCGGCATCACTGCAGCCTGATTGCCGGTAAAGGGTCGATCCGCAAAGGCGTCGACATGATAATAAGGCAATATCCCGTTTTCTTGTGTCATGGGTAGAGCATTCCTTCCGTCCACATTTCGCTAGCATCATCATCGGCACGAACAAATATCCGCCGTTCGTGCAGCCGATGTTCTCGATCTTGCCAGAACTCAAACCGCGATGGTGTCAGGCGATAGCCAGACCAATGCGGCGGGCGTGTGACATCCTGATCTTCAAACCGCGCCTTAATCTCCTCAAATCGCGCTTCGAAAGTCTCACGCGCATCGAGCGGTTGCGATTGATCGGATGCCCAGGCACCCAATTGTGAGTCGCGGCTCCGCGTTGCAAAATAGGCATCGGCAATTGTATCCGAAACGGTCGACAAATTGCCTTCGATCCGGATCTGTCGGCGCACGCTTTTCCAGTGGAACAATATAGCCGCCCTTGGGTTAGCCTTGATATCGGCGGCCTTCCGGCTTTGCTGGTTGGTATAAAAAATAAAACCGTCGCGATCATATCCCTTGAGCAAAACCATTCGCGCTGCGGGTTGACCGCTGGCATCAGCCGTCGCGATCGTCATGGCATTGGAATCGTTCAGTTCAGTTTCGCGGGCCTCGGCAAACCAACTGGCAAATATATCAAACGGGTCTTTCATGATTGATGCTGTATCAGCCAGATTGCTGGCGGGGAAGAGAGCTTTTCCTTCTCACCGCGATGGTTTTTCTACCGATGACCGATCTCCCACGTCCCCTCAGCCTAGCGAGATCATGGGTTGGCGAAAACGCGACGGCTTCCTCGCTGTTAAGCGACTTGATCCGATCTATTCTGAGCGCATAGCCGCTGACTGGTTTTCATGCTAGCTTGACCGCGATCGAACGAAGGGGGACAGACTTTATGAATTGGGAACTGATTTTCACCATCACAAACAATTGGGCTTTGCTGATGTGGCTGATTCTGGCCCTGGCCCCGCGTCGAGATTTCGTCATGACCAGCGTCTTCTATGGCGGGGTGTCGTTGTTGGCGCTTGCCTATGCCGTCATCATCATACCTCTATTAACTGGCATGATCGATGGCGGTAGTGGTGGTGGGACACCGGATTTTGGCAGCCTTGCTGGGGTTAAGGCGCTACTCGCCACGGATGGCGGTGCCGTGGTCGGCTGGATTCACTATCTGTCATTTGACCTGTTTGTCGGCATGTGGGTCGCACGCAACGCGGATAAATACGGATTTGCTCGCTGGATTCAGGTCCCCATATTGTTTTTTGTGTTGATGCTGGGGCCTTTGGGCCTGATCCTCTATTTGCTACTGCGCTTTACGCGTCACAATAGAGTTGCGGATGCCGTAGTACCTCAATAAGACACTAAAGTTGAATTGGCAGCACAAGGTTCCAATCTTAAGAGAGATAAGGAATTGAAAAGGTAGAGTAATGGTAGATCCGTATCAGGCATTGGGCGTGGCCAAGGGCGCCAGCGAGAAGGAGATTAAAAGCGCCTATCGCAAGCTGGCGAAGGAACTGCATCCTGATCGCAACAAGGACAATCCCAAGGCGACGGAACGTTTTTCGGACGTCACCAAGGCTTATGATCTGCTGCTCGACAAGGACAAACGTGCACAGTTTGATCGCGGCGAAATTGATGCTGAAGGCAATCCAGCGGGATTTGGGTTTGGCGGCGGGCCGGGCGGAGCCTATTCACGCGGCGGTGGTGGCCAGCAATTTGATTTTGGCAATAGCGGCACCGATTTCGGCGATATTTTTGAGGGGCTATTCGGTGGCGGTGGCGGTGGCGGCCGCAGTTCGGGGCCATTTGGTTCGCGCCAGCGCAGCGCCCCTCCCCCAAAAGGCGCCAATGTCTCCTATCGCTTGAAGGTTGAATTCATCGCTGCCGCGACGTTGGAAAAACAGCGGATCACCTTGGAAGATGGCAAAACTATTGACCTGAGCTTGCCCAAGGGCGTCGAAGAAGGCACGCAAATGCGGCTTGGTGGCAAAGGGCGGCAAGGGCCCGGAGGCAACGGCGATGCGCTTGTCACCATCCACATCAATGACCACCCCTTTTACGAGCGAGATGGTGATAATGTGACCTTGGAGCTGCCCATAAGTCTGAAAGAAGCCGTCGAAGGCGCCAAGATCAAGGTTCCCACCGTGGATGGCCCGGTCATGCTTTCGATCCCTGCCGGGTCCGATTCCGGCAAAACACTACGCCTCAAGAACAAAGGTTTTCACAAGAAATCTGGCGGACGTGGCGATCATTTGGTGACCTTGATGATCACACTGCCCAAGGATAATAATAAGCTCGCCGAGTTTGTCGAAAACTGGGATAATGGCGAAAACCCCCGTGCTGATATGGGCGTTTGATCTTGATTAACATCATTCATGTCTGATTCCTCACCTCTTTCCCCCGAAGCCCGCCGCGAAGAACCGTTGCGGCCGGGGCGGAAGAGCGAACGAGCGGCCAGGACATTGGCCGAAGGCCATTTGCCGCGACGGATTATTTCCGTCGTCGAGCGCACCGCTGTGGGCGTCTATACAGACGGCTTCACTTTTGCCGGAAATTTTGCCTATCTCGCACTATTGGCGGTCTTTTCCTTTTTCATTGTTGCCGCCGCCATTGCTGGGAGCATCGGACAAACAGCCATCGGCGTGGACTTTGTTGAAGCATTTCTGCGAACCGTTCCACCTACTGTTGCCAGCGCGTTGCATGATCCGATCCAGGATGCGATGGGCGCGCGAACCGGGCCGCTATTGTGGTTCAGCGCCGCGGTTGGTTTGTGGACCACGGCCAGCCTGATCGAAACCATCCGCGAAATATTGCACCGCGCTTACGGTGTGACAGCGCAGCGGGCCTTTTGGGAATATCGCCTGACTTCAATCAGCCTGATCATCCTGTCCGTATTTTTCGCGATGCTGGCACTCAGTGCACAATTTGTCGTGGCCGGGATCAGCGAGTTTCTTGGCGGATATTTCCCAGATCTGGCGGACAGCACAACGTGGTTCTCTTTATCCAGCGCACTGCCCTTCTTGATCCTTTTCATCACACTTTATCTGCTGTTCCGGCTGCTGACACCCCGCCAATATCGGTCGCGCGCCTTTCCCAAATGGCCGGGGGCCGTGTTCATTAGCGGCTGGTGGCTTCTCATAACTGGTTTCCTGCCGCTTTTTCTGAAATATGCCGCTAATTACCAACTCACTTATGGCAGCCTTGCTGGTGTCATGATCACCTTGATTTTTTTCTATCTCATCGGGCTTGGTATGGTGATTGGATCCGAACTCAATGCTGCGCTGGCCGACCGGCCGCAGAACGAAGAACCGGAATCATGAACGGCAAAGCATGATTTTCTGGAATATCAGCGGCATGCAGGCTATTGAAAACCGAATTTTACATGTGAAAAGGACTGGCAATGAATGAACTGATGAAGGGCAAACGCGGCCTGATCATGGGTCTGGCGAACAACAAGTCGCTGGCATGGGGCATTGCAAAACAGCTTTCGGAGGCAGGCGCCGAGCTGGCGATTAGCTATCAAGGCGAAGTCATGGCCAAGCGTGTCAAACCACTGGCCGAAGAACTGGGCTGTGATTTCCTATTGGATTGTGACGTCTCTGACATGGATCAACTGGATAAGACATTTGCCGAGCTTGCCGAAAAATGGCCGACGATTGACTTTGTCGTTCACGCAATCGGGTTCACCAACAAGGAAGCCCTGCGCGGTAAATATTTTGATGTGACGCTCGATGATTTCCTCATGACAATGAACATCAGCGTCTATAGCTTTACTGCGGTGGCCAAACGGGCCGCAGCAATGATGAATCCCGGTGGATCGATGTTGACTTTATCCTATTACGGGGCGGAAAAGGTCATTCCGCATTATAACGTGATGGGCGTTGCCAAGGCTGCACTGGAGACGTCGGTTAAATATCTGGCGAATGACGTAGGACCGGATGGCATCAGAGTGAATGCCATTTCTGCCGGGCCAATCAAAACCCTGGCGGCCTCTGGCATTGGGGATTTCCGTTATATCCTGAAATGGAATGAACTGAACGCGCCTATGCGCCGCAATGTCACCATTGATGATGTCGGGTCGTCTGCGCTCTATTTCCTATCGGATCTATCATCCGGAGTGACCGGTGAGACGCATCATGTTGACGCGGGCTATCACACGATCGGCATGAAGCAGGAAGATGCGCCCGATATCGCGCTGGATTAATGCTTTTACGACCCGAGCAGTCTGGTGATGAAAAACCCATCTTTGCTGTAAACGCGGCGGCATTTGCAACAGATGCCGAAGCGCGGCTCGTTGATATGCTACGCGGTGATGGCGATTTGCTCTTTTCCCATGTTGCCGAGGAAAATGAGAAGATTATCGGCCATATCGCGCTAAGTCCGATGGATGTCACAGCCGACGATCGACCTGTCAAGGCATTGGGCCTTGGGCCGGTTGCTGTAACACCAAAGCGCCAGCATGACGGCATCGGATCACAACTTGTTCGCGCTGCCATCAATTGGGCAAAAGCGCAGGACTGGCAATTGATCATATTGCTTGGTAACCCGCACTATTATTCGCGATTTGGCTTTTCCGTCGAGGATGCAGAGCCATTTACCTCCCCCTTTGCCGGGCCGTATTTTCAAGCACTCTGGCTTGACGAGACGGCCCAAAAGCCGCAGTCAGGACGCGCAGAATATGCGCCCGCCTTTGGTCGCCTGTAAAAACAAAAAAAGTGGGCCAATAGATGAGGGTATATGAGTTTTAACAGTTTCGGCCGCGTTTTTCGATTTTCCACTTGGGGAGAAAGTCACGGACCTGCGCTCGGCGCGGTGGTCGATGGCTGTCCTCCCGGTCTGGAGTTAAGCGAAGCAAATATTCAACCCTTTCTGGATGCCCGGCGCCCTGGCCAATCAAAATTTACGACGCAGCGGCAGGAACCCGATCAGGTCAAGATCCTCTCGGGTATATTTGAAGGCAAAACCACTGGCACGCCCATTTCACTGATGATCGAAAATGTGGATCAACGATCCAAGGATTATAGCGAAGTTGCCAAGGCCTATCGCCCCGGCCATGCCGACTATGCCTATGACGCCAAATATGGTTTTCGTGATTATCGCGGTGGCGGCCGATCCAGTGCTCGGGAAACTGCAGCCCGTGTCGCAGCAGGTGCGGTCGCCCGTCTTGCCATTCCCGAAGTTTCGCTTCGTGCCTGGGTTGCTGAAATTGGCGGTGATGCGATTGATATGGCAAATTTTGACGCCAACGAAATTGGCAATAATCCGTTTTTCTGTCCGGATGCGATTGCTGCGAAACGCTGGGAAGCCCTTGTCGATGGCGCGCGCAAGGATGGCAGCAGCCTAGGCGCGATCATCGCCTGTGAAGCAACCGGCGTTCCTGCTGGATGGGGTGCACCCGTCTACGCCAAACTCGACAGCGAAATCGCTGCGGCGATGATGACCATCAATGCCACTAAAGGTGTGGAGATTGGCGACGGCTTCGCCGCTGCCCGTCTTCGCGGTGAAGATAATGCTGATGCGATGCGCCCTGGAAATGAAGGCCCTCGCTTTGAATCCAACCATGCTGGCGGAACTGCAGGCGGGATATCAACAGGACAGCCTATTTTCTGCCGTGTCGCCTTCAAGCCCACCAGCTCGATCCTGACGCCGGTCGACACCATAACCCGCGACGGAGAAGCGACAGAAATTACCACAAAGGGCCGCCATGACCCATGCGTCGGGATACGCGGTGTCCCCGTCGTGGAAGCGATGATGGCACTGGTGCTCGCAGACCAAAAATTGCTGCACAGAGCGCAGTGTGGATGAGTATCAATAAATGATCGACCTCGTCCTTCATGTCGTTGATGACTATATTCAGGCGCATAAGGCGGTTATTGGTCTTGTTATTCTCGGCTTTCTTTTCGCCGGGTTCATTATGGAGCGCTTTCCTGCAGCGGTTGTTGCCGTATTGGGTGCCTGCACCTTTCTCTTTTTGGGTATCATCGATTCAGACGGCCTGTTCTCGGTCTTTTCCAATACCGCGCCGATCACCATTGCTGCGATGTTCATATTGTCTGGAGCCTTGCTGAGAACCGGGACAATTGACGCGATTGCCGGATTCATTATCGAACGCGCCAAAAAACGCCCCAGACTGGCGGTGGTGGAGATGTTTCTGGGAGCCTTTGTTGCTTCAGCATTCATGAACAATACGCCGGTTGTGCTGGTCCTTATACCGATCATTATCCGCCTGTCTCGCGCCACTGGGATATCCTCCAAGAAACTTCTCATCCCCCTCAGCTTCATCTGTATTTTGGGTGGAACCACCACTCTGATCGGCACGTCCACCAACCTGATTGTTGATGCCGTAGCCCGAGACACCGGCATGGAGGGCTTCGGGATATTCGAAATAACACCCTATGGTCTGGTTGCTGCAGTAGCAGGCACTATCATGATGGTTTTGTTCAGCAGCTGGCTACTTCCAAAAGGAGAAGCAAGCGGGGAATTTGCAAGTAGCGACGAAAGTGACTTCCTAACCGAACTCACTGTTCGCAACCGGTCTACCGCCATCGGGAAAATGCTTTCCGAAGTACCGATCATCCGCCGGACCAGTGTAAATGTTTCTGCAGTCAAACGGCTCAGCAGCTATATCCGCCATGATCTGGAACATCATGAATTGCGCGCCGGTGACCGGATAGTCGTCCGGCTTGATCTCGCCGAACTTATTTCACTGCGGTCGTCAGAAGATTTTAAAATCGGCATTGTACGATCCGGTGACGTTGGACCTTTGGGTGAAGAACTGGTTGAGGCTACAGTTGCTCCCGGTCACCCCAGCATCGGCAACCGCCTGTTCGATATTCCATTTCTCGGACAGCTGAACGTTCGGATATTGGGCATGACCCGGTATCGCAATTTACCGCGATCTGATCTCACCAACGCACGCATTCATGCTGCTGACCGGCTACTGGTCACGGGATCGACCAAAGATATTCAGCGGATGTATGAAAATCCCAATCTATTTGGTGTCGGCCAGACCAAAATCCGCGCTTTTCGAAGAGATCGCGCGCCAATTGCTATTGGCGCTCTTGTCGCTGTGGTTGCCCTCGCTGCGCTGAATATCATTCCCTTGGCAGTCGCAGCCATATTGGCGGTCGGCGCGATATTGCTCGCGCGCTGCATTGATGCCGAGGAAGCTTGGGGATCGATGGACGGCAATGTGCTTGTGCTGATTTTCGGGATGCTCGCCGTTGGCCTTGGCTTACAACAGGCGGGCAGCGTCGACTTGATCGTCAATCAGCTTACACCCTGGCTCCAGGCTTTGCCGCCTTGGGCTTTGGTCTTTGCTGTATATGTGCTGTCCGTATTCATGACCGAAATTGTTACCAATAATGCCGTGGCCATCATCATTACGCCGATCGTTATCGCCCTGGGCCAGGATCTCGGCGTCGATCCAAGGCCGTTGGTGATTGCCGTCATGTTTGCCGCCTCGGCCAGTTTCGCGACACCCATCGGTTATCAAACCAACACATTGGTCTATGCTGCGGGCAACTATCGGTTCACTGATTTTTTCAAGGCAGGTATTCCACTTACTTTTGGGGTAGGTCTCGCTACCTGTCTGGCAATAAGCTTTTGGATATAATATCGTTACCGCAAAATCCGTTGCGGTAAAGGCGCTTGCTCCCGCGAAAGGTGCAGGATAGGCTCCATAAAAATATTTTCGGGAGGATGCATGCTTTCTTTTTGGTTTAAGATTCCACTATGGCAGCGTGTCATCGCAGCTTTGGTTCTTGGTGTGATCACCGGTCTGATCTGGGGACCGGAATCCGAAACGATAAAATGGATCGGTGATTTCTTTATCAAAGCGATCAGGATGCTGGTCGTTCCGTTGATCTTCTTCTCGCTGGTTGCGGGTGTTGCCGCCCTTGGAGATTTGCGAAAGCTCGGCAGTGTAGGCGGGCGGGCAATGATATTATTCATCATAACCGGCCAGATTGCAGCCTGGCTCGGCCTAGCCCTGGGTACGTTTTTTGCACCCGGTAAAGGCGTTGACACCAGCGCAATCCAGAAAGGCGAAACGCCTGCTCCTAGTGAAACCACTGCCGTTGACATGATTCTTTCCATTGTTCCGGACAGTCCGGTGCAGGTGATGGCCGACGTACGGGTTTTGCCGTTGATCGTATTTGCGTTGCTGATTGGCATCGGCATCTTGATGGCAAAGGAAGAAGGCAAGCCGCTTGCCAAGATTTTCGATAGCGGTGCCATTGTGATGCAAAAGGTTACGATGATCGTCATGGAACTGACGCCTTTTGGCGTCTTCGCGCTAATGGCATGGGTTGCTGGTACACTCGGCCCCGATGCACTCGTCTCCCTCGCACAGCTGGTTGGGCTGAACTATCTCGGCTGTTTGCTGATTATCGGGGTTATGTACTCATCGATGATCAAATTCATTGCCAAGCTGCCCGTGATTGATTTCTTCCGGGGCATTATTGACGCCATTGCAGTGAGCTATTCGACCGCTTCATCCAACGCGACCCTGCCCGTGACTTTGCGCTGCGTGGAGCGCAATCTGGGCGTCAGCAACTCGGTCGCCAGCTTTGTTGTCTCACTGGGTGCGACGATCAATATGAATGGCACGGCCATGTATCTGGGCCTCGCAACCTTGTTCGGAGCGCAGATTTTCGGAGTCGATCTCAGTTTTGGTGACTATATTCTGATCGCGATTACCTCAACCCTCGGTGCAATTGGCGCAGCGGGCATTCCGGGCGCGGGCCTGATCATGATGGCGCTCGTTTTCGGCAGTGTCGGTGTTCCTCTGGAGACCATTGCCTTTGTTGCTGGTGTTGACCGGATCATGGACATGATGCGTACGACAACTAATGTTTCCGGTGATGCCGCTATCGCAACCACGGTGGCGGTGATGACCGGCGAGATTGATGTCGAGGAAATGATATCGGCGGACGACGTTTAGGGAAGGATATATATTTCCGCCCCGTCAGGCACGGTTTCCCATATCTGTTCAATCTCTGCATCGCTCAACGCGATACAGCCATCGGTCCAATCCGATGCTATTGGCGCGCCGTCGCGGCCATTAGGTTGGCCGTGAATGAAGATATCACCCCCGGGTGACTTGTCTCGCGCTTCAGCATAGGCGCGGTCGGCCGCATTGGGATAGGATATGCGCAAACTGAGATGGTAGCTGCTGCCGGGGTTCCGGCCATTTATCGTGTAACGCCCTTCCGGAGTGCGTTCGTCCCCTTCAAAACGCTTATGTCCCTCGGGCGTGTCGCCAAAGCGGATATTGCCATAGCGCGCGATTTCTTTGTCGCCCTTATATAGGATGAGGGTCCGATCGCTTTTGTCGACCAGGATACTGTCGGCTTTGGTCCCGGCCGGAATGACCGGAAGCACAATCGCACTCTCGTCATTATCGGCCTGCTGCAAAGGCTCGGCCGCGCTGCAGCCACCGACGATTGTCAGCGTCAGAAGCAAGAAAGGTCTAATCAGCAAAGGGGTCCGTCACCAATATCGTATCTTCCCGCTCGGGAGATGTGGAAACAAGCGCTACCGGGCACTGGATCAGCTCTTCGACACGTTTGATATATTTGATCGCCTGTGCCGGTAAGTCTGCCCAGCTTCGTGCGCCAGCCGTCGATTCACTCCAACCGGCCATGCTTTCATAAATCGGCGTCACCGCTTCCTGATCCTGATGATGCGGCGGAAGATAGTCATAGGTTACGCCGTTAAGGTCATAGCCAACACAGATTTTCAGCTCTTCAAAGCCGTCGAGCACATCGAGCTTGGTCAGCGCAATTCCGCTAACGCCGGATACCGCCAGGGCCTGCCGGACCAACACCGCATCGAACCAGCCGCAACGCCGCTGCCGCCCGGTGTTGGTGCCAAATTCATGCCCGCGCTCGCCGAGGCGTTGACCGATGTCATCAGCCAGCTCCGTCGGGAACGGTCCCGAACCGACTCGGGTTGTATAGGCCTTCACGATTCCCAGAACATAACCGGTTGCCGAGGGGCCAATGCCTGAACCGCCAGCAGCCGTACCGGAGATGGTGTTGGAGCTGGTCACGAACGGATAGGTCCCGTGATCCACATCCAGCAACACGCCCTGTGCACCTTCGAACAATATCCGGTCGCCGCGTTTGCGCGCTTCGTTCAGCCGTTTCCAGACCGGTTGCGCATATTGCAGTACAGAGTCGGCAATTTCTCTCAGATCGGCCAGCAAACGCTCCCGATCCACGGGCTGCTCGCCAAAGCCGGCGCGCAGGGCATCATGATGGGCGCAAAGCCGGTCCAGTTGTGGCCCCAGATCATCAAGATAAGCGAGATCGCATACCCGGATCGAACGACGCCCAACCTTGTCTTCATAGGCCGGTCCAATACCGCGCTGGGTCGTGCCAATCTTGCCCTTCCCGCTCGCATTTTCGCGCAGCGCATCAAGATCACGATGAATCGGTAGGATCAGCGGGCAGTTTTCAGCGATACCGAAATTATCCGCATTAATCGCCACACCCTGCTTGCCCAGCTTTTCAATCTCGTCACGCAAATGCCAGGGATCGAGAACAACACCATTGCCGATTATCGACAGCGCCCCGCGGACAATACCGGAGGGCAGCAAAGAAAGCTTATAGACTTCGCCATCCACAACCAATGTGTGACCAGCATTATGACCGCCCTGAAACCGTACCACGACATCAGCGCGTTCCGACAACCAGTCGACAATCTTGCCTTTGCCCTCATCACCCCATTGGGCACCGATAACCGTTACATTGGCCATATCTAAAAAGTCTTCCTGTTAAATTGCTACCGGCTTGTCGCCGTCCAGATGATGCGTACAACCCAAAGTGGCGGCATCATCACTATCCGAAAGAGCGGCAACCGTGCGCCATCCCTTAGCGCGCAACGAAGCGGCAATTTCACTGTCATGTCCAAGGGGCAAGAACAATATGTCCTTGGCCTTGGCACTGAAGCCGGCGTCGATCAGTGGGCTCGGATAGAGCGAGAAGCCGACCGCATTTTCCATCCCGCCATCCGCTGTTGGTATCTCATAACTGCCGCCGCGGCCCATCGCACCGACGAAACCCTCTGCAAACAGCGTAAAGCCAAACCAGTTCTGATATTCAAAGCCATGCCGCTCGGTTGGGTCGAGGGTGAGGTTCGCTTTGTCTTTTATGTTCGCGCCAATAGCGGCAATGCCGTCCAGCCGCGATGCCAACAGATTGTCACTGTCAAACGAACGCATCTTAGCCATGGCATCATCAAAAGGCCCTGTTGCCTCAATCAATGGCAGATAGCCAACCGCACCCAGTTCGGCGAGGCCGCCTGCATCTTTCATGTCGAGTTCGCTGCGCACCTCGGCTGCCTGGGCAGCGCTCAGTGGCAATGGTCCGGCGGATAGAATATCCACCAAGTCCGGCATGGTGAAATCCACCGTAATGCCGATCAAACCGGCCCGGCTTAATGCTTCGATTGCGACCGACACGATTTCACTCGCCGCTGCAACGCTATCGGTTCCGATCAGCTCGGCGCCAATCTGCAAACGGCTGCGTTCCGGGCGCAATTGACCGGAACGCAACTTCAATACTTGTCCGGAATAGCTGAGACGTAAGGGCCGTGCTGCCTCCGACAGGCTGGTTGCAGCAATGCGGCCGATCTGCATTGTCACATCGGGTCGTAGGGCCAAGGTCCGCTGCGAAATCGGATCAACAAAACGCATCAAATCGCTTTTTGCCGATCCGGTCATCCGGCCCGTCAGCACATCCTCATATTCAACCAAGGGTGGAGACACCCGCGCATAGCCATGACTGGCCAGCGTATCGAGTACATCACGTTCCAGACGCGACCCTGCTTCAGCATGGGGCGGCAGGGAATCGTGAAAGCCTTCAGGCAGCAAGTTAGACAGCTTTTGCATAGACTTTCGTCTCCATAGCCTAAGCGCGCGCTCAGGCCACCGGTTTTTTGCTCTTCTGTTTAGAAGCGCAGTGCTTTGACCGTTTTCACGCCCTCAAGCTGGCAAACGGCCCACAGCACTGGTTCTTCCACTGGCGAATCGATGGAAAGCAGCAACACAGCTTCTCCACCCGGTGCATCCGCACGGCGCCCCAGATGGAAAGTACCGATATTGACACCCGCCTCGCCCAAGGTTGAGCCAACGCTACCAATAAAGCCGGGTTGATCCTGGTTAACGATATAAAGCATGTCGCCTTCCAGATCCGCCTCAACCTTGATGCCAAACATCTCAACAAGACGCGGTCCGGAAGAACCGAACAGCGTGCCCGCTACGGACTTCTCGCCTTCATCGGTCGTGACCGATACGCGGACCAACGTGTGATAGTCGCCCTCACGGTCATGTCGCACTTCACGGACGTCAAGACCACGCTCTTTCGCAAGATAGGGCGCATTCACCATATTCACCGAGTCGCTATAGGCTGCCATCAACCCGGCGAGAACAGCAGCGGTAATCGGTTTTGGATCGAGCTCGGCGGCTGCGCCTTCAACTTCTACCGAAATACCTTTCAGCGAACTACTGGATAGCTGGCCAATCATTGATCCCAGCTGATTTGCCAGCGTCATATAAGGCTTGAGCTTCGGTGCCTGTTCGGCAGAAAGACTAGGCATGTTCAGTGCATTTTCGACGCCGCCATTGACCAGATAATCGGCCATCTGTTCCGCTACCTGGATGGCGACATTAACCTGCGCCTCGCTGGTCGAAGCTCCCAAATGCGGCGTACAGATAAGGTTTGGCGTGCCAAAGAGCGCGTTTTCCTTTGCTGGCTCCTCCGCATAAACATCCAGCGCTGCGCCGGCGACGTGGCCGGATTCCAACGCCTCTTTCAAGGCCGCTTCATCAATCAAACCGCCGCGGGCACAATTGATGATTCGCACACCGGACTTGGTTTTGGCAATGGCTTCGGCAGACATGATATTACGGGTCTGGTCCGTCAGCGGCGTGTGCATGGTGATGAAATCAGCGCGTTCGAGCAGCTCGTCGAGCGTCACTTTCTCGATTCCAATCTCAACCGCACGGTCTGCGGTTAGAAACGGGTCATAGGCGACAACCTTCATACGCAGCCCGATGGCGCGCTCGGCAACAATCGAGCCAATATTACCGGCACCAATCAAGCCGAGCGTCTTGTTGGTCAGCTCAACCCCCATGAATTTCGATTTTTCCCATTTGCCAGCCTGGGTCGAGGCATCGGCAGATGGCAGTTGCCGCGCCAGCGCAAACATCATCGCAATGGCGTGCTCCGCTGTTGTAATGCTGTTGCCAAACGGAGTGTTCATAACCACCACGCCCTTGGTCGATGCAGCGGGAATATCGACATTGTCGACACCAATACCGGCGCGGCCAACCACCTTCAGGTTGGTGGCGGCTTCCAGTATCTCAGGCGTCACTTTGGTTGATGAGCGGATGGCAAGACCATCATAATCACCGATAATCTTCATCAATTCTTCCGGTGTCTGTCCCGTAATTTCATCCACTTCTACACCGCGTTCACGGAAAATTTCGGCGGCTTTGGGATCCATTTTGTCGGAAATAAGTACTTTTGGCATAGAAAATCTCTTTTGATTCTCGTCATCCCAGCGAAGGCTGGGATCTCCATAATTGTGGCGCTAGCTCGCAAGGAGAATCCAGCTTCCACTGGAATGACGGATAAATGTTAAATCTCGGCTTTGACCTGTGCATAGGCCCATTCAATCCAGGGCAGCAGGCGGCGGATATCTTCTTCCTCAACGGTCGAACCGCACCAGATGCGCAAGGATGCTGGTGCATCGCGATAACCATTAAAGTCATAGCCGATATTCATCTCTTCGAGCATCCCGGCGATCTTCTTGGGCACAGAGGCTTTCTGATCATCATTCAGACCATCATACCAATCACCCTGGAACATCATGCAGACGCCTGTATTCGTCCACTTTGCGGGATCGCTGACCATATTGCGGAGCCATGGTGTCGCTTCGATCCAGTCATGGACCAGCTTGGCATTGCGATCTGCCCTGGCATGCAGCTCAGGCAATCCGCCAATGGATTTGGCCCATTCCAGCGAAGCGATATAATCTTCTGTCGCCAGCAAAGAAGGTGTGTTGATGGTCGCGCCTTCGAAGATAGAACGATTAAGCTTGTCGCCTTTCTTCACACGGAAAATTTTCGGCAGCGGCCAGCTTGGGCTGTAGCTTTCAATCCGTTCAACAGCGCGTGGGCTGAGGATCAGCATGCCGTGGCCGGCTTCTGAACCCATGACTTTCTGCCAGCTATAGGTGGTGGCATCGAGCTTCGCCCAGTCCATAGGCTGCGCAAAAACGGCGCTGGTAGCGTCGTTGATCGTGACACCATCGCGATCGTCAGCAATCCAGTCGGTATTCGGAATTTTTGCTCCTGACGTCGTGCCGTTCCAGGTGAAGACAATATCATCACCCTTGTCGATCTGACTCAGATCGGGAATTTCGCCATAATCGGCTTCGAGGACGGTGAGGTCTGCAGGCTTAAGCTGTTTCACAGCATCCTGTATCCAGACATTGCCGAAGCTTTCCCAAGCCGCAACGGTCACCGGACGCGCGCCGAGCATATTCCACATCGCCAGCTCAACCGCGCCGGTATCGGACGCAGGAACAATGCCGATCAGATAGTCGTCAGGAATGCCCAGCAACTCTCGGCTAAGGTCGATAGCATATTTCAGTCGGCCCTTTCCTGTCGCGGAGCGATGAGAGCGGCCCATGGCCACGGTATTGATTTTGTCGAGAGACCAGCCAGGAAATTTGGCGGTTGGGCCCGATGAAAAATTCGGGCAATTTGGACGCAACTCGGGTTGCGGTAACACAGTATCAGTCATGTATGCTTCTCCTTACAGAGAGCTCGCGCGGCGTTGGGACCGCGTGGCCCGTCGCCGCAATGGTTGTTGCAGCGCAGCAAGTCAAGCGGCAATATCCAAGCGTCTATCAAAGTGGCTTTTTTTTAGGATGACACAGATTGAACGTCGCGAAAGAAAAATTCCATTTGTCGCAAAGACCATCCTATTTGGCTGAAAAACAGGTATAGACCCTGATCTTCAGCTCCGATTTAGGATCTCTTCGTCAAGTAGTTCTTATGAAAAACCCATCTGTTCATACACCCGTTTTGCGCAATTTTTTGATTTTGGGGATGCTGTCACTCGCACTGGGTGCTTGCGGCATACCTGACAGCAAACGGCCATCCAGCAGCACGAAAATTGATCCGAGTCCCAGCGCCCGTCAGTGTTTCGGAGAATTGCGCAATGCCGGTGTCCGTTTTTCACCCCTGCCCGATCAAAATTTCTCCGGCGGTTGTAGCCAGATAGATGCGATCACAATGCTGGATGTCGGTCGCAGTACGGAGATTTCAAACCTCGGGCCGGTCAGATGCGAGCTGGCGAACAAATTTGCCGCATGGACAGAATATGCGGTCAGACGCGCCGCGCGCCAATATCTCGGAAGCGAACTGGTGAGAATTGAGACCATGGGCAGTTATAGTTGCCGCCGTGTCGCCGGATCCAATCGTCTGTCCGAACATGGGCGCGCCAATGCCATCGACGTGTCGGGCTTTGTTTTAGCCGATGGGCGGCGCATTACGCTTACCAAAAACTGGAGAAATGGGCGGCAGGAGAAGAAATTCTTGCGGGCGATCCACAAAAGCGCCTGTAGGCGTTTCGGAACCGTACTCAGCCCCGATTTCAATGCCGCGCATTCCGATCACTTCCATTTTGACATGGGTGGCAACGGTTATTGCCGCTAGAATGATTTTTTCGATAAACCATTAAGTTTATTGGCAAGTCACATTGCTATGCTCTAGGGCAGAGCCATGACAAATAAAGATTTACACGACCGCCGCTTCTATCGTGCAAAACAAGAAGCAGATTTCGCCAAACAACAGGCCCTAAGTACCCCACAGACCGAAGACCCCGCCTACACGCTGGCTTTCCAGGATAATGACTTCCTGCTCCGCGAGGAATTGCGGCCAGTCCGGTTTCAGCTGGAACTGTTGAAACCAGAAATGTTGCTTGATGAGGCGGGTATTGGCTCAACGCTGGTCATGTATGGCTCAGCGCGCATCCCCGAGCCCAGCAAGGCAGATGCACTCGTCGAAGCAGCCACCGACGATGCCTCTTTGAAGACCGCCCAGCGGCTGAAAGAAAAATCCAAATATTACGATGAAGCCCGCAAATTGGGCCAAATCGCCAGCGATTGCGGAATTACGGAAAATGGCAAACGTGACTTTGTTGTCTGCTCCGGGGGTGGACCCTCCATTATGGAAGCGGCCAATCGCGGCGCGACCGATGCAGGCAAAGAATCAATCGGCCTCAACATCGTCCTGCCGCACGAGCAGGCACCGAATGAATATGTGACCCCATCTCTCAGTTTCCAGTTCCACTATTTCGCGCTGCGTAAGATGCACTTCCTGCTACGCGCCAGGGCTGTTGCAGTATTCCCAGGCGGCTTCGGTACGTTTGACGAGTTTTTTGAACTGCTGACGCTGGTTCAGACCGGCAAGATGGAACCGCTTCCGATCATCCTATTCGGTAAAGATTTCTGGCATCGCGTGATAAATTTCGACGCCTTGGCCGAAGAAGGCACGATTAGCGCCAAAGATCTCGACCTGTTTCAATTTGTTGAAACTGCGGATGAAGCCTGGGCTATTATCCAGGAGTTTTACGGTTTAGACTGCGGTTAAAAGCCGACAGCGATTGACCGGTAGAACTGTAATTGACCCGTCGGGATTTTATTCCGCCGCAGCCGCTTCGTCTGCTGCCACAGTTTCTTCCGCAACTTCGGTAGCAGCAGCATCGGCTTCTGCTTCAGCGACCGCTTCACCTTCTGCCGGCGCTTCTTCCGCTGGTGGCTCAGGAAATGGCAAGTTAGACCCTTGCGCATTCATATAGGCGATAACATTGGCACGATCTTCGGGCTTGCTCAGTCCGGCAAATGTCATTTTGGTACCCGGCGCATATTTGCGCGGAGAAATCAGCCACGCATTCATGTTGTCGAAATTCCAGTTGCCTTCGACTGATGACAGAGCATCACTATAAGCAAAGCCGGCGACATTGCCATGCCGCTTGCCCAGAGAATTATAGAGATTCGGGCCGATACCATTGGCACCGCCTTCATTGATCGTGTGACAGGCAATGCACTTCTTGAACACCGCTTCACCAGCCGCAACGTCCGACTTTGCAAGCATCATGCTCATCGGCATTTCTTCCTTGCCACCGTCAGATGATTCGACACCTTCAATCACATAGCCCATGGTTTCGGGGCGCTCATATTTGTCCGCGTGGAAATATTTTCCGCTAAGGATTGAAAAGCCGAGTGCCGCGATTCCGCCAGCTAATACCCAGCCAGCAATGGTGTTGTTATTGTCCATCTCGTGTCAAATCCCTGAATGACGGGCAGGATCAGCCTGCCGAAACTTTGGGGCTTTCTCTAATAAGAGCATCCGTTCAAAGCAAGACCTCAATTGCCTTGCCGCTCACTAATCTTGTCCCAACTGATATGGTAGCGACCCCTAATTATATTGCGTCAGCTTCGCTATTTTCTTTTCAGGTCTTGCGTAGCAGGGATTTGTACGGCAATCGCGGGCCAAACAGTCATCAGCTGAAAGAACAGGAACTGAGAATATTATGAACAGCTTTCCCGAAAACGCGTTGGGAATGGTCAAAAAAATGACCGAAACCGCTGCACAGCAGCCATCTCAAGCCATTGCGTTTCAGGGGGCTCCCGGCGCAAATTCTCATCTTGCCGCGATGGAATATGCGCCGGACTGTCTCACGCTGCCTTGTTTTTCGTTCGAAGACGCACTGGATGCGGTGAAACTTGGCACCGCCGGGTCTGCGATCATCCCAATTGAAAACAGTCTGCACGGGCGCGTCGCCGACATACATTTTCTGCTTCCCGAATCGGGTCTGCATATCGTCGCCGAACATTTCATGCCGATACGGCACTGTTTGATGGCGAAATCTGCGGATGCCGACATCAAAACCGCAATGAGCCATCCACAGGCCCTCGGCCAGTGCCGTCATTATCTGCGCACCCATGACATTATTCCGGTCGCTTATGCCGATACAGCTGCTGCTGCCGCCTATGTTGCGCAACATGACGATCATAGCGCTGCTGCTATTGCGCCCCCGCTCGCTGCTCAGATTTATGGCCTGAAACCAATTGCCGACGCGATTGAGGATGAAGATCATAATATGACCCGCTTCGTTCTGCTCGCGCCCGAAGCTGTGACTCCGCAATCCAATGGCGCTCATGACTACAGGGCGATGACGACCTTCATATTCGAGGTTAAGAATATTCCCGCTGCCCTGTACAAAGCGATGGGCGGCTTCGCCACAAATGGTGTGAATATGACGAAGCTGGAAAGCTACCAGGAGGGAAGCAGTTTTTCGGCATCGAAATTCTATGCTGATATTGAAGGTGCGCCTGGTGATCCAGCGGTAGATCGGGCGCTGGAGGAACTGCATTTCCACTGCAACAGTGTGCGCTTGCTGGGCTCTTATCGTCAGGCTCGCCCAAGAACAAAGAGCTGAAAACTGCCTTAGACGGACTGAAAGAACTGGTTGGGACCAAGTCTGTCTGGGTTGATTAGTTTAACGGACGGGCGAAGCGCGGTCGAAACGGAAGCCCAGTGTCATCCGCCAACCCGTACAGGATCAGTTTGTGCCTCCTCAGGAGGAGCCGGCAGAACATAGGCGGTCACCGCAGCCTGTGTATCGAAAATCTGTGCAGCCAGCACCTTGATATCGTCGACCGTCATGTTTCGCAGAATATTTTCACGGATCCGATGTCTCGCCAACCCGGTAGCATCTGTCTGCGCATCGCCTAAAATATTCAGCCAATAGCCGTTATTTTCCAGCGTGCTGTTAATGTCATCCATTATAGGTTTGAGGGCCCGACCGAAAATATCCTGATCAATTGCTCCATCAGCAAGCCCCTTTCCAACATCCAGTATAGCCTGATGCACGGCATCGACATTTTCTGGCGCTGCGGTTACGCTGGCGAATAAATAGCCATAGTCTTCAAACAGATCATTGGCGAATAGACCGGCACCTGGCGAATAGGTTGCGGCCATTTCTTCTCGGAGAACAGCGGTTAGCTGATTGCGGAATACGCTGCGCAACACCTGCATTTTGAATATATTGACAGGATCGGATGCATCAGGCGTAGGCCAATAGATCCTGACAACTGCCTGATCTTGATTCCCCTGATGGTAATAAGTGAACGGCTCCGCTGGCTGCGCCGGGAATTCGAGCTTGCGCATGTCCAAAAACGCATCCTTGCTGTCTGCTCTTCTGCGCAGCGCGCCAAATGTTCGCGCAACCTCCGCAATTGCGGTCGCCCGATCGACATCGCCGACGATTGTAATCTCGATCAAGCCATTTTCCAGCTGCGGCCCCATCCAGTCGCGTACATCTGCAATTTCGGGCAACAGAAAGCTCTCGAGACTATCATAGCCATAGCGCCGATCACCGGACCGGATCATGCGGGGCAATTCTTTGTCCGCTACTCTGAGCGGGGTCGCATCATGGGTCGGGTACCATGCTTTTATCTTGTCATGATAGCGTCTGACGGTTTGTTCTCGATATGCCGGGGCGGTCACATGAGCGGTCATCAAATTGAGCTGATCCGGAAGATTTTCGCGGTTCGTCCCACCGACAATTTCAAGCGCATCATTGTTGGGACGTAGGCGCACTCTGGTGCCGACACGTTTTCCGGCGAAAAGCGTCCGCAACTCGTCCGCACTATATCCTTCCACGCCACTGCCGTTCAGCAGGTTCTCAGCCAGCCGTCGCAGGCTTTCGTCTTTCTGCGGCATGGAAATAAATCCACTGCCAACGCGCACGCGAACACCAATGGTATCTCTGTCAAAATCCGTCTGTTTGAAATTTAGCCGCACATTGTTGGCAAATGTCACCGTATAGGCATCGGCATCGGGCAGGTACGCCTCCCTCGTCACCAGACCGCGCTTGCCGAAATTGGTATAGGCAAATTTTTTCCGCTGCTCGCTTTCCAATGGCGAAACCGCGATTTTACGGGATGCGATTAGCGCAGAGCCGATCTCCGCTTCGGGATTATCCAACTTTTGATCGGTCGCGAGATAGACAAACGGTTTTTCTATTCCCGTCCAACGTTCGCGAAAAACCCGCTCGACATCAGCGAGTGATATTTCAGCAGCAAACTTCTCGAACCGCTCAAGATCAGTCTCAGGCGCTGTAAAAACACGCTCGTTGGCAAAGCTATCTACCAATTCTTTTGCATAATTATATTCCAGTCCCGCATAGGTCTTGCGGGTATCCTTGCGATCCACGGCCACCTGCAGTCTTTTGCGCCACCGCGCCAGCGCTTCGTCCAGCTCTGTCTGGGAAAAGCCATAGGTAAAGGCGCGTCGGATCTCCTGGTCTCCTCCAGCTAACGCCTCGCGCCAGTTTTCTGGATTGCTGCGCATGCGGATAATCCACGCGTCCACCTTGTCTTCTGGTGCAAAGCGAATAATTGACGCATCAAGATAGGGAGCATCGCCGGCATCGACTTTCCGATCCAGCCGGCGATTGACGATCTGTGCTCCCAATGCGCGCAAAAAACCTTCTTTGCGGCGCGCCAGATTATCAGGACGTTCCTGATAGGGATGAAGAATACCCAATGAGACAGTGGTCAGGATTTCATCATTCTGATGATAGCCGATCCGGCCCGGAATGATGTTGACTGGCGGGGTTTCTGAAGCAGGTGGAGGCGAGAATGCGGATCGCCAGTTGCCAAAATAGGTTTCGATTTTTTTGATCGCCAGATCGGTCTCTACATCTCCGATAAAAGCGATAAATGTATTTTCTGGTCGATAATAAGCGCGGTAATATTTCACAAACTCCGAACGCGGCATGCTGGCGATGGTTTCGTTCGTGCCGATTGGCAAGCGATCAACCAGGCCGCTACCTTCGGTCAGGAAACCCAAATTGGCGACAAGAGCCCGAAAATTGACTGAATCTCGGCTGCGTTTCTCCGACGCAATAATACCGCGCTCCCGCTCGATAGCGTCTTTGTCGAGTGTCAGATTTTCCGCCGTTTCCCGCATCAGGAAAAAGGCTTCATTCAAAATCTCCTCGCCAATGGAAGGCAAGTTCAATTTGTAAGTGGTCTGACTAAAACCGGTGCTCGCATTGGTGTCTGCCCCAAAGGACAAACCATAGCGTTCAAGGCGTTTTATCATCTCACCTTCGGCAACATTTTTCGATCCGTTAAACGCCATATGTTCAAGAAAATGCGCGATACCTCTCTGCTTTTCGGTCTCATTCAATGACCCTGTTGCGACCCGCATTCGCAGCGCCGCAACACCAGTGGGCGTGCTGTTTTTCATCACGGCATAGCGTAAACCGTTTTCGAGCGTGCCGTACACAACACGCGAATCTGGCTCCAGATCACTACCATCATGTGCGAAACCGCCCTTTTGGCCTTCGCTGCTGGCCAATGCTGGCATTGTCGCCAATAGTATAAAGACCGCAAACAGAGCAGCGGGAAATTGCAACCGAAACATCTGTAGCATTAAAGAATCTCCAGAGAACCGGGGGACGGCTGACAATACTCGCCATGCGATGAGCAGGTCATAATTGCCGAGCTATGAGAGAAGATCAACACCCGCTTTCAAAGAACCAGTATCGCCGAAAGCTGACATTCTTCGAAGATTGATCAACGCATTAACGCAGCCGCAACATCAATGTGCCTCATCCCAAGACTTGCCCGTCCCGATATCTACATCCAACGGCACCGACAGCTTCACCGCCGGACTTGCTGCATTCGCCATCACCGTTCGGATCACTTCGGATGCCGCCTCGACATCGCTTTCCGGCAGTTCAAACACCAGTTCATCGTGGACCTGCATCAGCATTTTGACTTGCGACAAGCCGGCATCCGCCAGCGCTGGGCCGATGCGGGCCATGGCGCGTTTAATGATGTCAGCACTTGTACCTTGTATCGGCGCGTTGATCGCGGCGCGTTCACTGCCCTGACGTTCGGCTTGGTTCGCGGATTTCAGACGCTCGAACCAGGTTTTGCGGCCGAACAATGTCTCCGTATAGCCGCTCTCACGTGCGGCCTGCAGGGTCTCGGAGATATAGCGGTTGATGCCTGGGAAGCGCTCAAAATAAGTGTCGATCATCTGTTGCGCTTCATCAGGATCGACCTCCAAACGTTTGGCGAGACCCCAGCGGGAAATACCATAGAGTATGGCAAAATTGATGGTCTTCGCCCGCGCGCGGGTGTCGCGATCCACAGCTCCAAACAATTCTTGCGCCGTCCGATTATGAATGTCTTCACCGGCCGCAAAAGCCTCTTTCAGGGTCTCCACATCGGCGATATGCGCGGCAAGACGAAGCTCGATCTGGCTGTAATCGGCGGCGAGTATGACGTTGCCTGGTGCAGCCACAAAGGCTTGGCGGATTTGTCGGCCGATTTCGGTGCGGATCGGGATATTTTGCAAATTCGGTTCGGTAGAGGATAGCCGCCCGGTTTGTGCGCCGCTCAAGCTATAGGACGTATGAACCCTGCCCGTCTTGCTGTTGATCTGCTCCTGAAGCGCATCCGTGTAGGTCGATTTGAGTTTGGACAATTGGCGCCAATTTACAACCTTCTGAGCAATCGGTTCACCATCACCAGCAAGCCGTTCGAGAACAGTCACATCGGTCGAATATTGTCCACTTTTGCCTTTCTTTCCACCTTTCAGGCCAAGCTTACCAAACAGGATTTCGCCCAGTTGCTTTGGACTGCCGATCGAAAATGGCTCCCCTGCCAATTCGTGGATTTCTTTTTCAAGACTCTCTATATTTTCCGCGAAGCTCTGAGAAAGTCGAGAGAGTTCTTCACGGTCGACCAGCACGCCAGTTTCTTCCATTCTGGCAATGACCGGGACCAGCGGACGGTCGACCATCTGATAAACCCGCGTTGCCTGCTCCGGTGCCATGCGCAAGCGCAGAATTTCCCACAAACGCAAAGTAACGTCTGCGTCTTCAGCGGCATATTCGGTTGCTTTATCGAGCGACACTTCAGCGAAACTGATCGCTTTTTTACCAGTACCGGTCAGCGATTTAAAGCTGATACATTCATGGCCGAGATGCAGCTTGCTGAGTTCGTCCATTCCATGACCATGCAAGCCCGCATCGAGGTTGAAGCTCATCACCAGAGTATCATCAAATGGCGTGATTCGAACGTCATGTTGGGCGAGCACGGTCATGTCATATTTTAAATTCTGACCGATCTTCAGCACCGCATCGTCCTCGAGCAGTGGCTTGAGGCGTGCCAGCGCGTCATCTGTCGGAATCTGTTTGGGCGATTCCGCAAACATATCTCCGCTACCGTGACCAAGCGGGATATAGCAGGCTTCGTTGGGGCCGGTGGCCATGCAGACACCTACCACCCGCGCAGTGACGCTTTCGAGGCTATCTGTCTCGACATCTACGGCGAGCACGCCCTTGGCATGCGCACGATTAATCCACTTATCCAGCGCGTCGATATCCTGCACACATTCATATGCGCTACGGTCAATCGCCGGTACTTCGACCGGTTTGGCTGCAGCCGCCGGAGCGCTATTTCCAATTCCGCCATCAACATCTGGATTTTGTGGCTCCGCCTGCCCGCCGCCGAGTTTCTTGAGCAGCGAGTTAAACCCGTGATGGGTAAGAAATTCACGCAAAGGATCATCTGGAATATCCTTCAGCAAAAAGCTTTCGAGCGTGTCGGGCAGCGGGCAATCTTCCTTCAATGTCACCAACACCCGTGACAGGCGTGCCTGCTCAATATTCTCGAGAATATTCTCCTTCATCTTGGACTTTTTCATATCCGGCGCAGCGGCGAGCACAGCTTCGATATCGCCATATTCATTGATCAGCTTGGAAGCGGTTTTTGGGCCAATGCCAGGGACGCCAGGGATATTGTCCGCGCTGTCACCCATCAGGCCTAACACATCACCAAGCTTTTCAGGACCAACCCCGAATTTTTCTTCAACCGCTGCCTTACCCATCCGAACGTTTTTCATGGTGTCGAGCATGTCGACACGGCTATCATCAAACGGTTCGATCAATTGCATCAGGTCTTTATCAGACGACACAATCGTAACCTTCCATCCCTGTGCCACCGCGGCTTTGGTATAGCTGGCGATCATATCATCAGCTTCGACATTCTCCTCCTCGATAAGCGGCAGCGAAAAAGCACGGGTCGCATCGCGGATCATCGGAAACTGCGGGCGCAAATCTTCCGGGGGTTCCGGGCGATGCGCCTTGTATTCGCTATAAAGTTCATTGCGAAAGCTTTGCGACGATTTGTCGAGCACGACGGCCATATGCGTAGGACCATCCGCTTTATGAAGCTCGTCGGCCAGCTTCCAAAGCATGGTTGTATAACCATATACCGCGCCGACCGGTTCACCATGAATGTTGGTCAGGGGCGGCAGGCGATGATAGGCACGAAAAATATAAGCCGAACCGTCGACCAGATAGAGATGTTGATCTTTACCGGAGCCATTTTCGGACTGTGGAGCACTCGAAGAATCTGTATCTGTCATGCCAGATAGCACTAGCAGCGGCGGACATGCCCGTCATGACTAAATTGTCGAAAATTTGCAGATCAGGCTGCTTGAGTTTTCCGCTCTGGTTCAGGCCCGTATTTCGATCGGCTGCTGCATGACCCCAGCTTCAAAAAAGGGCCGCGGCTTTTCGCGCATGCCGGACGTGTAGCGTACACATTGGTTGCGCCCACGCCTTTTGGCTTCGAACAGGGCACTATCGGCATTGCGCATTGGCAAAGCACGCTCCTCATGTGGTGATATGCTGGTCATGCCAATGCTGATGGTGATCCGGTGAGCGACGCCTTCCTGAGGCTCAAATAGCGTATTTTCAATTTCGAAGCGGATCATCTCGGCAATTATCTCACCTTCGGCGGCGCTGGTGTCAGGTAAAAGGACACCAAATTCTTCACCGCCAATCCGTCCGACCAGATCATCTTTCCGCAGAATTCTCTTGAATACGGACGAGAACAGGATCAGCGCCTTGTCGCCGACAGGGTGACCATAGCTATCATTGATGATTTTGAAATGATCGGCATCAATGATCATCAATACACTATCCTGCGACTGCAGACGTCGTTGATCCAGCAGATCGAGAAAATGCTCCCGATTGGCAAGGCCGGTCAGGCCATCAATGTTCGCCTTGTGCTTCAGCGCTTTGTTGACATCCTGCAAATGCTCACGGGTCTCGCGCAAGCGATTGGCAAGCTTGACCAGTTTTTCGTTCTGTCGCGCAAGATACCAGCCCAGCGGCACGCTAATCGCCCATGGAATGACAAGAGCAATGGTGACTCCATTCCAGAAATCCCGGCCAAAACCAATGAAGGTATAGTGCAATATTGCCGACAATACGACTGACGCGATGGTCGCAATAGCCGTGATGATCGCGGTCTGACGACCGGCTGGCAGCTGAGGGAACGACTTGATCATGCAAGGATGATAAACAAGACCGGTTTACATGAGGTGCAATTTCATAGTTAAGCTGCAGCGAGAAAAAAGACCGCTTTCAAGGCTATTTGCCAGGAATTGGTTAATAGACTGACGTCAATCCACCAGCTGCGGCAACCGTCCGACAAGCGCAGCTTCATTGTCGCGTAATACCGTTTCGGCAAATTCCATAAACGCTCTTACCCGCGCTGTGCGGCGCAAATCATCATGAGTCAATATCCAGATATCGCGCGAGGGAGTTGGATCTCGATCGGTCGCACGGACCAGGTCTGGTATATGATCCCCTGCAAGACACGGGATCATTACAAGCCCCATTGCGGCCCGTGCCATTTCAATCTGCAGGGATATGCTGCCAAAATTTCCCCAAACTGGCACGCGCGCAAATTCGGTATCCTGTGTCCAGTCGGGAAACCGGCTTTCGCGATCAGTCCAACCCAACCAACGTGCTTGCTCAGGCTGGTTAACGAAATCATGGCGCGCGAGATAATCGGGGTGCGCATAAATGGACGTCGTGTAAGCAAACAGTCTTTTACCGACCAGCGTTTCCGGCGGGTTATTGTCCATCCGAATGGCAATATCAGCCTCTCGTCTGGCGACATCCAACAAGTCGTAGCTCGTCAAAATCTCCAGCTCGAGACCCGGATAGGCGTCACAAAATTCTGGCAGGCGCCCGGCAAACATCGATGTCGCAAAAGGTTCCGCCATGGTCACGCGAATTTTACCGGTCAGATCATTATCACGGCCGGCAATATGGCGCTCGACCGCGATCAGATCATCTGCAAATATACCTGCTGCGCGCGCAAGTTCTTCCCCAGCCGATGTTGGAAAATATCCTTCTGGTCGCCGTTCAAACAACGTCACATTGAGCGATTTCTCCAGATGTTCAACTCTTCTGCTAACGGTGCTGTGGTGGACACCAAGGTTTTTCGCGGCCGCTCGGACGGTGCCGCCGTTCATTACCTCGCGAAACGTCTTGATATCTTCCCAGTCCATATCGCCACCTGTTCATCTGCGCCTTGGTTTTCATATTCTTCCACTATAGCCGATACTGCAATAGCATGAAAATTACTTGGCTCGTTTTTGCACCAGCTATGTGCAATTACTTCTTTGGACATTGGTTTTTTTAGCCAGTAACCAAGTACATAGACGGCTTCAATGGCAGTAATTTTTTCTGGCACCCGCACCAACAAAGGCCGCAGGAGAGACCAATATGACTGCACCGATTATTTCCGCTTATGCAGGCGGCTTTTTAATTATCATGCAAGGAATATTGATGGTCCTTACCGGACTGCACCGAGCCAAGGCCGGGATCAACTTGGGTTTGGGCGATGATCCCGTGATGGAACGCAAAGTCCGAAGACATGGTAATCTGGCCGAAAATGCCGGCATTTTTCTAGCTGCCCTGGCCATCGCTGAAATGACAGTTGTCCCGCACCAAACGATCCTGATTATCGCCATCGGATTTGTCTTTGCCCGCTTTTGCCATGCCATAGCGTTATCCACTGAAGCGGGATCGCATGGTGCCCAAGACGGTAAGATATTCGTTCTGGCCCGCGTTATCGGGGCTTTCGGAACCTTGATTTGTTTCCTTGCGCTGGGCGGATTTCTTCTATTCAACTTAATGTGATACGCCTCGCGGCATCATTTCAGACACTATCCCTAAAAACATCAAGGATCCCCAATGACCATCGCCCTTTCCCATATCTTCAAATCCTCCACGGCTCAGGCATTTCGCGGACTGACCAACGTTTTGGAAAAGGCCAAGGCTCATGCCGAGGCCTCTGACGCTGCCGAAGCGGCCTTTATGGAGAACCGGCTATTCCCTGACATGCACGAGATGAAATGGCAGGTGCAGATGATCACCGAGTTTGCAGTGCGTGGCACCGCGCGAATGGAAGGTGTCGCAAGCGATGATTTGCCGAACCTACCAATGGAAGGCGACACATTTGACGCCTTGATCGCACGCGTTGCTGAATGCGGAGCAACTGTGGCCAAGGCCGATGACGCGACCATCGACGGCAATGAAACCATGATGATTTCTATGCCCATCGGCCCGGATCAGACGATGGACCTCGACGGCAAAACCTATGTGATGAGCTTTTACCTCCCCAACCTGTTTTTCCATGTCACGACCACATACAACCTGCTGCGCATGCAGGGCGTTCCGGTCGGTAAGAAAGATTATATGGGCATGTGACAGTGTAATAAGACTGCCCGAAATCAAAATTGCACAATCGTTTAAACTTTGTTAATGAAACTTTAGGGTTCGCATAACTCGGGAATTTTTCGTTCCCACTGGCACGATGTCCAGTGATCCTAAGGATAGTCTTCATGAAAAAATATCTTCTGGTGGGTAGTGCTCTTGCGCTATTATCCGCCGTTCCGGCACAAGCTGCGGAAATCTTGTTCACCGACCGGACCGCATTTAACGCGGCCGCCGGAGCTGGCCTCACCTTTGAAAGCTTTGAAACCGCACAAACAGGTGCGACGGTAAATTATCCGGGGTTCTCAGTAACAGAATCAAATGGCACTAACTTCATCACCCATACGTCAGTCAACAGCTTCTTCACATCAGCCACGTCTGATGGCGCGAATTCCATTTGGTTTGATGATAATGGCAACAGCTTGGCAACATTCGTATTTGATGCACCCATAACGGCTTTCGGATTTGACGTTGCGGCAGCTGCTGCTGGTACGATGACCTTTTCAGGCGGTGCTTCCGGATCATTTGCGCTAGGCGCCGACACTCCGACATTTTTTGGTGTGATCTCAGATACGGCATTTACCACATTGCAGTTCGATATGTCCGGCGGCCCCGAAGTCGGTTTTGATGCCCTTTCATTCGGCGCTGCGACTGTTGGCGCAGTTCCCGAGCCAGCAACATGGGCATTCATGATCTTTGGTTTTGGTGCAATTGGCGGGGCAATGCGGCGTCACCGCAAGACCAATGTGAAAGTCAGCTACGCCTAAACCATAGCTGATATAGTCAATACGAAAGACCTCGCTGGTACTGATCCAGCGAGGTTTTTTGTTACTGGTTTCTAGATTTCCTCTGGGGCTCCGAACAGATCATGGGCGTCGGCGTCTTCAATCTCGACATCGATAATATCGCCAACCGCAATCTGAGCGCTCACATTGCGCAGGAAGACATTGCCGTCGATTTCCGGGGCATCAGCTTGGGATCTGGCGGTGGCACCGATGTCGCCATCTTCATCCGGTTCACCGATTTCGTCGATGATAACGGGCAGGACGCGGCCGACTTTGGCCTGCAGTCTCGCAGCACTGATCGCAGCTGTTTTTTCCATCAGGCGCTGATAGCGCTCTTCCTTGACTTCCTCCGGCACCGCACCGTCCAATGCATTGGCCGCAGCGCCTTCAACCGGTTCAAAGCGGAAACCACCGACCCGGTCGAGCTGCGCTTCTTCCAGCCAGTCGAGCAGATATTGGAAATCCTCTTCCGTCTCACCGGGAAAGCCAACCACGAAGGTTGAGCGGATAGTCAGGTCCGGGCAGATATCGCGCCAGCTTTTCACCCGTTGCAACACTTTGGCTTCATTGGCCGGACGCTTCATGCGCTTCAGGACATTGGGTGCAGCATGCTGGAATGGAATGTCGAGATAGGGCGTGATCTTGCCCTCGGCCATCAGCGGAATGACCTTGTCGACATGCGGATAGGGGTAAACATAATGGAGCCGGGTCCAAACGCCGAGTTCGCCCAGCGCCACGGCCAGATCGGTCATATGTGCCCGCACTTCACGGCCCTGCCCGATCGGTCCATTCCATATCTGAGATTTGTGCCTGATATCAACGCCATAAGCCGATGTGTCCTGGCTGATGACCAGCAATTCCTTGGTACCATTGGCGACGAGCTTTTCTGCTTCGCGCAGGATCGCATCGGGCCGCCGCGACACAAGATCACCCCGCAAGGACGGTATGATACAGAAGGAACAGCGGTGATTGCAGCCTTCGGAAATTTTCAAATAGCTATAGTGACGGGGTGTCAGCTTTAGTCCCGCATCGGGTACGAGATCGACAAAGGCGCCGCGCGCCGCCGGTGCCGCAGCATGAACAGCAGTAACAACATCCTCATATTGATGCGCGCCGGTCACGGCCAGCACTTCGGGAAAACGCGCGCGGATGGCTTCGGCTTCATTGCCCATGCAGCCCGTAACGATCACCCGGCCATTTTCGGCCATTGCCTCACCAATAGCTTCCAGAGACTCTTCCTTGGCACTGTCGAGAAAACCGCAGGTATTGACCAGCACAACGTCTGCGCCCGCATAGTCTGCGGACATTTGATAGCCATCAGAACGCAACTGGGTAAGAATGCGTTCACTGTCGACAAGCGCCTTGGGACAGCCAAGGGACACCATGCCGACTTTGGGCGGAGAAGGAATTGCTGTTGCCATGATGGCAGCGCCCTTACCCGCTATTTACACCGGAGTCACGCGCACTTTGCCGAGGTGCCGCCCCCTTCCCTTCCGTAAACTGGTTTTCCAAGCAATTTCAGTATAAAAGCAGCATGTTCACAAATCAGGGAGGATGGAATGAATATTTTCGATGTAAACTGGATTGCTGTGGTTGTTGCGGCTTTGGCGGGCTTTCTCGTCGGCGGTATCTGGTATGGACCGGTCATGGGCAAGAAATGGATGGGCGCGGTTGGTCTGACCGAGGAAGAAATACAGGGCGGCAATATGGGCAAGATTTATGGCGGTGCTTTTGCCTTCAGCCTGGTTGCCTCATGGACTTTGGCCCATACTTTCGCGAGCTATGGCACAGATTTTTCTTTTACCATTAAGGTGCTGACCGCCTTTGGCGTTGCGCTAGGCTTCATCGTTCCGGCCATTGGCACCAACTATCTGTTCTCACAGAAAAGCAAGACCCTGTTCTTCATCGATGCTGGCTATTGGCTGCTTTTCTATATTGCCATGGGCGCTGTTCACGCCTGGCTCGGATAGAATATCAGACCGTTTCGCTGGAGCGCCGACTGACGCTTTCATAAAGATCGTCGCCGTCGCTCCAGTCGGTAACCTTGCCAGAGAAGAGAAATTCTGGCGGAACAACTTCCGGGCTTTCGCCCGGTCCGGTGGGCGGAGTGTAATAGCCCAGTGCATAGCTGCCCATACAATAACCGAGCAGATCACGTAGTGCCGGATCGAAATCCTTGGCAATGTGAGGCGGGCAGGAAAGATACTGATTTTCTTCCTGTCGCAACCAACCGAGTGCATAGGTGATGTTGAGGCCCATCCGGTCATGATCGGCCATGTTGGCGCCGCCACTATGAATTACCGAACCGGAATAGACCAGAACAGAACCGGCTTTCATCTCGGCATATTGGATTTCATCGGCATTGGCTTCTCGCCCTGCTTCCCAATGGTTCGAGCCTGGAACAACCTGCGTTGCGCCATTTTCCTGGGTAAAATCAGTGACAGCCCAGATCGTGTTGAATTGCGGTTCGATGCTGTCCTGCAAAAAACCGCCCCAGGCCAACCGGTCACGGTGAAGTGGCTGCTTCACTTGCCCGGGCTGGATACGGATTAACTGTGTGAGATGGAGTTGCACCCGCTCGCAAAAGGGCTTCAGAAAGCTGTTGGCACCCCCCAATATTAAATTATGCATGACAAGATCGCGGCAAGCCTGTGATCGGGCGACCAAGGCACCAGTCCGCGTTGTCTTGCGCCCAGTGAAATCATCTCGGCCGGGTTCGGTCGCCTCAACATAGGGCATGATTTCCGATCTCAGCTGTTTCAGGGCCGCTGCGTCGAGAACATCTTCAACGATCGCGGCACCATCATCGCGCAGCACCTGTGCCAGTTTCTCCGGATCACTGGCGGCGGAAAGCCGTTGTAACAAAGCCATAAATCATCTCCTGCCGAGCAGGGTAATCCGATTGCGCTTCGGTTACAAGTAGCGGTCGGTCAAACCCGTCCCGCCAGCGTATCAGCAATAATTCGCCACACTCTGGGATTGAAGCCAAGCCCAAAATGCCCGCCATCGACTTTGATGTTACGCGCTTGCGGATTGTAAATATCCTTGGCGATATCCGGCCCGACTATGCCGTCACGGTTGGAATAAAGGACCGTCAACGGCTGACTGAAACCGATGCTGTTGCGCTCATGCACTTCTTCTTCAAACCTATCGAGATTGATCTGGACCGATTTCGCATAGCGCTGACCAGGGGTTGTATATTTCGGGCCTCCGATAATCGGGGTTCCCATGGTAATCACTTCGCGAACCAGATCGGGAGAGAGGCGAGCAACCTCACGCGCGATGATCCCGCCGAGCGACCAGCCGATCAGAGTCAGTGGCCGTTGATCATTGGCATAATATTGCGCTTCAGCAATGGCGGTAAATCGCTCGATATCGCGATTGACAGAGCCTTGATTTCTGCCGAGCCCCCAATCGGAGACATCATAGTCCAGCCCCGACAGAAAGCCTTTCAAAGGTCCCATGGAGAGTTCGCTGCCGCCATAGCCGGGGATCAGGAAGATAGGTCGGCCATCACCCTTGGGCGCCGTTACTATCCGCGGCCATTGCAAGCCAAAGCGTAAAAAATCCAGAGGCAGTGCCAGTTCGCTAAGCTGAGCGAGACGATTGGGCGGACGTAGGCCACTGGGCATTGGTATCGCATTGGCCTGTGTCATTGCACTTCTCCCGCTGAAAAATAGCTATCTTAGCACCAACATAGCATGTTTGTTCGCAGGTGCAACATAAGCAATCTAGTGGGCTTATGCGTCTTCCCGATCTGCACGGTTACCAGATCCATTACCCGGTGTGATCTCAACAATGATATCTCCGGCTTCAAGTTTCTTGGCTTCTTCTTCCCAGAACCCGTACATATTATTGTCGCGATAGATACGGACACCCAGTCCGTCTTTTACGATATCCTTCATCGCCATGCCGACCTCGTCTTCATCAACGGGCCGTTGGACCAACTTCACCCGTCCGGTTGCCGACGCCAGATCACTGAGATAATCGGATATCTTCGCACCTTCACAGCTTCCTGCAAGCAACAATCCGGCGAAACTCACCGGATTAATAACAGTAGTCGCGCCAGCCTGCCGTGCCAGCATTTCATTGTCTGCCGCGCGCACCGATACGCTGATCGGCAGATGATAGGCGAGATGGCGTGCCGTCAGCACAATCAAGATGCTGGTGTCGTCACGTCCCGCCGAAACGATCATCGAACGTGCTCGGGATATCTTGACGTTCATCAGCGTCACATCTCGGGTCGCATCGCCGTTTATCACTGCACAGCCCAGTTTCTCCGCCTGTGCCAGAGCATCGTCAAACGGGTCGACGACGACAATCTCCGCGGGATTTGTGCCGCGTGCAATCAGCTCCTGCACAGCTTCCTTGCCGCTGGTTCCGAAACCGGCGATCACGATGTGATCGTGCAAATTATTCTGGATGATTTTCATGCGCCAATTGTCCCAGGTTCTTTTGAATACAAAATTATAGGCTGTGCCCAAAAATATAAGCACAACGAAGATGCGAATGGGAGTCACAAGCAATGCGTCAAACATTCGCGCGCGTTCGGTTACCGGTGCGATATCGCCATAACCCGTCGTTGTAATCGAGATCATCGTGAAATAGATGACATCAAGAAAGCTGACATCGCCGTCATAACTGTCCTGCAGACCATTACGATCAAACCAGTGCACGGCAACCGCCGCCCCGATCAGTCCCAAGACAAACAGCACCCGCCAGGCAATATCGAGCCAGATCGGCATGTTCGAACGGCGGCGCAGCGTCAGATAATCGGAAATATTTCGGGAATAGCGCCTGGACATAAAGGGATCAGGTCCGCTTCGGCAGGCGAGAGATGGGATCTAGCGGTTTACGGTCTTTACGAATTTCAAAGTGCAATTGCGGTTCCTGTACATAGCCGCTGTCTCCAGCCTGGCCGATGATATCACCTGCTTTGATCTTTTGTCCACGCGTAACATTGAGTTTGTCCGCGTGACCGTAGGCGGTAACCCAGCCTTTGCCGTGATTAAGCAGGATCAGCCCGCCAAACACGTCTATTTCATCGCCGCTATAGGCGACGACACCGTCGGCGGCTGCACGAATAGGTGTTCCTTTGGCTACTGCGATATTCAACCCGTCATTGACCTTCCCGCCGCCCTTGCTGCCAAAGCTCGAGAGCAATTTGCCGTCGACGGGCCAGATAAACTGGCCGACAAATGCTGTCGGTGCAGCAATCGCCACCGGTGTTTTGACAGGCGCAATGGCCTTGCGCCAATCGGATGGCTCTTCTGCAGCTGAGTTCTCAGCCAGAGCGGGCTGGCTGCCGGTGACAATATCATCAATATCGAGCTCGAAAGAGGCCGCGCGCTGTTCGATACTCATTGCTTGCGGATCAACAGGGGTTGCTGCTGGCAGCAAAAGTTTCTGACCCACCCGTAGGATAAAGGGCTCTTCCAAGCCATTTGATGCCACCACTTCACGCCATGGTACACCATAAGCGCGAGCAATGGCGATACCCGTTTCCCCGCCATTTACCCGGTGATAGCGACCTCCACTGATCTTCAGTCTCTGGCCCGGCTGAATAATATAGGGTGCAACGAGGTTATTTTCCGCCGCAATGATTTGCGAGCTGGCCCCGGTTTTGTTGGCGATACCGCGTAATGTATCACCGGCCTGTACCGTGTATGTGCCATCCTCTATCACCATCGCATTGGGCGACACCTGTTGCGTCGTCCATGTTGGTGGCGGCGCATCAGCAGGGCTTTGCCCAAAGACCGACGCGTCGGTTTCCAGCGTCGGTGGTATGTCCTGAACCGCTTCGTTCTGCGGCCAGCCATAATCACGGCCCGGCGGGATGCAGGCAGACACAGAAATGACCAGAAAAAGGAATATAATCTTACGCATAGACCGCCCCGTTCACTCGCTCTCACCCCAATGAGAGGGTTCTTTCTAGCATCAAATCCATTGGTTACCAGCCCTGCTGGTCGCAACATGTGTAAAACAGTTTATTTCCGGGCCAAGCCATGAGTTGGTAGGCGCCAGAACAAGGGTTGAGGAGTTTCTTGTGGTTTTACCGGAGCAAGTAAAAACAATGAGTCCGCTATGGGCGCAAAAGCAGACACAAACAATATGACTAAGCCTAGCGCTGCTTATGGCGGCGAAGTGAAAATCGCCAAGGACGGCGAGGTTTATCAAATTCCAACGAAGGCCGCGGCGCGGTAGTTTCGGTCACCAGCTTACGGTTTCGTTTGAGGAAAATTGCAGTGATGATTCCTGCGATTGCGCCAAACAGATGCGATTCAAAGGAAACAAAACCTGCGGTGGGCAATACACCAAACACCATGCCGCCGTAGAAAAAGACAACGCCAAGCGCGATAACAATATTGCGGAAACTGCGCTCTATCCATCCGAGTGCGATAATCAGGCTCCATAACCCAAATATCCAGCCGCTTGCGCCAATATGCAGGGCATCGCGGGCAAATAGCCAAACGAGGATACCGGTGATTGCGATGATCATGAAGCTCGCGACAAGAAAATAGCGCCTGCCATTGAGCAAACATAGGAAGTTGAACACCACTATCGCAAGCATGTTATTTCCCAAATGCGTGAAATCACCATGCAGCCACGGCGCGGCGAATATCGTGTAAATGCTGTCAATCTCACGCGGTTCGATGCCGAAACTATTCAGATAGCCGCCGGATAACAGATTGGCGAAATGGACCGCGACAAATAATCCGCATAGGATCGCGATGACTTTCAAGCGTTCTGTCAGGTTGGGAATTTTCATTGGTCCGTTTGGCATAGCATCCGGTCAACCGCTCTGCAAATTTGCAGGATACCGAGCGGCGGCTTTGGGCGCAAAAGCGGACGCTAGAGATTTGACGAACAGATTGATCTCGGCGGAATGGGGGCTAAGATCAATTCATGATACGAACACTTCTTCCTCTGATGCTTTCGTCAATCTTGATTGCCTGTAGTCCTCCAAGTGTAACCGCGCCTAGCCCAGAGGAGCTCCTCACAAAGTGCTGGGGTGCCAAAAAATTGAGAAACGGAAATTTTCGATTGCAAGCCACTATTGTAAATATGGGAGAACACGGATGGAAAGCAGGGACAGAGAATTGCGGCGGCGTAGGCCTTGATATTTCGCCTGACCCTGAGACTTTGGCACAAATGTATGAGGTCCAACTTCAGCGGCAGCCAATCGATAAAATGGGACAATATGTGTTTGATGTTTCACTTGATGTGAGAATTACTAGCCAATTGGAAAAAGGTCTTTCGCTCGAAACACAAACAGTTTCATCGTTCGAGTTGGCTGACCAAAAAGAAGCGTGCAAGATATTTGAGAGTTATTCAGAGCGAGACGTGTGCAATATTTATCAAAAATAGCTTGATTGCCTTAACTGAAAGAACGCTTTTTAGTGTCCGCTTTCGGGATAAAGCGGTCACAACGCTAACGTCTGCTTTGGGTGCAAAAACGGACGTTGCAAGTTTGACGTTTGTTATGGCACCATAAACAGAATGCACACAGACGGTTATCATCTCGACGACAAGTTGGTCCGTAAGTTAATTGACTTACAATTTGAGAATTGGGCACATTTGACCCTCAATCGGATTGATTCTGCGGGCACAGACAATGTGATCTTTCGGCTTGGCAGCGATATGTATATTCGAATGCCGCTAATTCCGTCTGCCTCTGATAAACTCAACAAAGAGCTATCTTGTATTCCTCGACTACCACTTCTGCCATTGAAAACCCCAGAGCCATTGGCGGTTGGTTCCCCAGCTGAAAACTATCAAAGCCCTTGGGCTATTTACCGATGGATTGAAGGAATTGAAGTAAACAGAGGTGGGATCAACGATATCAATGTGGCAGCGGAAACAAATGCTGATTTCATTCGAGTTTTGCATGGCGGCGATATTTCTATGATCCCATCCTATGGAGAGCATAACAATTTCCGAGGCTGCCCGTTACGGAAGAGAGATGAGCCAACGAGACAGGCTATTTTAAATTTGTCCGATATTTATGATGCCACCGAGCTTCTGGCTTTTTGGGAAAAGTCACTGACTATCCCTTCTTGGACAGAAGAACCGGTCTTAGTGCATGGAGACATTCACGCGGGCAATTTGTTGATGAACAATGGTAATATCTCCGCTGTGATTGATTTTGGACTAATGGGTACCGGCGACCCGGCTGTCGACCTCATTGTAAATTGGTCATTGCTATCAAATGGTGCGCGAAAACGTTTTAGAGATGTTTTGGGAACGGATGACAATACCTGGCTTCGTGGGCGAGGTTGGGCATTTTCAACGGCGATGATTGCTCATTCCTACTATCGCCATTCCAATCCCTTTATGACTGGGATGGCGAAACAAGTCATTTCGGAAGTATTGATCGATTTCAGATCAAAGGGCTAGTTCATAATCCCAAACGCTAGCGTCCGCTTTGGGCGCAAAAGCGGACACTAGGCACATCAACCTTTTCAAGTTATTGTCCAATGATGATAGCAATTAGGAATCCGCTTCTGATAGCCTTAGTTTCTTCAATTTTTTTGGCCTCATGTCAGCATACAAAAACGAACGATCCTGATGCATTCCTAAATCCAGAAACTTTGTTGGGAGAACGGATAAAAGCTTGTGGGGTCAAATCCGACATAGCAAACTTTAGTCCTGTAATGCTTGACGATGGCCGCAAGTTAGAAGGCTTGTCAATCGTCAATCATGGAACTTTAGATCCCAGTAAGCGCGGTCGGCTTTGCTTTGCGGGAACCATAGTCCAACTGGGATGCGGTACTAACGAAATCTTATGCACTGATTGGGCATTCGAGTACGGAATAAAAATTGAATAGCCGCAAACCTAATGTCCGCTTTCGGGATGTAGCGGACACTCGGCGCCTGCTCTTTTACATAAAACCAATCATCAGCTAGCAGCCCAATTGCTAACATCTCGAGCCTGATATAGACCGTCATCGCGATGGAGAACTTCGATGATCTTGCGAGAGAGCTGGGCGAGAGGGGCATAATCAAGCTCGAAGGGCTTGTTGCGTCTAAAGATACCCGAGCCGCATATGACATGATCCTGGACCTTGCCGCAGAGCACGGAATTTATACCGATGGTCGCTGGATCAAATCAACAAGCCGTTTTGGCTACCCCAAGCCGTTTCGCAATGCACTTAATGGGCTCAACAGATCAGAGGAATTTCCCGATCTGGTCGGCAACCGACTGACACCGTTAGTTGAGGGGTTTGTCGGTCAACCGGCAACCCCTTTGTCACCAGGTCAGCAAATCCTGTTTACTCTGCCTGGTGAGGACGATTGGTCAGTCCCCAGCGACGCCTGGCATATCGATATGCCCAAATTTGGTGAGCAAGCCTCACCAGGTCTACAGGCCTTCACATTTCTCGATGATGTCGATCCTCAAGGAGGAGCTACGCTTGTGATTGCAGGATCCCATCGTTTGTTAAACAACACCGCTGGTCTTTCTTCCAAGGAGCTTAAGCGCCACTTGCGGAAAGAGGACTATTTCAGATCACTCTTTGATCCCAATCTCCCGACGATTGCGAACCCGGAGGAGACAGTGGGACGCGTCGGAAACGTGGAATTGAAAGTGGTCGAACTCTCCGGCCGCGCTGGTGATGTTTACCTTATGGATTTGCGCGTGCTCCACACTCCCGCGCAGAATTGTTCAGACAAAGCACGACTGATGCTTACATGCCGATTTCCAAGATCAACAATCGCGGCAAGTTTTGGCAATCCTAGTTTGGTCAACTGATCGGCAGAGTGCCCAAATTCTTTCCAGCAACCGAAGTTCCCAATTCTTTAGAATCGCGCTAACCTAGATTGATGTCAGACGCTTTGCGCATAGAAGCTATCCTTCGTTCGGATCCCGTTCGCTGGCACTTATTGGGCGTCGTCGCGGAGTTGGCGTTACCAGATTGTTGGATCGGTGCAGGCTTTGTCAGAAATGCAGTATGGGATTCTCTCCATGGAAGGGCTCCAGGCCCACTATTGGGCGACATCGATGTGATCTGGTTCGATCCCGATCACTCCGACGCTGAACGCGATCGGAACATCGAAGAGACATTGCGCGCCGCGGCCCCTTCGGTCGATTGGTCTGTCAAGAACCAGGCTCGAATGCATCTGCGCAATGGTGACGCACCATATCTGTCTGCAACCGACGCCATGCGCTATTGGCCGGAAACAGCGACAGCCGTCGCAGCGAGGCGACACAATTCAGACCAATGTGAAGTGGCTAGTCCGTTAGGTTTGGATGACCTGTTTGATCTCATTCTCCGCCCTACAGGGAGGTTTGTTGTTGAGAAAAGGAACATTTACGATGAGCGAATTCAGTCGAAGGACTGGATTGGCAAATGGTCGTTGCTGAAAAACGCCACGCCCTAGCGCCACTTACCACCCAGTTCCAGTCTGCCAAGCAGATGTAGGATAGAGTCCGCTTTCGGGATGCGCTGCCCATTTACCCCGGCCCCCTATTCTCCTCTTTCCTACAATGTACCAGATAGGTTATATCTGTGTGTTTCTCTGACATGAAGGACCATAGCTATGACCGAACAGCCCGCTCACGACAGTTTCACCGATATCCCTGCTGCTGAGGAGCTGGCGCGGCCCCGGGCGCGTAGCGAAGGCGACGGATGTCGCCAACCGGCGCCTGAGGTCCAACAAGAACCCTCTCCAACCTATCTATCGTAAAGCTTGCCCAGATCATCCATCGACTCATAATGGGTCAGGTCGAGGTGCAGCGGGGTAATCGAAATATAACCGTCTTCGATCGCCTCCAAATCGGTGCTGTGCGCGGGAGTCTCTACCATCGGTCCGAGGCCGAACCAGTGATATTCAAAGCCGCGCGGGTCGCGGTTACTGACGATTTGCAAGCGGCCATAATCGCGGATGCCTTGCGACACCACACGAATGCCTTTGACTTCACTGGCAGGCAGCGCCGGAAAGTTGATATTGACCAGAGTCCGATGATCCATGCTCTGTTTGATCAAGGGGCGCAACACACGTTCACCCCATTGCAATGCTGCCTCGAAAGGAACGTCATCGCCCATTTCACCGCGTGCATAAGCCTGGCTCAACGCAATCGAGGGAATGCCAGCGAGGGCACCTTCCATCGCAGCAGATACGGTGCCGGAATAGGTTACGTCCTCGCCCAAATTGGCGCCGCGATTGACGCCAGAGAGGATCAGATCAGGCGGCCCGTCTTTCATGATTTTCGCAACCGCCATCATCACACTGTCGGTTGGCGTGCCATCGACCGAATATTGCTGATCCCCGCGCTTGCGGATGCGCAAAGGGCGGGTGAGCGTCAGCGAATGGCCGGCTCCCGAGTTTTCATCAGATGGCGCGACAATCCAGATATCGTTGGAAAAATGCTGGGCAATATCGAGCAATACTTTCATGCCCGGGGCGTCAAATCCGTCGTCATTGGTCAGCAATATGCGCATCATCTTTCCTTTTCCCGTCATTCCTGCGAAAACTGGTATCTCTTCAAAGTCCGCGACCAATCCAACGAGATCCCAGCATTCGCCGGGATGACGATAGGCTAGCTGTCAGCAGGCTCCAGCTTTTCAAGCCCGCCCATATAAGACTTTAACGCTTCCGGAATTATGACACTACCGTCTTCCTGCTGATAGTTTTCCACAACTGCGACCAAAGTCCGCCCGACTGCTAGGCCGGAACCGTTTAGCGTATGGACGAATTGCGTGCCCTTTGTCTCACCTTCGGCCCGGAAACGGGTATTCATCCGGCGTGCCTGATAGTCACCGCAGGTCGAGACGCTTGAAATCTCGCGATAGGTGCCCTGTCCCGGCAACCAGACCTCCAGATCATAGGTTTTGCGCGCGGTTGCTCCCATATCACCCGTGCAGAGCAGCATTTTTCGATAAGGCAGTTCCAGCGCCTTTAAAATCGATTCCGCTGCTTCGGTCATCCGCAGATGTTCCGCATCACTATGATCGGGATGAACGATCCCGACCATCTCAACTTTTTCAAACTGATGCTGCCGGATCAGGCCTTTGGTGTCCTTGCCAGCTGAGCCTGCCTCACTGCGGAAACAGGAGGTCAGCGCGGTCAGTCGGATCGGCAATTGTGTCTCGCTCAATATCTGCCCGCGCACACTATTGGTCAAGCTGACCTCCGCCGTCGGGATGAGCCAGCGGCCATCGGTAGTCTGGAATGAGTCTTCGGAAAACTTGGGCAGCTGGCCCGTACCAAACATAGCCTCGTCCCGCACCAGAACGGGCGGCGCGCATTCCTGAAATCCGTTTTCGATGGTCTGCTGATCCAACATATATTGCCCGATTGCGCGCTGCAGTCGAGCCATTTGACCGCGCAGAAATGCAAAGCGGGCACCGGATATTTCAGCTGCAGTCTCAAAATCCAGGCCCAGCGGAACACCAATATCACTATGCTCTCGCGGTTTAAAATCAAAGCTGCGCGGAGTGCCCCAGCGTTCCACTTCGACATTATCATCTTCATCCGCACCTTCCGGGACATCGGTCTCGGGGAGATTGGGTAACCCGGCTAGAATATCTCGCAATTTACTGGCGACTGCTCGAGACTGCTCTTCCAAAGCAGGCAAACTACTTTTGAGTTCCGAAACCTCGGCCATCAGAGCTTGTGCAGTATCCTCATCGCCCTGACCTTTTGCTTTGCCAATCGCTTTGGATGCTTCATTCCGCCGCGCCTGCCCTTCCTGAAGCCGGGTCGCTAGGCTGCGATTCTCTTCGTCCAATGCCAAAATGGTTGCTGCCACAGGCTCGAAACCCCGGCGTGCTAAAGCAGCATCGAAATCGGCCGCGTTTTCTCTGATGGTTTTTAGATCATGCATGGGACAAGCCTATGCCGAGACACGTGCGTTGGTTCAAGTGCGGAGCTTGGTTTGCGCCACAAAAAAAGCGACCGGATCGCTCCAGCCGCTTTTCGATTTTATCCGGTCAGTCTGACGCTTAAGCAGCAACCGCTTTCTTGGCCTTGCGGCTGCGTGCAAACAAGGCTGCTGCCGCTGCGCCGAAGAGCAGGACGACTGGTGGCGCTGGAACCGGTGTTCCGCCAGTTGATCCACCAGTTGATCCGCCACTGCTCGCACCCGACGAGGTGCTGGAACTGGAACTTGAGCTGCTGCTCGAAGAACTAGAACTGGATGTACTGTTACCGCCAAAGCTCGATGATGTGCTGCTCGCTCCCGATGAGGTGGAGGTCGAACTTGACGATCCGCTGCTTCCCGAAGAACCGCTGCTGCCATTGGAGCCGCCGCTACTCGATGAAGAGCTGGATGAGCTGGAGCTCGAACTGCTCGATGAACCACCAGAGGATCCACTGCTGCCGGATGAACCTGAGCTACCCGACGAACCGGAACCTCCAGAAGATCCAGTGCTACCGTTCGAACCGCCACTGCTTGAAGAGCTTGACGAACTGCCCGAGGATGAACTCGAGCTGCTTGACGAACCGCCCGAAGACCCACTGCTGCCGGATGAACCTGAGCTGCCCGAAGAGCCACTGCTGCCGGTGCTGGTATTACCGCTGCTGGTTGAGGTTCCGGGGTGACCGCTGGAGGTCATGCCGCTGGAAGTCATACCGCTCGATGTCATACCACTCGAAGTGTTACCGCTGGAACTCGACGAACTTGATGAGCTACTCGATGAGGAGCTGGAGCTGCTCGACGAACTTGAAGAACTGCTGCCACCAGTGGAAGTGCTGACTCCGCCAGTCGAAGTACTAACGCCGCCGGTCGAGGTGCTGACACCACCAGTCGAAGTGCTGACACCACCGGTTGATGTACTGATGCTGCCAGAAGAGGTACTGGTCGAGCCACCCGTGGACGTGCTTGAAAAACCACCAGTCGATGTGCTGGTAGAGCCACCGGTACTAGAAAAACCGCCGGTTGAGGTGCTGGTCGAGCCGCCGCTGGTTGAACTGCCACCCGAGGAGGTGCTCGTAGAACCACCGCTGCTGGTCGAAGAGATCACCACAGATCCTCCACCGGAACCGCCACCACCAAAGAAACCGCCGAAGAAACCGCCACCGAAGCCGCCGCCATATCCTCCGCTGCCGCCGATGACGACAGGAACAGAACCACCGCCGCTTTCAAGCACAGGTATTTCGGGCAGAGGTGCCGGAATATAGGCCGGGGCCGGAAGCGGAAGAGGTTGTGGCTGTGCGATGGTCACCACGCTGGGCGCACAAGCCGTCACTGTCTTCGTGACGGTCCGCCGGGTGCGTTTCACCTTGCGTGCGGACTGCCCCCGTTTCAGGACGCGAGCCCGTACTTTCTTTTTCTTGTCGACCTTTTTGACATAAGGGGCTGCCGGCGCTTCTGAAACATGCACTGCACCGCCACCAATTAACGCTCCGCCGCAAGTACAGGCGCATAATTTTGCTAAAGCCATTCGAACCGACATAATATCTTCTCTCTTCCGCTCTAGAACCGACAGACTGGCCTGCAACCATATGCTGGCCGTCTCTTTCGGGTTCCGACATCCATCAAAAACGCAGATGAAGCGGCTAACCACAATTGCGTTAACCTTGTTTGGACCAAGAAATTCCGAAAATTCCTTATCAACCCCTATCCAAGCACAGTTAATGTCCCGAATTGAGACCATTTTTGTCGAACATCTTTCCCACCAGAGAGAAAAACTTGGCAAAATTGGTGGTTTAACAAAGATACCGAACCATCAGAACTTGTAGACAAAGACGGTTATTCGCGTGATTCTGTACGCTCAAGAGGCCCGAACAGGATTAATTTTTGACCCGTTGCACATTGCATCTTGTTTCAAACCAAAGCCAAGTTTATAGGCCCGCTCATAGCCGTTCCTTCGCCGACCTCAATTCGGGGTTGGGGGCAAATGTTGGAGAGTATATTTGGCGTCCTCAGCGAAAAATTCATCCGCCTCGGATAGTGGTTCAAAAGGCGAAATCGTGCTCGAAGACGATTATCGCCCCAGTGCCGACGAGGAATTTATGAACGAACGGCAGCTTGCTTATTTCAAACGCGCTTTGGAACATTGGAAGCAAGATATTATCGACGAGTCCAAGGAAACGCTCGCTCACCTACAGGACGGACCGATACAGGAAGCCGATTTGAACGATCGTGCATCCAGCGAAACCGATTGGGGCCTGGAACTGCGCACACGGGACCGTCAACGCAAGCTGACATCCAAAATTGATGCGGCCCTGCGACGGATCGAAGAAGGCGAATATGGTTACTGTCAGGTTACCGGGGAACCGATCTCGCTCGAAAGGCTGGAAGCCCGGCCAATTGCAACGATGAGTGTCGAGGCGCAGGAAGCCCATGAGCGCAATGAAAAAATCTCTCGCGATCAGTGATTTATCACTAGCCTGACGACTGGACTCAATTCCTGACATACAGATATTTCGTTTAGCGTTAACGCGGCAGACCCAAGCAGTCTGCTGGGGCTGTGTTAGTCTGTGTTTCCGTGGGACGACTTTCCTGACAATCTCCTACAGACATTAACCAATTTTCCATCTTTTCCGGCCTATTATCCATCCCAAGGAAGATAATTTTACATATATCCGCGGGAAGCACATGAAAGAACCATATGACGAAAATCTGGGTAAAAACGGCCAGACCAGTGGCCTACCCAAACGCGAGCTTGATCGGGACAGCCTATTCCTGAAGGCCACGTTGCGCTTCGTCAATGGTGATGACTGTGGCGAAGTACGGATTCGCAACTTGTCCGCTGGCGGGCTGATGGCTGAAGCACCGGTTATCGCAAAGCGGGGCGACAAGGTAGAACTTGAACTGCGTAATATTGGCCGCGTAACTGGCTATGTTGCTTGGGTTGCGCAAGGCCGTTTGGGGATCGCATTTGATCATCCGATTGATCCAAAACTGGCTCGCAAACCGGTAGGACAATCCAAACACGAGCTGCCTCACTATCTCAAGCAGCAAAATACCAAGCTGAGACCGCTTGGTCATGGACAACGTCCACGCTAGCAGCACTCATAAATCTACTTGATTAGAATCCAACGCCTGCATAGGACCGTTTAATCATCTGATTAAACAGGAGCAGGACATGGCTGGGCCATTGGCGGGAATCAATATTGTCGAATTTGCGGGCATAGGCCCGGGACCATTTTGCGGCATGATGCTTGCCGATCAAGGGGCCACAGTCACGGTCCTTCATCGTCCTGGTGGGGCGCCTGATGGCCGTCTCGCGCTCTCCCGCTCACGCAAACTCGTCGAGGTCGATCTGAAATCCGACGCTGGAATTCAACAAACCCGTGATTTGGTGAAGCAGGCCGATGGACTGATTGAAGGCTTCCGCCCCGGAGTGATGGAGCGCCTGGGCCTGGGGCCGGATGTGCTTTTGGCGGATAATCCCAAACTGGTTTACGGCCGGATGACAGGTTGGGGACAATATGGATCGCTCGCCCACGCCGCCGGTCATGACATCAACTATATTTCGATTTCGGGCGCACTCCACGCCTTTGGCCGCGCGGGCGAAAAACCGACACCCCCGATCAATATGGTGGGTGATTTCGGTGGCGGCGGGATGATGCTGGCACTCGGAATGGTTTCGGCCCTCCTCCATGCCAAAACTGGCGGCGAGGGGCAGGTTGTTGACTGCGCAATGACTGACGGATCGGCAGCACTGATGGCAATGATTTTCGACTTTCACAATATTGGCCAGTGGCGCGACGAGCGCGGCGTAAATCTTCTCGATACCGGCGCCCATTTTTACGACAGCTATGAAACGTCGGATGGCAAATATATCTCGATCGGATCGATTGAACCGCAATTTTATGCACAGCTACGCAAGGTGGCCGGGCTCGAAGAGGATACCGAATTTGATGCGCAAATGAACCCAAAATCATGGGAACCGCTAAAGCTAAAGCTGACCGCTTTATTCAAATCCAAAAGCCGTGATGAATGGTGCGCGCTGATGGAAGGGACGGATATTTGCTTCGCCCCTGTTCTGTCGCTGGCAGAGGCCAAACAACATCCACACAATGTAGAGCGCGAAACTTTTGTCGATGTCGGTGGCCATCTGCAGCCGGCACCGACCCCGCGTTACTCTGTAACGGTTTCCGACAAGCCCAAGCCGCCGTCCTGAACGTTTACCGAGTCAATTGCTAAAGGCCGCCATCACCGCCTTGACATAGCTCGGCCCGATCGTGAGCTGCGTGTCGTCGTTCAGCACTACAAATTTTCGGCGCCCCTTACGACGAATATCCCGCACAAATTCCCGGCGCACAGCAGTCGAACGGTGGATGCGCACGAACATTCCCCCTGGCAATCGTTCCAATAGTGATTGCATGGCTTCATGCACCAGATAGCTATGGCCCGGCGAACACAGACGCATATAGTCTCGGTCAGCGGCAATCCAGTCGATATCTGCGCTTCTGATCTGGACCGCACTGTTACCATCCTGCACCCAAATCCGATGAACGTTAGCCTGCGATTGGCCATTGGATGTCATCTGTCTTTTTCGCATGACCCGTCCAAAGGCCTCTTTGAGAAGGCCTTCCTTCACCGGTTTAAGCAAATAGTCTGCGGCATCAAAACGGAATGCTTCAACGGCATAGCGGCTATGAGCGGTCGTAAAAATTATCTCTGGCACCTGGTCGAGGTTCTGGCATTGCCTAGCCACATCGATTCCCGAGACATCGGGCATGTCGATATCGAGCAATAATATTTCCGGGCAGTTTTGAGCAATGATATCCAGCGCTTCCCGTCCGCAGCTGGCAATATTTATGCGGTCAATATTGTTCATCCGGCCACATAGCGACTCAATCCGGCTGCGTGCCAAAGGCTCGTCATCAACAATAAGGATGTTCAGCTTGTGATCCTCAATCATAGGCAATAGTCCCGAAAAATCTGCTGCTCGTCAGGGATAATGATCGTCGCCGCCGCCATTCCCTTTTTGTCATTTCCAGTGAATAGCGCTGCAGAAGGACCATAAAGCGCTGCCAACCGTTCCTTGATATTGGACAAGCCCGTTCCTGTTCCCTTAGCTTTGTCGTTCGCGGCAAGCATTCGGCCATCATTGGCAACTTCCAGTTTCAGACGCCCGGCGTCCCTGACGGCTGAGATCACGACCCGAACCGGGCCGCAGGATTGCGCAACGCCGTGCTTGATTGCATTTTCAACGAGGGGCTGAATGATAAGCGCAGGAATTTTCCAGGCGCGAACATCATCGTCTATCTGGACCTCGAATTTAAGGCGCTTGGGAAAACGGACTTGCTCAATTTCCAGATACCGAACTTGCTGTGCAATTTCCTGTTCAACGGTGATCATATCATCGCCATCGTCGTTCAGAACCGACCGCATATAATCCGCCAATCCATCAACCAGATTTTCAGCCCGGCCGTTCTTCTTGTCAATGATCAGACTGCTGACGGAATTGAGCGCATTAAAAACAAAATGCGGATTGAGCTGATAGCGCAGGGCTCGCATTTCGCTCTCTCGAGTAGCGCGCTCCAGATTTCGGCTGTGAATAAGAGCGACCTGCGTTTTCCGGCTATTGGCCATGGCCAGATAGAGACCGCCCCAACCGACCAAAATGAGATAGTCTACAAAAGCAGTATCGAAGAAATGCGACAAAGCCTCGCGCGAAGGTATATTATGCTCAAGGCTGATATGGTCGAGCATCGGCACAGGATAGGACTGAATCAGGTTGGTCAGATAGGCCACCCCGATAGCCAGGAAGATGGTCGGAATCGTCAATATGAACAGTGCTCGCCCGGTACTGTCACCCATTAAAATCAACAGGCGATACAAAGCCCATGTTACCGTCACTGAAATAGTTGCAGTGATCAGATAGTCCTCTAGATCATGTGTGTGATCCGGTGCGCCCCATAAAAGAGCTCTCAGTGCATTGACCACGAAATAGGCGGTCCAAACTCCAAAAATGCTTTTCATTGCCAGGTCGATATTGACCGGGAATATCCTATGCCAGAAAGGCGATACCTTTGGTGACAGATTTTCTGGGGTGGGGAGGAATTGCGTGGCCATAATAATCTATTGCGTCTCAGCCTCCTGTTCGTTCGATTTGCCATCATTTGGGGTATTTTCTGTTGCCGGCTGGCGGTTCAGGCCACGCTCCGTTCGCCAATAGGTGGCAAAACTAGCCAACCAGTGACTCCCCGCATAGTGCGGGGTACGGACGGATTTCTCTCCCGCATCACCATGTAACTTGGCCGCGGCCAGTAGCGCCGCCTTACGACGATCTGCCTCGGGCAAAGCGGTGGCAATGCCTTCCAACGCCCAGGCACGGGAAAGATTGACGCCATCAAGATGAACCAGCTTGCCATCGCTGGGGTCATTGACAATTCCGATAGCTAGCCAGTCACTGCTGCCATCTACCGGTATATCCGGAAGAAAGGCGGTCAACCATTCGGCAAATTCCGTATTGGACAATACGCGCCGCATCAGGTCTGCCTCCATAAGGCATGGTGAAAGAAAATCCTCGCCTGAAGGTTCATAGGCGAGTGGGCAATTGCGATCATCGCGGTGGAAGATCAGGCTCTTGTCCGCGATGAGCTGCTCCATCTGGCTGTCACTGCTCACCTTGGCCCAATCGAGGAACAGACCAAAGGCAAAGGCCGACTGATTGTGGGTACCTAGCCGGATTGGATATGCGAGTTTCGGAACCCAGGTCTTGATGCGGTTAGTGATGACCGATTCAAGTGGTGTCAGACGGTCCAACCAGACTTGTGCTTGCTGCGCCTTCGCGCCCTCCCCTGCGGAAATTTCCTTCAACTCTGCGGTAAGCTGCAAAAACCAGGCGAGACCATAAGGTCGTTCAAAAGATGCCCTGCCATCGCCATTGAAATAGCTCACTTCACCGGCAATCTTTGCCTCCGTGAAATTGGTCTCCAACGCGGAGGCTATTTCTTCGTCCATCTCTGGAACCGAGTCATTGCCCCACAAGCGAGTGAGCAACCAGTGGCCATGAACTGCACTATGCCAGTCAAAGCAGCCATAAAATACCGGCGTCAGCTTTACTGGTTCCTGCACCTCGACGGCGCTGTTCATAACGTGACTGATCTTGTTCGGATATTGCTTGTTGATGCAATCGAGAGCAATCCGAGCATAGGCGTGCTCCGGCTTCCGCGGCGACTGACTATTGTCGGCCGGATCGGGCGCAACATTTTTGCGCTCGAAATAACCCTGTTCTGATGAATCTCGCTGGCCGTCGTCACCATTTACCGAGCAGGCCGACACCAAAGTGGCTGCCAAGAATAAGGCATAAAACCGCACACGCATATTTTGCTCCCAAAATGACTGTTTAAGCATAGAGAGGATTTGACCGAATGGCAAAACGCTATAGGGCCCATATTCGATAGAATTTTACTGATTCCACCCAACATATTCATTTTTCAGGATCATATTATCGCGAGCCAGACCGCCATATTTCTAACCGGCAGCCCGATGCGACACATTACCGTTATGACTTTGACGGCAAGCATTGGGCTTCTGACTATGTTCATCGTCGATTTTGTCGATTTGCTCTATATTGCGCAGTTGGGCGATAGCGCCCTGACGGCAGCGATGGGATTTGCTGCAACCATCTTGTTTTTCGGTACGGCGTTCAACATCGGTCTCATGATCGCGGCCAGCGCCTTGGCGTCGCGGAAGATTGGGCAAGGCGATGTTGAATATGCGCGTCGGTATCTGACCAATATATTGGTGCTCAGCATGATGCTGATCATTCCGCTCGCGGTCATATTCTTCGTCTTTGCTCCGCAAATATTGGACCTTGCAGGTGCGAAGGGGACTACAAAGGAAGCGGCCACCGGCTATATCCGCATCGTCGCGCCTTTCATGCCATTCAGCGTGACGGCAATGGTCTGCTCTGGTTTTTTACGCGCGCATGGCGCGGCACGACGGGCCATGAATGTGACACTGAGCATGGGTATTACAAATGCCATACTCGACCCAATTTTTATCTTTGGTTTTGGTTTGGGCATTGATGGTGCAGCGATAGCAACCGCTTGTGCTGCCATTGTTTCTTCGATTTTGGCGGTTCTCCCGATCATCAAACATTATGGCGGCTTTCAAACGTTCACGTCCGTTCTGTTCCAAGAGGATTTGAAACCGGTCATGGCAATTTTATTACCTGCAATCATGACCAATGTCGCCACGCCGGTTGGCGGCTTTATCTCTTATCGCTTCATCGCCAGCTATCCTGACGAGGTCATCGCAGGGTTTGCGGTCCTGGGACGGGTTGTGCCTGTTGCCTTTTGCTTGCTTTTTTCGCTGTCTGGTGCGGTGGGGCCGATTATCGGTCAGAATTTCGGAGCGCTGAAATTTGACCGGATCCGCCTGACCATCAAGCAGGCCATGGGCTTCGCCTTTGGCTACACGCTTCTCATTTGGCCGCTCTTGTTCTTGCTCCAGGGGCCGATCAGTGACCTTTTCAATTTGCAGGGCGAAGGGCGCGATGTCTTTTGGCTTTTTGCGGTTTATCTAACCCCATTATTCTTCTTCAACGGTATGTTGTTTATCGCCAACGCCGCGTGCAATAATCTGGAGCGTCCAGCGTGGTCGATGATCATGAACTGGTTGCGCAACACGTTAGGAATATTGCCGTTTCTCTGGATTGGCGGAGCGCTGTACGGGCTACCAGGAATTGTCATCGGCCCCGCAATTGGTGGGGTCCTATTTGGTGTTATCGGCTACGCTATTTCCCGCCATCTGGTGAATATTCAGGAGGCGAATCACGTAAAACGCTAAACAGGCGTGGCCTGGCCAAGCGATTCGAACGTCTCATTTAATTCCGATATTTGCACAATTCCGGATTTCTCCGCAGAATTGCAGCGTTAACCATTTAAGGACTAAGCACCCCGCGTCCCATCTTGAAACAGCCGATTTTTGATCGGCGAAAACTCACAAGAAAGACTGTATTTCCAACCCTTTCAGCCCGTCTGGGCCATTGCAGGTGTTTCGGAAAATTTCAGTGCGTGTTCCTCCTCCCTATGTGCCGCAGCTTGGTGGCAGCAGTTCGGCTCTCGCCGGACCGGCGGGATATGTGCTTTCACCATCGCCGAAATCCCGGCCAGCATCGACTGCTTCTGCAAAGACAAAAAGACCGGATTCGGTTCATCCAGAAATGCCTGTTTCAACCGCAACCACCACTGAAGCTCCCAACTCGGCAGCCAAACGAACCTGGCGTCTGCCAAATTGGCTGATGCTGAATGTTCGCGAACGGATATTGCTGGGGTTATTGGTGTTCAGTCTGGCCATGGTGCCAGCGACCATGCCAAAGGCAAGTCTCGATGCGCAGCAATATGATCCCAGCGATCCCGAATTGCAGCCAGTCGAGCGAGCAGAGGAAAATTTTGCGGGTTCGGCATTTTACTTTATCGATCCCGGCTACGCGATTCCGCAGAACTACAGCGAATTAGCGATCGATCCGCTCGCCGAGACCGGTAAAGATGATCTCGGCCGCCTATTAACTAGCAGCGGCGGCACAGCAACCGCCAGCCGCGATCAAACAGCCTCGGCGCATCTGATCCGCCCGGTCGCTTTCAGAGCCTCGCTGACGGACAATAGTCGGGCGCTGCAATGCCTGACCTCGGCCGTTTACTACGAAGCCGGACTTGAACCCGATGCCGGGCAACGCGCTGTTGCGCAGGTCGTATTGAACCGGGTCCGCCACCCTAGCTATCCACGCACTGTTTGCGGGGTGGTTTTTCAGGGTAGCGAGCGAAGCACCGGATGCCAGTTTTCCTATACGTGTGATGGATCGCTGCGCCGCGTGCCGTCCAGATATCACTGGAACCGGGCCAAGAAGGTTGCAGCCCTGGCACTGTCCGGCAAGATTGCATCGCCAGTCGGCACCGCGACACATTATCACACGACAGAAATTTATCCCTATTGGGCACCCAGCCTGCGATTCCTCGGCACTATAGGCGCGCATCGTTTCTACAGTTGGAAGGGCAGTGCCGGTAAGGCCATCGCATTCAGCCAGAAATATCGCGGCGGCGAGCCCATGCCAGCACCCAAACCGCGTAAATATGATTCGCCACCGGCCTCTGCGCTAGACCCGATTGCCTTGGAAAAAGCCTATGAAGCCGGCCGTCTCAAGGCCCAGCAAGAAGCAGCAAGAGCTGAGAAAGCCGCGGCCATGGCTGCCGATAATGCCCGCCGACACAGCTTGCCGGCACCCGCCATCTCGGTTGGCAAGCCGAAGACTTATCAGGCACCGAATTACAGCAAAGAAGCCGCAAAAAAGGGCGGCGAAAAAGCTTTTGCTGGCCAGAAATTGCCAAATGTCAGCCAAATCAAGCCAAAATATCGTAATGCTGGCACCTGGAAAACAAAACCCGGTAGCTAGGCCGTTTGATAGGATGACTTGTTAGTTTCCAGCGCAACCAAACCGCGCTTTTGCTTGCCATTGCCCTTGAAACGCGACTAAAGCCACCCGATTTTAAGTGAAAGATATTGGAGTGCGCTTATGGCGACGAACTGGACGCCAAATGGTTGGAGAAATTTTGAAGGGCTGCAAATGCCTGACTATCCTGATGCAAGTAAGCTGGCAGATACCGAGCAGCTGCTCGGTACTTATCCGCCGCTGGTCTTTGCTGGCGAAGCGCGCAGCCTGAAGCAGGATCTGGCGGAAGTGGCAGAGGGCAAGGCCTTCCTGTTGCAAGGTGGTGACTGTGCAGAGAGCTTCGCGGAATTTCATCCTAACAATATCCGCGACACTTTCCGGGTCATTTTGCAGATGGCCGTGGTCCTGACATACGCATCAAAAATGCCGGTGGTAAAACTCGGCCGGATGGCGGGGCAATTTGCCAAGCCGCGTTCCGCACCGACAGAAACGCAGGATGGCGTGCAGATGCCAAGCTATCGTGGCGATATAATCAACGGGATCGAATTTGAAGAAGGCCGCCGGCAGCCGGATCCTGATCGCATGGTCCGCGCTTACAATCAGGCAGCCGCAACTCTGAACCTGCTTCGCGCTTTTTCAACCGGTGGTTATGCCAATTTACAACAAGTCCATGGCTGGACCCATGATTTCATGAGCCGCAGCCTCTGGGCCAAGAAATTCGAAGAAATGGCAGACCGCATCGGCGAGGCTCTATCCTTCATGGAAGCCTGCGGAATCAATCCAGATACCGTGCCACAACTCAAGGCGACCTCTTTTTACACCAGTCATGAGGCGCTTTTGCTTCCTTATGAGGAAGCGCTGACGCGGCAAGATAGTTTGACAGGTGAGTGGTATGACACCAGCGCCCACTTCCTTTGGATTGGTGATCGGACCCGCTTTGAAGGGTCCGCCCATGTTGAATTTTTGCGCGGGATAGGCAATCCTATCGGCATGAAATGCGGACCGTCACTGAAAGCCGATGATCTGTTAAAGATGCTTGATACCCTGAACCCCGCACGGGAAGCCGGTCGGATCACGCTGATTTCGCGCTTTGGTCATGATAAGATCGAGAGCGGTCTCGCACCATTGGTTCGCGCCGTAAAACAGGAAGGTCACCCGGTCATCTGGTCCTGTGACCCGATGCATGGCAATGTCATCAAGGCAGATAGCGGCTATAAGACCCGTCCGTTCGAACGCATTCTCGCCGAGGTTCGTGGCTTTTTTGCAGTGCACCGCGCTGAAGGCACTTTTGCTGGCGGCATCCATTGCGAAATGACGGGCCAGAATGTTACCGAATGCACCGGCGGCGCTGTTGCGATTACTGATGCGGCGCTCGGAGATCGTTATCATACCCATTGTGATCCGCGCTTGAACGCTGCCCAGTCGCTGGAGCTGGCATTCCTTTTGGCTGAAATGCTCAATCAGGAATTGTCTGATCGTGCGCGTGAGGCTGCATAGAAAATGGCAGAAAAAATCAAGCCGGAACGGATGCGGCCAGAGGATTATGCCGAAGGAGGATCACCGATGAGTCGTGGCGCTACTTATGTTCGTAAGGAAATTGTCAGCAAGGGCGTCGGCTTTGGTAGCGCGCTTGCCATTGCAATTAGTTTTACCACGCATAAATCAATAGTCTGGGCGATTATTCACGGCTTCTTCTCGTGGTTCTATGTCATCTATTTCGCTCTGACCCGCTAGATAGCAGGCAGTATCCTTCTGGGCTTTTGGCCTATTATCGTGACATTTCAAGCCGATGCCATTAGTGTTACGTTCGGTTACCAACGAGCCAGAGGACTGCTATGCACCGCCTTGTCATCTTGATGATCCCGATATTGGCCCTCACTGCAAGCTGCGGTGGCCCCATTGAAACACGCATTCAAACCGAAGCAGCGGCCGCTCTGCCTGCACAGAAACAATATAGCTTCACCGCCAAGCCGGAACAGAATAGCAAAACTTACGACAAGGCACGCAATCTGGTCGCTCAGGCACTAACCGGGAAAAATTTTGTAGCTGTCGAGTCAGCCTCCGTAATCGTTCATATTGCATTGGCCAACCGCCCGGCATCCATTGCCATGACGACAGGCGAAAAAGAGAATATTGTAAGAATAGCGGATCAAAAGGAGCAAAAATTTCTGCAGTCCTGCGAGGATTTTGAGCATCGCCTAACGATCAATATGATCAATAGCACGAACGGATCGACACTCTATTCGGGTACAGCTGCCGAATATCACTGCAACGGCACCTTTGACCAGTCTCTGCCCCATCTGATCGACGCAGCCCTTTCTGATCTCGGAGGTGCGAGCGCTAAGCCGCCCAACAGCCGGATACGCATACGGACCGGGATTGAGTAAGCCTGCTATTGCTCAGCTTCCGCCGGATCTGGAGCCAGCGGCAATAGAATCGTAAAGCATGCGCCGCCCTTCCTCACATTTTCTGCGCTTATTGTTCCGCCATGGCGTTCGATAACAGCCGCGACGAAGTTCAGGCCCAATCCGGCCCCTTTGACAATCCCTTTGGCGTCCGAATCGTCGCTGGCAAAGCGCTCAAATAACTGGTCCAGCATATCCTCTGCTATTCCGTCACCTTGATCCGCTATGGTGACCGATACAAAGGGCTGTCGATCGAGGCTGATTTTACGCAGCAACAGGCTGATCTCACTATTGTCGGGACTATATTTTATCGCATTGTCGATGAGATTAACGAAGGAGCGATAGAGGCTCGACGGCTCACCAATTATAAAGGCACCATCGGACTGATCGTCAACACGAGATTTAATCCCTCGCTGTTTCGCCAGCGGCCACAAGCTGTCATTGGCCTCGATCACCAGATCGGATAACAAGATATCCTCGCCGGAAAATTCGCTCGACTTGATCCGTGCCAGACCAACAAAATTGTCCGCCAACGCCAGCGTCCTGCGCGCATGGCCTTCAATCCTCTTGTTACTGTCCGTCGCATCTTGCCCATCGAGCAAGGCCAAAATCGCCGCCTGGGGCGACCGCATGTCATGTGACAGCAGCTGCAATACCTCTTCCCTTTCTTGTGCGGCATTAGCCACAGCGGTAATATCGGCAAGATAATGGATATGCCCGCGCAGTTCACCTTCATTGGAAAGAACCCGAGCCCGGCGCATCGCAAATACCTGATCGCTCGTGGACGTAAAATCGACATAATCATGTTCTCGCGCCTGCTGGTCCAGAGCCAGATAATCCTTCACATCACCAAGATCAGCGGGCGATACAAAGCGGGCCAGCATGTCATCGAGCGCCAAATCCAGTGCGCCATCTTCAAAGCCGGTCTGCGCCAGCTTGTTCACGAATTTCACCTGACCATCGAGGCCGGTAATGAACATCGGATCAGGCAGATTTGTCAAAGCATCGGAAATGAATCGGCGTAGATCGCGCACATATTTGATAGCATGAGCCAGTTCTTCGGCCTGCTCGGTCACCAGATCGACCGGTCCCAGCGGCGTCTGCAGAACCGGAATATCGGGCGTCTCCGACCGGTAGTTTTTCAATTCGTCACCCATGAAATCACTTGTCGCCTGCAATCGCCGCCACCCCCAGATAGGATAGACCAGCGCCAGACCAACCAGTGCTGCACCAGGTGCCAACCAAATTTCAAATGACAGAAGCAGAACACTAGATGCCAATATGATCGCTACGAGCGCAAGGGATACGAAAATCGTCGTCCGGGGACGCCAGCGCCAGAACCCGATCAGCAATATCCAGGTCGGGACGAGCGAAAGGATGATATGAAAGGATGGTGATGCTGGTGTGATGAATTGATCTGCCTGGATATCGTTGAGCATATTGGCCATGATTTCGACACCAGCCATAGTTCCGCCATCACCAAGTGGAACCGGGTGCTGGTCTCCCAAACCCTGTGCTGTGGCGCCTACCAAAATGATCTTGTCCTGCAAAAATGCGGCCGGGATCTCACCGTCGACGACAGCTGCATAAGCAATTTGCGAGAACGATCCACGACTGGCAAAAGGCATTAGCAGAGGCTGTTCACAATTATCTAACCGGTCGTAAACGGCAGAATTCTTGCCAAACGCACTGCGATAGATTTGCTCCATCAGATGCGGCCAGGTTGTTTCTTTGCTGTCAGAAGCTTCTCTCGTTCCGACAAAGCAAAGTGATGTTCTGCGTACGACACCGTCGCGATCAAATTGCAAGTTGACGTGGCCGACATCGGTTACCGATTGCCTCAACGGTGCAACCGGCTCTTTGATATCAAATTCAGTTCCATTGGTTCCCGGGAAAACAAAATGCAGTGGTAGAAAGAGGTTTTCGTTCTTTGCTGCGGCTTCCGCCAACGCTGCGTCCTCGTCAGCATTGCCGGGTTCGCTCAGCAATATATCAAATGCAACTGCTTTTGGCCGCGCATCCGCGAGAATATCTAGCAATTCCGCATGGCGCTCCCTCGACCAGGGCCATTTTCCGAACCGCGCCAGGCTGTCTTCATCTATCGCAATGATCAGAATCTCTTCCGATGCTTCGGGTCGATCGACGTCTGAAAGCCGATCGTACAGGAGATTGTCAAACCCAGACAGGCTATTCCAGTAGATCAGTGCGGTCACAACAAGGGATGCGACCAGTGCAACACCGGCCCATTCGATCCCAAGGCGGCGGCGCAGTTTCATTGTCAGTCAGCTCTCCAGATACAGCCCAGACAAAGACCTGGCTTGGCGTCGGCGCTTAGGCCCCTAGCCAGCCACCGTCAATTTTTCAAAATCGGTCCATTTTTGAAAAACGTCCTGATCTTCAGGATCATCAGAATATTGTGTCACCCCGACGCGCCAATAATACTCGCCATCGGGAAGATCTGACAAGGTAATCACATCTTGAGTCAGTCCGGCTTCATCAACAATCGGAATGTTGTTTTCATCGCCGAGAATGAGCTGAAACCGGTAGACTCGTTTACCGCTGCCAGCACCGGTCCATTTGAACCGGAATCCGAAATCCCCTTTGCCTGCGCTGCCGCTCAACGTGCTGAGTTGCCGTTTAAACGCATAGGTTGCTGGCATGCCTTCAAAACCGTCCTGACCAATGGCCGTGGCCTTGGCAAAATAACGCCCGTCCTCGATAGTTGGAAGACTTATGGTCGCATCGTCGGAAAGCTGCTCGGCAACGATATCGACAAAACCGGCATCAGTTGAAACGATCACACGATGCCCTGCCGCGGCTGGGCGTGGCGTAACAGCAAACTCCAAAATCTCTTCCGATTGTACTTTTGCCGGATCAATCAATTCTGGCGGAGATAACAGGTCTGCCTTGGCAATGTCCCCTGTAACGGATGCAGCAGCGCCAGTTCCGGCTGGAACTGCCACCGTCTGGCCATCTTCAAAACTGTCACCGGCAGCAACATCCACCGCCCCTTCGACTGTTTCTGAAAAGGCTGTGCCAGTAGCCCCATCGACACGGGTACGATAGTCTGTCCCCCGTACAGCCGAAACGGCAACCGGTGTCCGAACCCGATAACGATCAGCCTTTTTGTCAAATGGCGTAACCTTTGAACGCATCCGGCCGCTATCCACTGCCAATTCATAGTCGACACTGTCGGTCAACAAGATATGCCGAAGCCGCATAATGCGCATTTTGCTGTTAGACGGCATCGAGATACGCGATCCATCTTCGAGTTGAAGCGTAAGGAAACTGCCAGCCGACGTTGAAAGCCTGCTGCCCTCTGCAATCTCGAGACCTTGAACGGGTCTGATCGCCTGCCCATCGGCTGCAATCGCAACATTGCCTCTAAAAGCAGCCAGATTGGCTTCACTTCTGCGATACTTTAATAAACGAAAGGGAATGGATATTGTCTTGCCCACCGGAATAAAACGGGGGCTCGCGATGCGGTTAAGCCGCTGGACTGCAACATAGTCTGACCGTTTACGCAGATATTTTGAGGCCAGCGCAATCAATGTATCGCCGCGCTTGAAGGTATAATCTACCCGCGCATTATCTGTCGACGTCTGAGCTTGTGCGACAAGAGGTAAAACACAAACGGGGCTGAGTAAAAGAACGGCATAGAGGCGCAAACTGCTAAAGTAGTTACGCTTGGTTTTCCTATATACCATCGTCATACCCCGTTGCTTAGTGTCTCCAATCTATAGCCATAACCGAAAACTGTGAAAATCCGAAACCCGTTCTCAGGCGTCAGAGACAGTTTCGACCGAACCCTTGAAACATGCATATCCAGTGTGCGGGTCGCCAGATGCGCATTTGTCCGCCAAACCGTTTCCATTATGTAACGGCGCGACAACGTCCTGTCGCGATTGCGGAACATCAGATCGGTCAATTCAAACTCTTTGGCGGTCAAAGAAACCTCGGTCTCCTTGTGCCGGACCTTTTGTTCAATACGGTCAAGAATATATTCGCCATATTGCGCGGTTGTTTCCATGGCAACAGCACCGTTGCTACGCCGAAGGATCGCGTTTACCCGCGCAGCAATAACGCCGGGATCTTCCGGTTTGGTAATATAGTCATCGGCACCGGCGTTCAGCGCTTCACTGATATCCTGTTTAGCGGTCCGACTGGTCATCATGATCACGGGTGGACGGTCATCAACCGCTTCTTCCATCCATTCCAATATCTGGATGCCCGTTTTACCCGGCATATTCCAATCAAGGATCACCAGATCAAAAGTGTCTCGCAGCAGTGCAGTAGTCAGAGCGTTGCCTTCGGCAAACCCAACAAAGACATGGCCCTGCCCTTCAACAATATTTCCTAAAAATTCGACGATCGCGCTGTCGTCGTCAGCTATTGCTATACGCATTCATCTTCCCCGGAAGCGAACGACAAAAACATATTTGCCTTCGCTTATTGTAATTTCCCAACCCCGGGTATGTTTATCTCTATTTTATTGGACTTTACCAGAACTACGACATGTAATTTACATTCCTTTACATAAATCAAGGTGAAATCTGGCAAATCGGCGATGAAATTGAGATTGGTTCGAGGATATTCCCGTAAAGAGGCCTTGAATCGGGACGTCCACGACAGAATGATTGTCGCACTGCGATTCGTTTTCAATGATAGTTTGGTTGGGGTGGCAGGATTCGAACCTGCGCATGGCGGCATCAAAAGCCGCTGCCTTACCACTTGGCGACACCCCAATATTGGCCGCTTCATTCGTCAGCGAAGGGGCCTAATATCCAACTTACCTCAAAGGAGCAAGAGGCAGTTACAGCTAATTTCAGAACATTGATTTAGAACAGACGTTTCACCCAGCCATGCTGGTCTTCGACAAGGCCGCGCTGGATGTCTACTAGCCGCATTCGCAGTTTTTCGGTCAATTGGCCCGGGCCGCCACTACCAATGGTAAAATCACCGGATCCAGATCGGACAGTTCCCACAGCAGTCACGACAGCGGCTGTTCCACATGCAAAAGTTTCCAGCAATTTTCCGCTTGCCGCATCTTCGCGCCATTGATCAATAGAGTAAGGTTCTTCACTGACTGCCAAGCCCTCTTCACGGGCCAACACCATAATTGATTCCCGGGTGATTCCGGGCAAAATAGTGCCGGTTAGCGGCGGCGTGATCAGTCGGCCGTCATCCATCACGAAGAACAGGTTCATGCCGCCCAATTCTTCAACCCACCGTTGCTCGGCAGCATCAAGAAATACCACTTGATCACAATCCTGCGTAATCGCCTCTGCCTGCGCGACCAGGCTTGCAGCATAATTGCCACCGCATTTGGCAGCGCCGGTACCCCCCGGTGCGGCCCGACTGTAATCTTGGGACACCCAGATCGTTATCGCCGATGCGCCAGCCTTGAAATAGGCCCCTGCCGGTGATGCGATCACCATGTAGAGATATTCCTTTGCCGGTCTGACCCCTAGGAAGACCTCGCTGGCGAACATAAACGGCCGCAAGTAAAGTGATCCACCTTCGGCTGAAGGAAACCATTCGCGATCGATATCAACCAGCTTCTCAACCGACTGAAGAAACACTGCTTCTGGGAGTTCCGGCATCGCCATCCGCCGAGCGGAGGCCTGAAAGCGCCGGGCATTCTGCTCTGGCCGGAACAAAGCTGTCGTTCCGTCGGCAAGCCGATACGCTTTCATACCCTCGAATATTTCCTGAGCATAATGCAGGACCGAGGATGCAGGGTCCATTGGGATCGAACGGCGCGCTTCTATTTTGGCGTCGTGCCAGCCCTTACCTTCCGTATAACGGATGAGCGCCATATGATCGGTAAACAAGTTTCCAAAGCCAGGATTCTCGAGCAACTTGCTGCGATCCGCATCTGGGACCGGCGCGTTATTGGGCTCCACCAGGATTTCAAGACTGTCGTCGTCGGCCATATCCCGTCACTTTCACTATGCTCGTTGGAAGGATCAATCCCTGATCAGATTATCTTGCAATCCCCAAAGCAGCATGTCAAGATACGTCAACATGGCTGACATATCTCGCCCTTCTGCCTCTCCGGGAGCATCACCACTCTTCCTCCGCGAAGACGAAATCAGACGCGGCGTGGAATTGCTCTATTTTGGTTATACCCGCCTGACAAACGCGATTGATCAAGAGCTGGGCAAACAGGGACTGGGACGGGCCCACCACCGGGCGCTGTATTTTATTGCGCGCCAACCGGATCTGACGGTTGGAGAATTGTTGCGCTTACTAGCGATCACCAAACAGTCGCTAGGCCGTGTGCTCAAAGAATTGCATGACCGCGACCTGGTGGTAACCAAAACCGGATCATTAGATCGCCGACAAAAATTACTGAGGCTGACCGACAAGGGCGCAGCCCTGGAATCCGAACTGTTCGCCCAATTGCGGGAAAAGCTATCCGCTGCCTATGTTACAGCAGGGCAGGAATCGGTGACGGGATTTTGGCATGTACTGGAGGGACTAGTTCCGGAAAGCGATCGTCAGATGGTATTTGACCTGCGTAAAGAGAAAAGCTGACACCGAAAAAGCGTTCAGGCCTTTGCCTCTTCAGCCATTTCCCGGTTCCGCTCCATTGCCGCTTTCAGGACATCCTGGAGTAGCCCATTAATCCGGCCATCAGCATCCAGGACATCAAGCCCTTTGCGCGTGACACCATTGGGGCTGGCCACCTGATCCGCCAGCGAACCTGGACTAACATCTGATCCCGCGGCCAATGTTGCGGCGCCGTCGACCATCGCCAATGCGAGACGAGCGGCCTGTGCTTCATCCATTCCCAGCTGCGCTGCCGAGACCGCCAGCGCATCAATGAAACGAAACAAGAAGGCGGGGCCAGAGCCAGACAGAGCCGTGGCAATATGCATCTGATCTTCATTCTCCAGCCACTCAGGATTGCCAAGTGGAGAGAATAGCTGGTTCATTTGTTCTCTCAGATCATCATCGCCAGCCTCACTGATCAAGATCATTGGGGACTTGGCCACAGTGACTGCCATATTTGGCATCAACCGAATGATTTTGCCCGCTTCTGGAAAGGATTGACGCAAAATGTCAATCTCTGTTCCGGCAAGCACCGATATAATATGGCTGTTTCTACCGACTAGCGGAGCGAGCTCGGCCGCGACCTCATCAAGCTGGTAAGGTTTCATGGCCAGCATCACCAGATCCGGCGCTTTGCCTGCAGGATAATCAGGCCGCGATTGCAGTCCGCCTGGCAGCGGGGAAGAATGCGGTTTGATCACGGTGACCTTGTCGGCATTCAGTCCATTGTCGAGCCAGGCTTGCAGGATAGCGCCGCCCATATTGCCGCAACCGACAAACCAGATGCTGTCAAAGTTGTCGGCGATCATGGCTTTCTCCTCTAAGCTTCGCCCTGCGTGTCGATCATCGCATGTTCAATTGCATCCTGCGGACTTTTGTCGCTCCACAACACAAACTGGAAGACTGGGTAAAAGCGCTCCCACTCATCAATGGCCATATCAACAATTGTCTGAGCCTGGTCCAGACCCAGCATACCGCTGCCACCCAGCATGATCGCATGGCGAAACAACAATATATTATTTGTTGACCAGAGATCAAAATGACCAAGCCAAAGCTGCTCGTTAATCAATCCGAGCGACTCATAGATGGCGATTTTTTTATCGTCGGGAACGCGGATATCGGGAAGCAGCAACAATTGCAGCACGTGATCTTCGTTGCGCCAGATCGCCCGCAACTGATAGCTGGTCCAATTGCCTTTAATCTCAACCGAGATTTCTTCTTCGCTGACATGGTTGACCGACCAGCCGCGTGCTTCAAAAAAAGCGACCAGCATATCAACTGGCGGCGCCTCTTCCTGATCAAGCTCAGACCAAATATCGTCAAGCATTACGTTTCCACATCATGTGCATCTTTGCCCCTGCATTAAGCTCGTAGTGGCCCAGCCCATTAGGCAGAGCAAGGCAACGCTATGGCTTTGATCACATTGTTTGTGGGAAGACTGTGGATAATCACGACCGGCGATCAATCACAAAATCACCGGCCTGTTTTGGCACAATGACCGGTGTAGACTAGCTTTCAGATTTTGGAGGTGTGGTTTTCTTCGCCGCCGGCTTGCGGGCGACTGGCTTGCGAGCCGCTGGTTTGGCCGCCGCAGTCTTACGCGCCGTAGGCTTTGTTGCACCTGTCTTTTCCAGAGCATCGATACGTTTTTTCAAGGCATCTGCTTCCGCTCGAGCATTCGACGCCATTTCCTTCACGGCTTCAAATTCCTCGCGCGATACGAAGTCCATACCACCAACCCATTCCTTTGCTCGTTCCCGTGCGCCGGCCTCGGCTTCACGGCCAACGCCCGCAACGGTTCCGGCAAGGCCGTTCAGTACTTTGGAAAGGTCGTCGAAAAATCTGTTCTGGCTTTGCATGTCAATTACTCCGTCTGGGGGTCAGGCTATTTTGTCTTTATATCTGGGTACTGGCCGCAGGTACAACAAGAGTTTCAGCGCCAGGATTGAGGTCAACAATCTGTTTATTCAAAATTCCCGCGAAACACAGCCATGCCAGATAGGGAACCATAAGCCAGGCGGCGGCTTTGCGTATCCGCCCGAAAACCAGGGTCGTGATAAAGGCCATCGCAAAAATCGTGATCAGGAGCCAAAATGCAGCAGATATTTGATGCATGCCGAAAAATAGCGGCGACCAGAACAGGTTGAGTGCATATTGGATCAGAAACAGGACGATCGCGAGCCCGCGCAAAGGCGCTCCGCGCGCGTGCAAAATCATCGCAAGTGCAACTCCCATCATGATGTAAAGGATTGTCCAAGCGACACCGAACATCCAGCCAGGTGGCTGTGCTTCGGGTTTTACCAACGCCTGAAACCATCGATTTTCCTCGCCCGAACCCGCGACTTGCCCAGAGAGAAAGCCCAGCAGAACAATCACCGGAACGATGAATAAGGCCCATCGCAACAGCGACATGCGCAATTGGCCTTTGGATGCAATTTGATTCACGGTTTCATTTCCTTAAGCCACATATCCTGTCCGCCATACTGACCGTCCAGAACGAATCACACAGCGGAAAACCGCTACAATAGCTTGGTTTCTTAGGCAATTTCGAGCCGCTTTGCCAGCAACTTGGCAGCGGAGCAAATTTGGTAGCTGCGGGACTGAGGTGGTTGGCATTACGCGATTAAGCCCTATCTAGAATAGACCGGCTTGATTGCGCACAGGATTTTCCATCCACCAACAACCGCGATCAGGATTGTGACGTAAGGGTCGGACTGCTAAGGGCTTTTTATGAGTGAAATTACCAATGACAACGCCCCAGAAAAGGAGCAGTCAGACAACGATAAACCTCCGGCAAAGAAAATCGGCAATTTGCGGATGGTCTGGGACCGGGCAATTGGATATCCAAAACAGATAACCTTTGCCGCGATTGCGCTATTCGTTGCAGCCATGGCCACACTGGCGATTCCACTAGGCTTTAAGATGATCGTGGATGAAGGCTTTGTTGCGGATGCAACTGATGTTGCACCTTATTTTCAGGGCTTACTTGGAATTGTTGGGATTTTGTCCATTGCGACGGCCTTTCGTTTTTACTTTGTCAGCTGGCTTGGCGAGCGGGTCGTGGCGGATATCAGACTAGCTGTTCAGCGCAATCTGTTGCGCTTGGCTCCCGGTTTTTTTGAAGAAAACCGACCGTCTGAAATTGCTTCACGGATGACATCTGACACCGCGATTATTGAGCAAATTGTCGGAACCACCGTATCCGTAGCGCTGCGTAATATAGTGATTGGCATTGGTGGGATCATCATTCTCTTCATACTGGCGCCCAAGCTCACTGCAGGGCTTCTGATCGGTATTCCCATAGTCATTCTACCAATCGTTTTTATCGGTCGGAAGCTCACCAACGTATCGCGGTTCAGCCAGGATCGGGTTGCAGACGTTGGCGCTATGGTTTCTGAAACTTTGGGTGCGATGAAAATTGTACAGGCCTTCGGTCAGGAAACCAGAGAACACAAACGTTTTGAAGGAGCGGTGGAATCGACATTTGATACCGCGAAGCGCCGGATCAGATTGCGCGCCGCCTTAACTGCCGTGGTCATTGCGCTAGTGTTTACCGGTATCACTCTGCTGATGTGGCGCGGCGCTCTGGGTGTAGCCGACGGTTCGATATCCGGCGGTACAATCTTCGCTTTTGTTTTGATTGGCGGCCTTGTTGCCGGCGCTTTCGGGGCTTTGACCGAGGTTTATGGAGATTTGCTGCGCGGGGCTGGTGCTGCCGGTCGTTTGGCGGAACTGCTATCGGAAGAACCCGGGATCGCAGCACCTGCATCTCCGATTTCTTTGCCGGAACCACCACGAGGTCAAATCTCTTTTGACAATGTGACATTCGCTTACCCCACGCGGCTGGAGACTTCGGCGCTCAAGAATTTTTCACTAAAAGTATCACCAGGTGAAACTGTCGCTGTTGTTGGCCCGTCTGGCGCTGGCAAATCCACGCTGTTTCAACTCGCCCAGCGTTTCTATGACCCACAGGGCGGGAGCGTAAGAATTGATGGCGTCGCCCTGCCCTCTGCCGATCCTGCAGACATTCGTGAACGTATGGCGTTGGTGCCGCAGGATACGGTGTTGTTTGCAGCCTCTGCGCGCGATAATTTGCGCTATGGTAAATGGGACGCGACAGACGAAGAAATCTGGGCAGCGGCACGCGCCGCCAATGCCGAAAAATTCCTGCTGGAACTCCCAGATGGGCTCGACAGCTTTATGGGAGAAGCTGGAACGCGGCTATCTGGTGGTCAACGCCAGCGTGTTGCCATTGCCCGCGCATTGCTCCGTCAGACACCTATCCTGTTGCTTGACGAAGCAACATCGGCCCTGGATGCCGAGAGCGAGAAGCTGGTTCAAGATGCGCTAGAGCGGCTGATGCGGGATCGCACAACAATTGTTATTGCGCACCGCTTGGCGACCATAAGGTCTGCAGATCGTATCATAGTGATGGACGAAGGCCATATCGTCGAGCAAGGCGACCATGACAGTTTGATTGCTCAGAGCGGATTATATGCCAAACTTGCCGAATTGCAGTTTAACGGTGCAGAGCAATCAAAAGCTGCCGTGGCCGTTTAACCCGATGAACTCCTGGAGTTTCGATCCGGTTCACACAGTATTTGCATAGCTCTTTTAACTCGCAACGAGAGCTGTTCGCTGCGTTGACAAATGAATTCACAATTCTCCCTAGCCAGATTTATCCGGTCAGATTGGCCGGAGAATGACAAGCACAGCCGTTGATATTATCCTGAGGCTAAGGGCGCGACCAGTTAGCGAAGACAAACAAAAAAGGGCGGTGAATTGCTTCACCGCCCTTTTTTGAAAATACAAGATACGTCTTAGTTGGGCAAACGTGAAGCCTTACCAAAACTGCTATATTGTTCGTTACCGACAAAACCGAACTTGCTAACGCCGCTAGACTTGATTTCAGCAAGCACGCGGTCAACGGTCAGATAAGCGCTGACGGGATCCGGTTGGAATTGCAGTTCCGGTTCAGGAACCATTGACTTGGTCTGTGAAAGAAACTGCTTAACCTGATTGAGCGAAACGGGTGTATCGTTCCACAAAATCTGGTTGGTCGCTGTAACTCCCAACCGGTTCTTGACAGGGTCAATCGGTGGTGGTGGTGGTGGATTCGGATCATCCACGGGCAGGTCCAGCTTTACCGCGTGGGTTTGGACCGGGATTGTAATGATGAACATGATGAGCAAAACGAGCAAGACGTCGATCAACGGCGTCGTGTTCATTTCCATCATCGGCTCACCATCATCGTTGCCGCCGCTCATGGCCATTAGTGCGTCTCCTTAAATACTCTAAACTTCATGCCGTTTCAGGCTATTCAATTGCAACTGGCGTCGACAGAAAACCAACCTTGGCAAAACCCGCGCGTTGCATTGCGTAAATCGCACCGCCAATGCACCGGTAAGGTGTGTTAATGTCACCACGGATATGCACTTCAGGCATATCTTCCGGCGTCATATTTTCCACACCGCCAAAAGCTTCGATCTGATTTTCCAGCTGCGTAACCGCACGCTGCACCAGTTCATTCGAGTCTATTGGTGTCGTGTTCCAGTAAATCCGGCAGTTACCGCCTGGATTAGCCCCAGCATAGTCTGGATCACCCGGATCCCGTCCAGCCGAGTCCGTTGTTGTAACGGCCAGCAAAACATTTTCCGGCTTTGTCGTTGTCACCTCAAACTCAAGAACCGGTAGTTCCAATTCAACCGTCTGGATAACCACTGGAACAGCGATCAAGAAAATGATCAGCAAAACGAGCATGACGTCCACCAGCGGGGTCGTGTTAATGTCCGATAGAGGAGTTTCCGCTCCACCGCCGTCCCCAACATTCATCGCCATAAGATTCTATCCTCTTATAATTATACTTTACCGAAATAGCAGGACGTACCTGCATGTCCGGGAATCAGGTGCAGCCCAGGCCGGTTGCGGGAAGAATTAAATCCAGCAATCGGCCAGGGCTAGCGCCTTACTTCTTTGCTGCTGGCTTCGCCGCAGCTGCAGTTGCTGGCTTGGCTTGAGCCGCAGCTTTCATTGCAGATGGCTTCACCGCACCGTCAGATGAAATATAGCCAAGAACATCATTAGCAAAATCGCTGAGATCTTCGGCGATACGCTTGTTGCGGCCCTGCAGCCAGTTATAGGCGAGAACAGCAGGCACAGCCACACCAAGACCAAGTGCGGTCATGATCAGCGCTTCACCAACCGGACCAGCAACAGCATCAATAGATGCCTGGCCAGCAATACCAATTTTAATCAGGGCGCGATAAATACCAATAACGGTACCGAACAGGCCGATAAACGGTGATGTTGCACCAACGGTTGCGAGCCATGGAAGACCGGTTGCCAACTTGGAGTTGATCAGGCCTTGCGAACGATCAAGCGAACCGTGCAGCCAGTCATGGGCTTCCACAGGATCAGTCAAGCGAGCGTGATCTTCTTCCGCTTTGATACCGTCATCAACAATCTGACGATAAGCACTATTCTTTTCGAGCTTGGCAGCGCCTTCCTTCAGGCTGTTGGCTTTCCAGAACGACGCACGAGCAGCTTGTCCCTGCTTCATCACCTTGTTCTGTTCGAACAATTTGGAAAACAGGATATAAAAGGAAGATACTGACATAATCGCCAGAACAGCCAGTGTGAACCAAGCGATGACACCGCCTTGTTCCATTGCTTCCCAAAAGCCGAATTGGTTTTGTGGAGCCGTTGAACCGGCCGCCGATAAGATTTCAATAAACATTATATTTTCCCCTCAAGGATAGATTAAATTTCAAACAGTTTATGTTGCGGATCAGGCAGCCACCCGATCCGCCACGATATTATTATTTCGGTATCTGCCAACGGACCCGGTTTGACCATGTCCCAGTTGTCGGGTTCCCTTGCGCATCAAGCGACGGGCGGAAACGCGCCCTACGTTTGATATTCTTGCAGGTTGCCGCGTCCAAATCACTGTGACCACTCGATCCGGTTATTTGACAACTGTCCACCCGTCCCCTGGCATTAACGACAACCCTAAAGCTGGTTGTACCTTCTCGTTCTTCACGCAGTGCACGAGATGGATAGTCGTTAGCATTCGCCCAGTTGCCTGGTCTACCGCGCGGCTCAGGATTTGCACGCTGTGGAGGCGGTGGAGGCGGTGGTGGCGGTGGTGGTGCAGCAACAACTGGAGCGACCACTGGTGGTGCTACTGGTTGTTGTGAAATCACCGGTCGTGGTGCCGCGGGCGGCGTCACGATTGGCGGTGGTGTTACCACTGGTGGAGGTTCAATTGGTTGATCCGGCGGCGGTGGAGGGGGCTCCTCAATCTCTTCCGGCGGTTCTTCTTCTTGGATATCGATCATATCAAGCTCTGACGCCACTTTCTTGACCGCGCTATAGGCGAGGCCAGTGACTAGAGCATATCCAAACAGCGCGTGAATCAGAACGACAAGAATAATAGATATTATCTTGCTCGAACTCATTTGTTGTTGGTCAGCATAAGCCATTCAGAAACGTAACTCCTTTTCTTCCCTCAGGAATCCAAACCCAATAATAGGTTAACTTATGAGAACTGTTGGATTTTTACCCACAGCGATCCCTTGGATTCCCCACGACAGCTTTTCGTTTCGGTGAAAGCCGTCTTAAAAATGTTTTAACGCGGTAGTTAGGGACAGGCAATCGGTTTGTTAGTTCAGCATTGATTAAGCTGTCAAAAACACAAAATGAGCGTTATGAATCTGAGCTTCAGATGCGAAATTTACAGGAAAATCATGCACAAAATCCTTTTGGTATTCATAACCCTGCTATGGGCAATATCAGCCAATTTTCCCGCTTTTTCGCAGTCAGATACAAGTCCAGATCCATTGCAATATGCAGACTTGGCGGATCTGAGTGTCAATGCTCCAATCATTGCTAAGATTACGGTTAAGCAGGCGATTAAAGTCGATCCAGAAAGAGCGCCCGACGCTCCGCAGGGAACGCAAAGACACTATATTGTGGCGACAACCAATGCTCTGATTCGGGGTCAGGGCGGAATTCCGGAAACGATTCGCTATGTTATAGATTTGCCCCTCAATGAACGCGGACGAGCGCCCAAAATAAAGAAGAAGACTTTCATTATTTTCGCTCGAAATCTTTTGGCTTCCAACGGCGATATCCAGCTTGCCGCGCCGGATGCACAGATTGACTGGACTCCAGCCAGAGATCAGCGTGTCCGCTCATTGGTGCGGGAAATTGTTGCGCGCGATGCCCCTCCTGCTGTTGCTCGTATCGGCAATGCCTTTCATGTTCCCGGGACGATAATCGGAGAAGGCGAAACCCAGATTTTCATGGAAACGAACAGCGGAGATCCGGTGTCCATCACCGTGCTGAGTCGTGAAGGCCAAAAAAAGATTTGGGCCGTGTCACTCAGCGAAATTGTTGACGAGGCTGCGCGAGCACCTGTTCGCAACACATTATTATGGTATCGTCTGGCTTGCTTCCTGCCACGATCATTGCCCGAAGAGTCGCTAACCAGCGATTCGGCAGCAGACGCGAATCAGGCGCGCCGCGACTATGATCTTGTTGTTCAGGATCTCGGCAATTGTCCGCGCACTCGACCGGCAAAATATCGGATACAATAGCCGGACAAAATGAAATCAATGCAGATTGGGTGAAAGACAGGCTGGCATTATGATATCGCAACGCTATTAAGCGTGGCCTAGTTCCTACAACTTGGCTCTTCAGCCCGAATTCAAGGTTTCCATCATGACAACACCGCTCCGTATCGCTCTGGCTGGACTGGGAACTGTAGGATCTGGAGTTATTCGTCTGATCAACGAAAATGGCGCTATGATAGCGCAGCGCGCCGGTCGACCGATAACCGTTACCGCGGTCTCCGCCCGTGATCGTAATCGGGATCGTGGTATCGACTTGTCGCCTTACAAGTGGGTTGATGACACCGGCGCACTGGCATCAGATCCCGATGTTGATTGTGTCGTCGAAATGATTGGCGGCTCTGATGGCCCGGCTCTAGAACTGGCCCGGAACAGCTTGAGCGGTGGCAAATCGTTCGTGACTGCAAACAAGGCGATGATCGCTCATCATGGCATGGAATTAGCTCTGCTTGCGGAAAAGCATAATCTCGGTTTGAAATATGAGGCCGCAGTGGCAGGCGGTATTCCGGTCATAAAAGGTTTGCGCGATGGTGCGTCAGCGAACCGTATTGAACGGGTATATGGCATTCTCAATGGGACGTGCAATTATATACTCACCACCATGGAAAAGCATGGCAGCGATTTTGATGCAGTACTGAAAGATGCACAGGATCTGGGATATGCAGAAGCCGATCCTAGTTTTGATATCGACGGTGTCGACGCCGCCCATAAGCTAGCGATACTGGCCGCATTGTCTTTTGGCACCACCGTCGATTTTGAAGGTGTTGAAATCGCAGGGATCAGGAACATTATGGCAGCTGATATCGGGCAAGCCAAGGCATTGGGATATCGTATCCGCTTGCTGGGAATGGCCCGGATCGATGGCGGCAATCTATTTCAACGCGTAAATCCCTATCTGGTGCCCGAAAGTCACCCGCTGGCGCATATTGAGGGATCAACCAATGCCGTGGTCGCCGAGGGCAATTTCTCCGGACGCTTGATGTTTCAAGGGGCAGGCGCCGGCGACGGGCCGACGGCCTCCGCCGTAGTCGCAGATTTGATTGATATTGCGCGCGGCGATCGCGGGACCGTATTCTCCATGCCCGCCGATCAAATGGTACGAAGCGAACGCGCCGAAAGCGGCAATCGTACAGGCAAAAGCTATATCCGTTTTGTGGTGGCCGACAAGCCGGGCGTGCTCGCAGAAATAACGGCTGCCATGCGCGATGCTAAAGTATCTATCGAAAGCCTTATCCAGACCGAGAAAACAGATGAAGGATCTGTCCTGATAGCAATGGTGACACACCGTAGCCTCGAACGCGATGTTATCCAGAGTCTGGAAAAATTGTCCGATTCAGATAGCCTTCAGGGAGCACCGGTCGTGATGCATTTGCTGAGCGATGAAGACTAACAGACCGCGGTCACTCCTGATCAACTGATTTGATTTGCGCCTGCTTGACATAATCTTCGTCAGGTACAGTCGGCTCAATAGCATTCCAAAGCCGCCCGGCGGGACCGCTTACACCGCTGCCGCTGCCACCGAATGAAACTTTCACAATCGGTAGCCCTTTGAAGCACTGCCGCTCACTGGCATCTATATAGCAACGGCCGGTATTAACATATTCGGCATTGCCCTTGGGGATAGGTTCACGGACCCGATCACCATTGGCGAGCAACTCGGGAAATGGCAGGCGATATTTGCGATTGGCGTCAAATGCTGCACAAACGACGATTTCATCAGGATCGCTGTTTTGCAGACAGCCATCAGCATCAACAGCCACCAGCCGATGCGCAGTTTCGATGAGCTGAAGGGTCCGGTCATTGGGCGCTAACTGTGCATGGGCCGTCTCGAAACCCGCGCCGCAGGTCAGGATTAAGGACAAGGCTATAAGGCTTCTCGACATTGTCATATCGCTCCCCTATCGAGAGTTCAAAATCTGCCCCTATAGAAGGACTAGACATTCAAATGCCTAAATCAAGTGATATTCTCGAACGCGTCCTCGTTTTGGAAATGGTGCGTGTTACTGAGGCTGCTGCGGTTTCTGCTGCAAAGCTAATTGGACGCGGAGACGAAAAGGCCGCTGACGCAGCGGCGGTGGAGGCGATGCGTGCGGCACTGAATGGACTGGATGTTTGCGGCACTGTTGTTATCGGTGAGGGTGAACGCGACGAAGCTCCCATGCTGTTTATTGGCGAGAAAGTCGGCCATGGTTGTGCAGGCGAATCACCGGAAATCGATATCGCGCTGGATCCTCTGGAAGGTACTACGATTACCGCAAAAGCTGGTGCCAATGCCCTTGCAGTTCTGGCCATTGCCGAGAAAGGCAACCTGCTGAACGCGCCGGATGTTTACATGGACAAACTTGCTGTCGGACCGGGCTATTCAGATGGGATTATCGATCTCAACAAGTCGGTAACTGAGAACGTGACCGCGGTAGCCAATGAAAAAGGTGTTGAACCATCGGATATCATTGTCTGTGTGCTCGACCGGCCTCGCCACGAAAAGATCATTTCCGAACTGCGCGAAATAGGCTGCGGCATCATGTTGATTCCGGATGGTGATGTTGCCGGTGTTATTGCCACCACCGATGAAGAAACCACGGTCGATATGTATATGGGTAGTGGCGGCGCACCGGAAGGTGTTTTGGCCGCAGCTGCTCTGCGATGTGTTGGTGGGCAGTTCAAAGGCCGGCTGACTTTTCGTAATGATGACGAGCGCAAACGGGCGCATAAATGGGGCATAGAAGATCTCGACAAGATTTATGACCTCAAAGAACTTGCCAAAGGCGACGTAATTTTCGCTGCCACCGGGGTTACCGATGGTTCGCTATTGGAAGGTGTCAAAAGACTGCGCAGCGGAGTAATGACAACCGAGAGTGTCGTGATGCGTGCCTCTTCCGGGACCGTGCGTTGGGTGAAAAGCGAGCATCGCGCCTGATCTATGATCGGCGGTAGCCTCTTGCCGTTAGTGGCTCGCTTAAAACCACTGATACTGGGCTTACCGCTTCTGGCGGCAGCCTGCATTTCACCGGTCGATTATGGCGATATTCGACATGCAGACTATGTCGCCAACGCGCGCTGTGATCCACCGACAGGCGCGGCTGCAGCCAATGTTACCGCCAAGCCGGAAATGCCGTTCTTTGTGGTGACCAGCCGGTTACCCGATTGCCGAAATGAGGCAATCAAACTGCTCAACCATCGCGGCGACAAGGTTCGCTTTGGCCGGTTTGGTGCTGCGCAAGCTATTATCAATGAGAAAGGCAAGGCCGACGGTCGCCGTGTTCCCGTTGCGATATCCAACGAGGCCCAGTGGTGGAATGACCTATCGAGAACGATGGGCAACCGCGAAGGTCGCGTGCTTGTCTATGTGCATGGTTACCGAGAGACGTTTTTTACCAGTTCTCTTGATACCAGCCAGATCGCACGGCTGACGAACTTCACCGGCCCTGTCATCCAATATTCTTGGCCCTCGCAAGGCGAACTTCTTAAATATGCGGTCGATGAAACCAACATGTACTGGGACGAACGAAACTTCCGCAAGTTCCTGACCAAGCTTGCGCAGCAAAGCTGGACGAAGGAAATTGTCCTCGTCTCCCATTCGCTTGGCGCACGCTTGATATTGCCTGCAGTCGAATTTGTTGACCGGACCACACCCAACGGTGATTCAAGTGTCATTTCCAACATAATCCTCGCCTCCCCAGACATTGATCGGCAAGATTTTGAACGTGATATCGCCGAAGAAATACTGTCGGCTCGACGTGTCAACAATGATCGGCGGATTACCGTCTATGCTTCTGCCGAAGACAGCGCCTTGTCCCTTTCAGACGATGTGCATGGCTATCCGCGATTGGGCCATCCACGCTGCTTCGACCCTTTTAAAGCGGCGGCGTTGAAGGAAAAAGGGCTACCCGAACGCTGCTATGCCGCCAAATCGGAATATGATGTTCCGCCTGAGAAAAGCGGCTTGACCATCGTTGATACCACTGCAGTCAGTAAAGGCCGGATTGGTCATGGCGATTATCTGCGTAGTGCCATTGCATGCCGTGATTTTGCGGCGGTGGTCAATGGCGCGCGCGGAGCAATAAGGGGCCGCAAACCCACCCATTTATCCTATGTATTCGCGCTGGCTGCTCCGGCGAAGGGCGAAGAACTCGACCATCTGGCGATTTGTCGCCGGGAGGCCGATTAGATGGCGGGCAACAGCACCAATCTCGACACACTGCTAAAAGACGTTCGCGCTTGTACAATTTGCGACGGTTTACCGCTTGGTCCCAGCCCGTTACTGCAAGCCGGATCGACATCCAAAATTCTGATTGCCGGCCAGGCACCTGGCAGCAAGACTCACGAAAAAGGTCGCCCTTTTGACGATCAGAGCGGAAAGCGCCTGCGCACCTGGCTCGGTGTCACTGAAGAACAGTTTTATGATCCTGCATTATTCGCGATCATTCCAATGGGTTTCTGTTTTCCTGGGACCGGTAAAGGTGGTGATCTTCCACCTCGTCCAGAATGTGCGCCGCAATGGCGCCGCCCGCTGCTTGGTCAATTACCCAGCGTCCAGTTGACGCTCATCCTGGGCCAATATGCACTCGATTGGCATCTCGGTGATACAAAATCCAGAACGCTGACGGGCACAGTCGAGCGATGGGAAGAATTTTGGCCCGATGCCCTGCCCTTGCCTCATCCCAGCCCAAGAAATATCCGTTGGTTCAAAGCAAATCCATGGTTTGAATCTGATGTCATTCCGGTGCTGCAAAAGCGTGTCACCCAATTGATCAAAACACACCCATAGCCAAGCCGGCAGACAGAGTGGCTCCTATTTCGGCGCACTGCGCCTTGTCGGTCTCGCCGATCGTCTTGGGTGCCAGAATCGCTTCCTCGGTCTGCGCATGGGTACAGATGATCGGTGTATCGATCACTTTTTTAAGCCGCCATCCGGTAGCAATTCGCTCCAGCTGTTTGCGCGCGTTTTCTCCGTCCGAACCGGCGCAAATCATTGCAGCATAGGGGCGCCCCTCAATTTGACCCAAAAGCGGATAATAGCAGCGATCGAAAAACGCCTTCATCACGCCGGCAATTGCAGCCAGATTCTCCGGTGTCGCAAAAATATATCCATCTGCTTCTAACATATTTGGAGGTTCGCAGTTTTCGACGCGCATCACTAAGGTTTCGATATCCTTTTCGCCGCGGGCTGCAGCTGCTGCGGCCTCGGCCATCTGTTCGGTACCGCCGGTATAGCTATGGTAGATGATCAGCAACTTTTTCATGCGCCCTGCCCTAACAGCGATCAAAGCAATTGTCAGCGGACCATGGTTCGCGCATAGCTGCAGACATGAATGCAGTTTTGAATGTTACCCAATCGCTATCTGGCCAAAGCTGGCAATGGCGCAGCACAAGTGCCGATGCGCGCGACCCCGGTTTTCAGCCGGATGACCTGGTTACGCAGCTGTTGCTGGCCCGCGGGGCTACGCGTGAAACACTGGATATCAACAAGGACCCGACGATCAGGGGCTTCATGCCCGATCCGTCGGTTTTTCAAGATATGGATGCCGCAGCAGAGCGATTGGCGCAGGCTGTCCTGAATAGCGAGGAAATTACAGTTTTCGGCGATTATGATGTCGATGGCGCCACCAGTGCTGCCTTGCTCATCCGCTTGCTCCGCGATCTTGGATTGGAGGCCGGCTATTATATCCCGGACCGCCTGATGGAAGGCTATGGCCCATCGGGTGAGGCCTTGGTCAAGCTGGGCAAGCAAGGTTCTGATCTCGTGGTCACCGTCGATTGCGGTGCGATGGCCTTTGATGCGCTCGACATGGCCCATGAAGCGGGCGTTGAAGTCATCGTCGTTGATCATCATAAATGCGCCGCCGAGCTACCTAAGGCTAGCGCGTTGGTGAACCCCAATCGTCTGGATGAAAGCGACGCTGGGGCTGAGCACGGGCATCTCGCTGCGGTTGGCATGGCTTTTCTGTTGGGCGCAGCGCTGGTTCGCAATCTGCGTGGGAAAGGCTTTTTTAAGAACCGCGCTGAACCGAAATTACTGGAGTTGCTCGACATTGTTGCACTCGGCACCGTCGCTGATGTTGCGCAACTGCGTGGACTGAATCGTGCTTTCGTGGCCCAAGGATTAAAAGTGCTGGCAGGCCGGAAAAATATTGGGCTGTCCGCTCTGATCGATGCCAGCCGTTTGAAACGCGCTCCGATTTGCTCTGACCTCGGCTTTGCGTTGGGACCGCGAATCAATGCTGGCGGACGGGTTGGCAAATCCGACCTGGGCGTCCGTTTGTTGACCACGCAGGACCCAGAAGAAGCACAAAAAATTTCGGCGGAGCTGGATCATTTCAACCACGAACGCCGAGCGATCGAAGCCCAGGTGCTGGAAGAGGCAGAGGCCATGTGTGCTTCTCAGCAGAATCAGGCCGTTGCCGTGTTGTCGGCAAAAGGCTGGCATCCCGGTGTCATCGGCATTGTCGCCGGACGCATTAAGGAAAAACTCGGACGGCCTGCGATCATCATTGCTGAGGATGACGAAGGGATTGGCAAGGGTTCAGGTCGATCCATTAGCGGCGTTGATTTGGGAGCGGCCATAATCGCGGCAAAAGAACAAGGCTTGCTGATTGCTGGCGGCGGTCATGCGATGGCAGCGGGCGTCACAATCGATGCAACCAAAATTGAAGCCTTCAGCGAATTTCTGAATGATAGATTGGCTGACACGGTCGGCACCGCGCAGGCTGGCAAGGCATTGCTGCTCGATGCGGTATTGTCTGCCAAAGGCGTCAATCCATTATTTGTCGAAGCGATGGATGGCGCTGGTCCCTATGGCATGGGCTGGCCGGCCCCACGCATTGCCGCCGGACCAGTGCGGATCATCAAATGCGATATTGTTGGCAAGGATCATGTCCGGATGATTGTAGCGGGCGACGATGGCGGATCGATCAAAACCATCGCTTTCCGCGCCGCAGAAAGTGATTTGGGTCAGGCGCTACTTAGTGCCCCCAAAAACCGGAAACTCTGGATCGCCGGTCGCGCCAAGATAGACGATTGGGGCAGCCGCCCGGCCGCTGAAATCCATCTGGAAGACGCAGCTTGGGCCGATTAATGTCGCTCATTGTCTGTGCCACAAAAAATATCCGATAATATGCCCGCAAACCGCCAATAAGGGGTTGACCAAAGCGTCCGATACCCCTAATCGCCCGAATTCGCTGCTTAGCGATGCCATCAGGCATTGGTGCGGCCCCTTCGTCTAGCGGTTAGGACGCGGCCCTTTCACGGCTGAAACACGGGTTCGATTCCCGTAGGGGTCACCACTTTGAACGTCCCAAGACGTCCTAATTTGTCCCGCGAACCCCTGTATTCCCAACGATTTTTCTGTTATGATGTCTCAGAAAGTTCAGAGGCATCCACCCCGATTTCAGAACATAATTGGTACAGGTGATGGACCTCTGGCTTGCAGTAGCCAAAGAGGTCCATCATGTCGGATACGAAAAAACGGAAATCTGGATTAACAGCGGCGTGGATCAAACGCGCGAAGCCCAAAGACAAGCCATACAAGATAAGTGACCGGGATGGGTTGTATCTTTTGATCAAGCCCAGCGGCGTTCGCTATTGGCGTATGAACTACCGCTTCGACCAACGATAGGAGACAGTCTTCTTTGCAGTGGACGCGGTTTGAAAGCTGCCGTTATGCTTCTCAATTGAGAATAGCGGATATTTTGTATCGCTTTTCCTGTGACCGCTTTGGGCGCAAAAGCGGACATTAGCCGTACTCGTAATGAATCTCCACTTCCAGTCCAACAATAGTCGCTTTAACCAAGCGACTAACTAGGGGCTGCAATTGTGCCCGCCTATCATAAGTTGACTATGAGATCACTTAGGGTAAAACTCCAAGTGTATGATATTCCAAGGGTGTATTGATGATGGCTAAACGCCTTCTACTGGTATCTTTTGCCGCAATTGCAGTTGCCATGGTCGCTGTGTTTTCTTGGTCGAGTTGGCCGAGCGCTGTTGACCGTCAATCACCTGATCCTGCTGTGAGCCTTCTCAACGCGCCTCTCGGTGAGCGCGGCAGTTTCCAAGAAGGCTATTTCGAATATGCTGGCAATAGGCTGCATTACGTCGAAGCAGGGCAAGGTGAGACTATTGTATTTCTGCATGGCTTTCCATCATTCTGGTTTTCGTTCCTGCGCCAGGTCGACCACTTTAAAAGCGACTACCGAGTTGTAGCAATTGATGGGCTTGGTGCGGGCAAATCCGATGCACCGACGGATGAACGAGACTATAAGCTTGAAGCGATGGCCGAACATCTTGCCGCATTGCTCGATGAACTGGGAACACAGCAGGTCCACATAGTAGGTCACGATTGGGGCTCAGCCTTCGCCATCGGGTTCGCGCAGCGCTATCCGGAGCGGGTGCTCTCAGTCACCGGCCTCAGCGCACCCGCGATCAACGCCAGTCTCCACGCCTTGGAAACCGATCCCAGTGCCCGAAAGAGCGCGGGCTATGTCGAACGCTTCAAGCAGGCGAACCCGCCGCTATTGGTACTTTTAGGCACGGCGGGCACAATTTACGATGGGGCCTACCGTCCGTTGGTCGATGCGGGAAAGCTGACGTCTGAAGAAGGTGATTTGTTTCGCGGTGCCACCAGCGACCCAAGGCGCACCAACGCGCATATCAATTGGTATCGTGCCAACCTGCCCCATCCAGATGATCTGACAGAGGCTGACTTTTGGCCGTCCCGTAACGCGCGCGTGACGATGCCTGCGTTGTATATATGGGGAGACGATGATCCGATCTTCAACCAAACCGCGCTCGACCGACTGATGGAACTCTCGGATAAGTCCAGACTTCTGACTCTGCCGGATATTGGCCATTGGCCACATGTTCGCGAAGCTGAAATCGTCAATTCGGCCATCCGAACACATATTGAGGCAGCCTCGGTGAATGCAGGCGCGAACTAGCCTTCCAATGCATAGGCGATGACGTAACCGCCTTTACCGTCCACAACGCTTTGCGAATCGATATACTGGTTCGTTGTCGGATCGCGCGGATAGCGCCATGTGGGGTTGGGCACGGTGACGATCAGATATTGTTTGCCGTCACGGGTCGACCGGTATGTCATTGGCGTTGCGAGGCCGTTGCCGGGAAGCGGAGCCTCCCATTTCTCTTCGCCCGTGCGCAGGTCAAAGGCCCGGACTTTTGCATCCATGGCAGAACTAAGAAAAGTGAGCCCGCCACGCGTCGTAAGCGTCCCCGCCCGTACCGCCGTGCCAACATCGTAAGGAATGCCAGAGCGCAGATTAAAGGGACCAGATTGGCTCATATCGCCAGCTGGACGACTCCAGAGCAGCTCCTTGGTGTTGAGGTCGATCACTGCGATTTGAGACCACGGCGGTTCAAAACAAGGAACCTGCGTACCGAGCCGCGACATGAACGGTCCAGGGTAGCCATAGGCCTTGATCTGACGATGATCGAAAGGATCGCTCGGATCGGGGTTGCCCAAAAGTGGCATAGGACCGTCTTCATCGTAGCGTACAGCCGGGTGATTGGAGCCCAGGAAGAGACCTGCAATCGGGCCGGCTTCGGCGACTTGTTCAGGCGTCACCATTATGAGTCGGTGCGCAAGCATCATAGGCGCAGCGACCAGAAGGCCGTTGTCCGCATCAACCGAAACACTGCCCCAGTTAAAACCGCCGAAATTACCCGGATAAAGCATCGTCCCGGTTTGCGTGAGACCTGTGGCAAGCGAAGGGGGGGTGTACATCCCTTCATAATTCATGGTCCGATATTCGATCCGGCAGACCATTTGATCAATTGGAGTAAGGCCCCACATATCCTTTTCGTGGCGGAAAGGGTGAAAATTGGGAAGCGGTGACTCTGGCTGGGTAGCAGCAAGTTTTTCGCCTTCGACCCCACCGGTTTGCGGCACAGGCTTCTCCAGAATTGGGTGCACGGGGGTGCCATCGCGCCGGTCGAGCAGAAAAATATCGCCCATCTTTGTCGGAACCGCGACAGAGGGTACCAACTCGCCTTCGCGCCGGACATCGACCAGCACGGGTTGCGCTGGCAGATCGTAATCCCAAACGTCGTGATGGACGATCTGATAATGCCAACTTGCTCGACCAGTGCTGGCATCAATTGCCACGATTGAGGAAGAATATTCCTCGTCAAAATCGCGCCGCGCCCCGCCAAAATAGTCGGGCGAAGGATTGCCAGTCGGAGCATAAATCAGGCCCAGATCCGCGTCATAACTCATAATTGACCAGACATTCGGTGTGCCCGGCGTGTAGGTCTTACCCTCGGCTGGGGCTTCATTATTGCCTGGATTGCCAAGATCCCAAGCCCAAACGAACTCGCCCGTTATCGCATTAAAAGCGCGTACAACGCCCGATGGCAGTCCCAAGTCCTGAGTGTCCGCTACCTGACCTCCAATTACCAGATTGTCCCCCGCCACTAGCGGAGACGAGGTGACCCAATATTCGAACCGCTCGTGCTGGTCTGCGCCCAACCCTTGCCAAAGGTCGACCACACCGCCTTCGCCAAAATCAGAGCAAAGTTCCCCGGTATCGGCATCCACCGCGATAATCGTCGCATCGACAGTCGAGGTGACAACCCGCTTGGCGCATTGGCCCGTATATCCTTTCGGTGCCTCATGATACCCGACCCCGCGGCAGGTGCGCGCATACTGATTTTCCATCGGCGGTTCGATCCCGTGGTCGTAGCGCCAAAGCTCTTCGCCCGTTGCATCATCCAGTGCGATCATGACATTGCGCGCGGTACACAGGAACAGTTTTCCTTCGATGTTAAGCGGGGTTGCCTTGAAGTCTTCTTCGACACCCGTTCGATAACGCCAGACTTCCTTCAATCCCCCAACAGTTTCGGTGGTGATATCATTGACCGTAGCAAAGCGCGTGCCGCCTTCGGTGTTGCCATAGTGCCGCCAGTCATCAGCGGCTGCGACCGCGTCGCCGTTGCGGACGGTGCCTTCGCTGTTGCGGACATAGCCCTGAAGACTTGCAACTATGAGAAGAAGAACGGAGGCAAGGGCCGGTCCACCGATCCACCAACGGTTGGGCGGCAATGCAACATCGGCTTCTGAATCTTTCCTGTTTATCAGTGACTGGCGATACCACGGCGTCAGGAACCAAATACCGAGACCCAGCCACATGGCAAGACGTGGTAGCAGCGCAAGGAAATGCAATTCGGCCTCGAACACTGACCAGATCAAAGTGGCGACGAGCAATCCTGCATAGACCCAAAACGCCTTTGCGCTTCGCCGGATCGTGAAGAAAGCGACCGCGAGAGATGCGATGCCGGCCAGTGTGTAATAGAAACTGCCGCCCAGATAGACGAGGAATCCGCCTCCCAGAGTCAAAAGCAATCCGATCAACAGGAACAGGATTGCGACAGTCCAGCGCAGTATATTTGAAACACTCATGATCTTATCCTTCGCCGTTTTTCTATCGCACAATCGCCCAAGTTACAGAGGGTAGATGGTGCTCCCGCCGTCAAGAACGATCCCTTGACCGGTCATGAAGTCACTCTCTTTCGACGCAAGGAAAACCGCAGCACCTTCCATATCCTCAAGCTCGCCAATGCGCCCGATCGCGGATCTGCGGCGTGCGGATTCCTGGAACGCCTCGCTCGTATCAAGTGACATTTCGGTTTCAATAAAGCCAGGTAAGAGAGCGTTCACACGGATGCCAGCCTTCCCCAACTCGACGGCAAGCGCTTGCGTCAGTCCGAGCACCGCTGCCTTGGTAGTCGAATAGCCGGCTGCGCCTCCCGAGCCAATCAAGGCCGCAACCGAAGAGGTTACGATCAGTCGGCCTGGAATCTTTCTTTCCAGAAAATGCTCTGTAATCGGGGCCCAGGTCTGCACCACACTCAGCAGATTGAGGTCAATTGTATCGAGCCAGGCTTGTCGACCAATGGTGTGCGAGGCGCCGCGAAAGCCGCCGCCACCTGCATTGGCAAAGCAGCTGTCGACCTTTTCAAATCGGTTGAGCGTTTGCTTGAAGGCGGCGTCGATCTCTGCCTCGTCGGTAACATCGCAGACAAAGGCTTCTGCTTCGCCGCCCATCGCGCGAATTTCTTCAATTGCAGAGGCATTCTTGGCCTCGTTTCGGCCCCAGATTGCGACCTTTGCGCCGCTTTTCACTAGGCCTCGGCAATAAGCGAGCCCTAGCCCGCCATTTCCACCTGTGACAATGGACACGTGGCCCGCCAAATCAAACATTGAAACTATCCCTCATTCTATTCCGTTGTTCCTGAAATTACGTGAGGAAACCAACGCGTCGGTCGGCGCCACCTGCAGGCCGATTAGGTTACCGTCCGGGTCTCGGCCAAAGATGATCTCTCCGCCGTCCATCGCGGTGGGACCTGTCTCGATTGTGCCACCGGCTTGCTCAAACAAAGTGCGCGCCTCTTCGAGATTGGAAACATCAAGGACGATCATATTATAGCCGGGCGCATCGAGTGGGCGCGGCGTCCCGGGAACTTCGGTCGGGTGACTATGAAACTGAAAGATCTCAAGCTCCAGATTGCGGATTTGAAACCATGCAGCTTCGCCCACACCATTATCGAGCCCTGAGACCGCATCGGACTTTTCGCCCTCCATGCGCAAGAAAGGCCATTGGCCGAAACGGCGAAACTCAGGCTGTCCGAGCAGTGCCGCATAAAATTCCGTGAGCCGATCCACGTCCGGCGTGGCAAGGGCGACATGGCGAATGCGACGTTGGTTTTTAGGGGGCTTAGGAAGATTGAGCTGAGCAATGTCGACATGCTCGATCTCTGCAATTAGCCCATCGAAGTCGCGAGAATAAGAATAATAGACCGGATTGCTCGGGTTGAGCTGCTGCATCTCCTTTTTACCCAAATGGGTCGCGCCGCCCGCCAGAAACTTCTGATATGTCTGAGTTTCCTGATCAACCTGATAGCAGACATGCATGATGCCCGGCCCAAAAACTTCTATCGGGGACGTTGCTTGCGCTTTGGCAGATGGATTTGCAAACGACATAAAGCGCAACTGCATATTAACGCTTCGCATCATACGGGTTTGCGCCTCCACCCCTTCGCGCCCCGCCAGTTGATCGAAGGCCTTATTACCTGTGATGGCTGTGTCATCGACTTGTTTCAGGTCGATCGCGTCCTCGTAAAGCGCGGTGGTCTTATCAAGATCGCTGACAACCGCGCCGACCCAGCCTACGCCTTTTATCACCGAATCTTCAGGAAGTTCAGAAGTTTGCGATGCGCACGCGCTCATGGCTAATGCGCCCGATGTCGCTAACGCCAGTTTCCACATCCTCATTGCTATCTCCCATGTGATTGATGCCGCGGCTCATTGAGTCGCCGAGCGACGGTGTTGTCAAGATGCACCATTAATCTCTATATTTACTTCAAGTCAACATAATGTGTAAAATACCTTGTTAAAAGAGCGATAGTACGACATTAAGCTGCCTAAAGTGTACTTTATTATCACTTAATCGGGAGGATAGACTCATGAAAACGACATATCGCGCATTGCTTGCGGGGTTCAGCACAATTGCATATTGCGCCACATCAACGGCCGCTTTCGCACAGGACAACGAGGCGGTCGAAAGTGCCACAGAACCTGATAGCAATCTGATCATTGTGACCGCGTCAAAGCGTCAGGCGACCTTGCAGGAAACGCCGATAGCGGTCTCGGTTACCACGGTAGAACAAATCGAAGATGCGCAAGTGCGGGACCTGCTCGATATTCAGACGCTGGTTCCCTCACTGCGTGTCAGTCAGAGCAGTCTGTCTACGAATACAAATTTCATCATCCGCGGCTTTGGCAACGGATCGGCCAATCCCGGGATTGAGCCTTCAGTCGGCGTGTTTGTAGACGGTGTTTACCGTTCACGCGCTGCTGCGCAGATCGCCGATTTGCCTGACCTGCAGCGAGTCGAGGTGCTCAATGGCCCGCAATCGACCTTGTTTGGCAAGAACGCCTCCGCGGGGATCATCAGCGTCGTCACGCGCGAGCCACAATTCGATTTCGGAGGACTTGCCGAGCTTTCTTATGGTAATTATGATGCAGTCGTTGCCAAAGCCAACATAACGGGCCCGATCAGCGACACGCTCGCGTTCAGCATCGGCGGCAATTACAATCGGCGTGACGGCTATATCGAAGACATTATCATCAATCAGGATATCAATGATCGCAATCGATGGGGCGTGCGCGGGCAGTTGCTGTTCCAGCCTAGCTCCGACCTCAAATTCCGCGTGATTGCCGACTACGACCAGATCGACGAAGTGTGCTGCGGAGCGACGAATGTCGTTGATGGGCCGTTGGGCGGGTTGGTGCGCGCGATTGGCGGCGAGTTTGTTGCTAACGAGCCGCTTTCGCTACAAAGCACGGTCAACTTTGCACCGACAAACGAGGTCGAAAACTACGGCATCTCATTACAAGGCGATTGGAGTACGGGTAATATAGATGTGACGGGAATCGGCGCGTATCGCCGCTCCGACGTGTTCGTAAATCAAGACAGCGACTTTACCAGCCTCAATTCGATTGGCACCAATATCAACACAATTGATATCAAGACATATACGGGCGAACTGCGCGCCGCATCCGATTTCGACGGTCCGCTCAATTTCCTGATCGGTGGCTTTCTTTTCCATGAGACCATCGATCAAGGTGCGGAATTCGGCAATGGCGAGGGTTTCGTGCGCTTCGCTAATGCCGTCACCGGCGGCGCTTACAGCGCGCTTGAGCCTACACTGCGGGCACTTGTCCCCGGTATTCCTGCGGGCAGTTTTGGCGGCGTCGCCCAAGGACGTACGCTCGATTACGACTATGAGAATACGTCGTTCTCAATCTTCGGTCAGCTCGATTTCGAGATCACCGACGGCCTTACGTTCACGGTCGGCGCAAATTATACCGAGGATAAAAAAGAGGTCGTATCGAATAATGTGAGCACCGATGTCTTCTCCGGCATCGACCTTGTTCAGGCGGGCTTTAACGCAGCGGTGGCTGGCGGGGCCCCGCCAGCGGTTGCCAGCGTTCTAGCCTCTGATCCGGCGACCAACCCGTTTCTTGGACTGCGCGGGCTGCAATTCAATCCGCCCTATCTGAACTTTCCCAACGCGGTAGAGGACGGACGCACGGATGATCGGGATCTATCCTATACAATCCGCCTTGCTTATGATGCATCCGACAATGTGAGCCTTTACGCGACTTATGCGACCGGGTTCAAAGCCTCGTCGTTCAACCTATCTAACGACAGCCGCCCATTTGCCGCTGATTTCGTGCCTGGTTCACCGTTTCAGTCGCCCCCGGTGGCAGCTTCGCCAATACGCGATGCGGGGCTCGCCGTGCCGAACCTCAGGACCGGATCACGATTTGCGGGTCCTGAGGAATCAGAAGTCTACGAGATCGGTATCAAGGGCAGCTGGGATGGCTTTTCGTTTAACCTGGCGCTCTTCGACCAGACACTTGAAGGGTTTCAGACCAATGTCTTTACCGGTACAGGTTTTATTCTCGGTAACGCTGAACAGCAATCGGTCACCGGCTTTGAGCTCGATGCCAGAATCTCGCCGATCCCTGAGCTCACCTTCACTGCGGGGGTAACCTATCTCGATTCTGTTTTCGACACCTTTACTGGCGGTACCGCCCTCTCGCCTAGCTTCACCGTAGTCCCGACGGATCTTAGCGGCGAGCGTCCTTCCGGTGTACCTGAATGGTCAGTGGTCGTTGGGGGAACATATGTACTCGATGTTGGCGATGATGCGACGCTGCGCTTCCACGCTGATTATCTTGTTGAGAGCAATGTCGAGATCGTGAACGGCCTGTCGAACTTCAAACGTGCGGTCGAAAACCTCAACGCCTCTGTCACGCTGGGTCTCGCCAATGGACTAGAGTTTTCGCTCTGGGGCCGCAATCTCACCGACACAGCCTATCTCAACCTCGTCTCTCCCGCAGTGGGCCTACCCGGTTCGCTTGTGGGCTTTCGCAATCAGCCGCAGACTTACGGCGGCCTCGTGCGTTTTCGGTTCTAGAGCTCTCCCTGAGGATGCGAGAGAGTGGGCATAGCAGCTCACTCTCTCGTCTTCTTTTTTGTCGCTGAGATAGAAAGAATGGCTGAGGGTGGCTTCACTTTTGCCTGCCGCCCGAAAGCGTCGTTGCGCAGTCCAGCTACACTCCCAAGGATCATTGAGACCGTGATATCCTCGATCATTTGACGATCCATCCCGCTTCGGACGAGAAACTCCCCAGCTGCCGCCGGCATTCCGAAGGAAATCTCTGTCGCAGCTATCGCAACATCGAGGGGAATGTTGAACAACTCAGCGGTGACCTCCGAGAAATAGTGAATGGAAGGTTCACGATTATAATATGTCGGGTCCTGGGCCTTCGCAATATTGGGATAGGCTTGGAGCCTCTCGATAATCAGGCCGCGATCTTCAATGTAAAGCAGGTAGGCACGGGTTACATTTCGGACCAGTTCTTCATAGGTCTCGGCGCTTTCTGCAGCGGTTAGCTGCTCTGTCCGCAGATGGCGATATTCGCGGTTTAGAAGCGCTTTGAGTAGCACAACCAAGCTACCGAAATAGCGGTACATGAGCGTCTTGCTGACGCCTGCCTTCTCTCCGATGGCTTCCAGTGAAAGGTCAGACGTGCCATGCTTGGTGATAAGCTCCGCTGCGCTGTCGAGGATCATAGACTTGCGCTTTTCCGGGCTAAACCGACGCCCCGTTCCTGCTTTCTTTTCGATCTCCATATCAGATTTTGAAGCCTCCACTTGCGTCCTACCAGCGCCAATTCTCGTCAGCTGCACATATCTTGGTTTTGTATACGCGGGCGATCATGGCCAATCAGCAATGGCGATGAATTTCAACATGCACAACAAGCCTGTGGAGCATGTCAACTTTTGAAGCAAGCATCGACGATATCAATCCTGTGGCTGCTATCCAAACAATTATCGCCGTTCAACAAAGTCAAAGCTAATGTCCGCTTTCGGGATAAAGCAAATATCACACTAGCGGCTGTTATTGGGGCGCGAAGCAGATATTCGTTTTGAAAACACTTTTCTGTCGGTTTGAGACCGGGCCTGTTGTATCCGTTCAAAGTCTTGCTCAATTCAGTCTCTGTATCTGAAACATGTGTTCTTAGGTGTGTAAGTCCCCGAAAAGACGCGACAAAATTGCGCTCAAACTGGAGTCAAGGTATTGGTACAAAAGGGAAAGCTACGTGGTGATGGTTGTGGTCTCTGGCGAAATGGTCTCTGCACCGGACTTCCTTGTTCGACGGGGATTTACAGGGAATTTCTCGAAAGCTCGATTTCATTGATGTTTTGCTGACAATGGCGCGCCGCTATTTCTGAGAGTTTCAGGGAGCAATTCCCTAGGCAACAGAGCAAGGAACTCTATCACCAAAACAGGGAAGTATTTTTGTCGAGCAAGCAAGCCCCAAACTTATATTGGCTGTGAAAGAGTTTTGTTGACTATTCGCCATCCAGCAGAGGTTTTTTGCAGGTTGAAATAGTCGGTGCTCGTTGTGCCATCACCACCATTCGTAATGTCGATTCTGGCAATCGCAGCATGTCCGGACACATCAATAATTAAAACTCGACTGGTTCGCGAAGGTTGATCATCGGGGATTTGAGACACACGTTCCCACCAAAAATCTTGTGTTAGAGATCGCAGCGCACCCTTGCTGCTTACAGACATCAAAAATGCTGTTGGATGAAATGATTTCGCAATTGCCGAACGATCTTTTCCATCAGTTACACTAAGATAAATATTCAGAGTTTGCAGAACTGCCATACGATCCGATGGCGGTCCGCCGCCTGCAATATCAGATAGGTCATTGGCGGAGGCCGGTTGGTTGAATGCAAACAAAGCGCATATTATCACAATCCAATATTTCATAGTTTCATTCCTAAAAAGGCGGCTTTGTTTCGAGACATGTTGATGCCCGTCGGTTAATCGCATTGGCTTTAATCCAAAAGATCCGGGACATGCATATTATAGGTTCGAAGAAACAGAGCCATTTTGCCAAGCACTGTCCGTACGCTATCACGCTGCTTCATTCGGTGTTTCCATTTTGCCAGCGCCGGAAACTCTTTGGCGTTCGGACCTTCTCCCAGAAAACCTGCGAAGAATTGAGAAGTATAACATGCAATATCTGCATAGGAAAAATCGAAAACCAAAAATTCCCTGTCGGCAACGGTGCGATCAAGTTCTCCATAAAAGTTTCGAATTGCAGTGCTCGCCGCTTGCAGGTCTTCTTCACTCGCGTTCGCACGCCGTTTCGGCATGAACTGGGTCACCTGCGGAAAGAAAACTTCATCGGATTTGCATTCCCACAAACGAGCTATCGCCCTTTGACGGGCATCGCCCGGCCATAACGGAATATCCGGCGAAAGATCTTCCAGAAATTCAAATAGCAGCGTTGAATCGAACAACGTCAAATCATCATCAATCAGATATGGCACTTCTCCTTTAGGATTGCTTTGCCAAGTAAGGTCCGGTTTGGGTTCGTAGATTGTTTTCATGGAAAACGGCACAAATTCGACCTCAAGATCAATCTGCTTTTCGATGACCGCGATTTCGACTTTTGCACCGTACATGCTGACCGGGGCGGAATAGAGTTTCATGAGTATGTTCTCTTCCAACTACTGAAAATTCATTTGCTAGTGAGTGATCGCTTTTTCGGGACCAGAAGATCATTAGCACCCCAAAAATTCAGCAATGCTCCGCAGAGTGCAATTTCCAGAGAGGTAATAAAATCCCGCGCTTGGAATTTTCATCATTCCTGCCGTGTAATTTTCAAACCTGCTGACCGCACTACGTTGTGTTGTAAACCAATGGAGAATAATTCGATGGCAACACGTCTGTTTCAACCACTGATTCTTGATCAGCTTGAACTACAAAATAGGATCATTGTATCGCCAATGTGCCAATATAGCGCGGAAAATGGATGCGCAGATGATTGGCATATTATGCATATTGGCCAATTCGCCATGGCGAATCCCGGGATGATCATGCTTGAAGGAACGGCTGTGGAAGCCAATGGCAGAATTTCTGAAGGCGACCTTTGCTTGTTCAACGATCCTCAGGAAGCTGCCATTGAACGCTTGGTGCAGTTTGTGCACAGGCATAGCGGATCAAAACTTGGCATGCAGCTATTCCATTCTGGCCGAAAAGGTAGCCAGCGACGGCCATGGGATACGGACTCGGATGGCAATAGCGGAACGACCTTGTCTCAAGAGGATGGAGGATGGGAATGCTATGCCCCAACGGCCGAACAGTTTGACCAAGGCTATCCGATGCCGGCTGAAGCCTCAAAAGATGACCTGAACCGTATCAAGGCGGCATTTGTCAATGCAGCGGAGCGCGCGGCGCGAGCGGGAATTGACACGATAGAACTGCATTATGCTCATGGATATTTGCTCCATTCTTTTCTGTCCGAGGTCAGCAATCACCGCACTGATGAATATGGCGGTCAAATTGAGAATAGGATGCGCTTTCCGTTAGAAGTATTTGAAGCAGTGCGTGAAGTTTGGCCTGATCATAAACCTATCGGCGCACGCGTCTCAGGCACTGATCACGGCAACGCAGAGAACGCTTGGACGCTGGAGGATGCATTGTTGTTCTCACGGGCTCTTACGGAGCGTGGGTGCGACTATATTGACGTTTCAAGTGGATATCTCTCGCCCAATCAAGACGTGCCGAAAGACGATCCAGGTTTTCAAGTATATTTGGCAAAAACCATAAAGCAAGTGGTTGATGTTCCGGTCTTTTCGGTCGGGACCATTGTCAGTCCAAAACAGGCGGAACAGATACTTGATAATGGTTCTGCTGATGCGGTTTGTCTGGCCAGAGGCATGCTTCTCGATCCTAGATGGGTCTGGCGCGCTGCTTTCGAACTTCAGGAGCAGCCGCAATTTCCACCCCAATATGAGCGGGCCTTTATGTGGGGGTTCCAAGATACGGTCGAGCGTATGCGGCAAGCCGAGTGACTGATTCTGATCAACAATCAAAGCTGCTCAAAAAAGGCTTTTGCCGCCTCATCTGCGGGAAAGAAGCTCTCGATCCGGATTTCCTGCAAGGTTACATCAAAGGCGGCACCAAGAGATGTCAGCGTAGAAAACAGACTGAAAGCCTGTCCGTCTTTTTTGACGTTAATTGTGAGCATGGGGAGACGCCAGCTATCTTCTCCCTGGGTGCGCCAGTCAGCTGGAATACCTCCATATTCCGACACTTCCTTGAACAACTCTTCCGAATGTGTTGTCGGACCGGTCGCGAGTGTTTCAGCACGCAACCGCCTCAGCATTATGGAGGCAACCAATTCCCAATTGCTTATATGGCGCCGGTACCCGTCCGGATGCAGTAAACCTCTGACCACATTTGATGCAATCGGTACATTCGCTAAATCGTCTGTATCAAAGAGCCAGGCAAGAAATTTTATCGCATTTCCATTGGCTGCGAGACTGTTGTGAAAGCGATCAAACACCAAGACCGGGTAAGGCATCTGACCTTCGAGAATTTGATCAACTGCTTGCTGAACCGGGGCCAGTTCAGGATCGGTCAGGCTACTTTCATTATATCGGGGTGCAAATCCTGCAGCCAACATCAACTCATTACGGTCACGAAGCGGGATATCCAACGCGTCGCTGAGCGCTACGATCATCATCCTACTTGGGTTTGATCTTCCGGATTCAAGAAAACTGATATGCTTTTGCGAAGACCCGCTGCGTAAAGCCAGTTCCAATTGGCTGACACCCACGCCCCGCCGCCATTGGCGTAGGATATCGGAAAAGCGGTTATGGGATAATATAGCTGTGTTCATCCCTCTTGTTCCCAGTTTTTCGCTCCTCATTCAATTACCTACAATGTAATTGAAACTATTCCTAACCAAAGCAGATTGTCCTCCAAACCAAAGGAGGTTCACTGATGGAATTTCAAGCTCATACAAGCCTTGTTCGTCGCTCGCTGGCGGCAAATTTTATCTTCTCAGGTATATGCGCGCTGTTGCTTTTGGCCAATCCAAATGGAATTGCCGAAACTATGTTCACAAGCCCGGAGGTATGGTTCGGTTTGCCTGCCGGTCGGTTACTGTTAGGTCTCGGATTGGCGTTGTTCCTATTTGGGCAGTTGGTTCTATTTTTCACAGTCCGCAAGCGGATCTCGAAACCCGGAGTTCAATTCATAATTTACAATGACTTGGCCTGGGTGGTTTTAAGCGGTGCGGCACTACTTGTGGGAATGGGCTTTACCACAGGCTGGGGTGTGGCGATTATTGTGGTCGTAGCACTGGTCGTTCTGTTTTTTGCAATCAATCAATTCCTTGGCCTTAAATTTCTGTATCAGGGCAACAGCAAAGTCACTGTTGATCAAGATGGTTATTTTGTCGTCATGACTGCAAGCCGGAAGGTGAATGCCAGTTCGAAGAAGGCCTGGAAGGTGATGGTCGACCATGAACGTTATTCAGACGTTGCGGATAATCTGACAAATGTTGAAATTCTCGGCGACCAGAAAATGGGCAGGGGCATGGAACGCCGGTGCACAGGAAATAAGGGTGAGAGTTGGACAGAACATGCCCATATCTGGGATGAAGGCAGTCGATATGGCTTCATCGTCAATACTAAGGATCCAAACTATCCGTACCCATTGGAGTCATTGAACGCGATTTGGTCGGTGGAGGAAATAGAACCGAACCAGTCCGAGGTGGCAATGCAGATGCGCTTACAGCCAAAGCGAGGTTTGAAAGGCGGTCTGTTCATGATAGCGATGGTGCCTATGTTCGCCACTGTGGTGGACAAGCTACTTGGTCTTTGGGCTTCAAAAATGGAAGTATAATTCAGCTGGATAGATGTGGTGAGAAGTTGTTTTCGAAAGCCTGAACTCCTTTTCGTTCTTCTATCTTGAGGAAAAACGGCTGTTCGACCAATATTCAGTTTGGAGTACAACGTGAGAGGTTCATTTTTTTGGTTCGCGGTTATAAGCTTTGTATCTGTAACGGGTTGCAAAGTTGCTCCCGCGATCAATGTCACTCAACCCGTCAGCGACGATATGGCAGTCATCGCATCACAAAATGCCTTCAATGGTATAGCTGCTGAATATCCCGGGATCAGCGCTACCGTATTCGAAAAAGGTAAAATGATCTGGACCTCAAGCATCGGGTTTGCTGATCGAACCAAGAAAACAGCAGTAACGAAGGACACCTTGTTCAATATCTATTCCACAAGCAAGGCACTGACCGGTTTTGCTTTCGCGCGCCTGATCGAAAAGGGAAAAATACGAGCGGATCAGACAATTGCGCAGTTGGTACCGGATTTGCCAACCGCGCTACACTCGATCAGTGTCTCGGACATATTATCACATCGGAGCGGGATACGTCACTACAATTCACCAAAAGACTGGCTTGAATTTGCCAATCGCAAATGCCGCCATCCATCTGACGCTGTGGCATATTTTAAGTCTGATCCTCTGGTGCATAAACCTGGCGATAAAGAGACCTATTCTACCTTCGCCTTTGTCTTGGCAAGCGAGGTACTGATGCGTGTGACCGGTGCCAATGATTTTGAAACCGCCCTAAATAATAGTTTGGGGCATTGGGCAGATTTTGAATTGGATGGAAGCTCAGCGGAAAAGGCGGCAATGTTCATCGACCCGCGAATTCTGCCTGGGGCCAGGATCACGGATAGCCTGCCAGATATTGTCCCGATGCCACCACTTAGCGCAGAGTGCAAATTTGGCGGTGGCGGGATATTGGCCAGCTCCTATCAACTGGCCCGTGCTGGTGCTGCTTTTGTAGGTGGGGAAATCATTCCAAAAGACCGCATCAAAGCGGGCTTGCGATCCTCTTCGAAACCATCGTCAATTGTTTACGGTGGCGCTATTTCCTATAAAACTATCGAAGATGAATCGATACTTTCATATCAACTCAGCGGAGGAGCGCCGGGAGGCCGCAGCTATTTGCTAATATTGTTCGAGCCGGAAATAGTTGTTGCGATCACTGGTAATGTAGACGGGCCCAATATGGATAAGACGGCGCGCCAAATGGCCAAAATCTGGTTCAAACGAAATCGGTAAACTTGGTTCTGGAAGCACATGTACGCATTGTACCAAATCGCTTCGTCTGGCCGGGCTAAGCAGGTTACTAATAAGATGGTCAAACCAATCCCCCAAAAAGGACAAGTCCTATGAACCAAATGCGCGCGGTCGACATTATCAGACATCTGAATATGAAACCGCATCCCGAGGGTGGTCATTATATTGAAACCTTCCGCGATGATGCCTCGACAGCAATTTACTTCTTGCTGGAGGAGGGCGATTATTCCCATTGGCATCGGGTACATGGTAGTACGGAGCTTTGGCATCACTATGCTGGAGATCCCTTGGAGCTCGTGCTTTCGTCGGATGGCAGTAAGATCGAAAAACATCATCTGGGTCTCAGATTTGAAAAAGATGAAAAACCGATGGTTGTTGTACCTTCAGGATACTGGCAAATGGCCCGGAGCTTGGGAGCTTGGACACTTGTAGGATGTACCCTTGCGCCTGGTTTTGATTTCGCCAATTTTGAAATAGCACCGCCAGACTGGCAGCCAAGTCCCGGTTGAGAGTGGGTGGTGGAGCTAAATGAGCGAAGCGCGTGAAGTGTCGGTTCATCGGGCGACCTAAGTGGCAATCGGTCTGGGCATCAAATAGGATGTTGAGTCTTCGCCAACCAGATTTCTTTATGTCTGCTGAAAGACGTTTGCCAGAGACTCGGCTGACCTTCGGCAATTGCTTCCCTCGACGGGCCTGACACAAATCGCGAAATTGAGTTTGACCGCTGTCTATCTGGTCATCTTTAACACCAGCTCAAAGGAAGCAACTGCATGCTATCAGGAAAAATCGCAATAATAACCGGCGATAGCTCGGAAATGGTCGTTCGGTTGCGCATATTTTTTCAGCCGCCGGAGCTAGGCTTGTCGTTAACGCTCGTCGAACAGAACCGCTAGACTAAATTGTCCTGATTGTGGCAAACCGGTCCCGGCCTTCGCCAGTAAATGTGGGGCATGTGAACGCACGTTTAATCCCAAAGAAATCAAAAAGCGACTGAACACACAAAGTGATTAAAAAATGTTGGTTGGCTGCCTGGGCTCGGCCATGGCGATTGCAGCGCTGGGTTGTTGGTTGTTTGTTCCCAGCGTGGAAGAAAAAACCGCAAATGCCGAATTGGCTGCTTTGGAAAAAGGTCAGGCCAAACATTGTATCAGCCCGCTTGATGGCAGCAATTACTATGTGGATGGTTATGTCGCTACCCGGATGCGTATTCCCAAAAGCTATGAGCATATCCAGACCAATGTCACGGATGTGGATGCGGAGGGAAATCACGAGTTTATAGTCAGCTTCCGCGCTAAAAACGGATTTGGCGGCTTGACCTCCGGTATGGCGGTTGGAAAGTTCAGTAATGAAAGCTGTCAGGTTGTTGAGGCCAAGTTGGTAGACGCGAACTAGCTTGTTTAGCCCGTTTGCAACGCTCGTGCGGATTTGAGTAAAAGAGTTGCATTCTCAGCTTGCTTGATCAACTCATCCAGTTTGTCTAGCAGTGCAGTCTGATCAGTTCCCCGGATGGTAATGGCTTTTGCGCTGGCAAATTCCATGATTGAACCGGCTTCGCTGCACAGCCGTAAAATCAGCAGGTGATTGTCTCCGTGATAGGGTTCGCTGCTCATGCACCGCACCAATCCATGGCTTTGAGACGAAATCCAGTCGCAGCTTTACCGGGTATAAGATTTGCAGGAGCCCGACTTCCACCTTGCGCTCCAATCTCGGTCATTCCAATGAAGTCCGCTTTATCCCGAAAGCAGACATTATAGGTAGCAGAGGAGGTATTAAACCTTCACTCGGTTGAAGGTACCGCAATATTCAAATCGCTCAGCAACTGGTAATATGCCAAAATAGTCAAAATGCCGAGCCCAAGCATCAATATCACCTTATGCTTGAATCCGTGCCGATGATGCTTCTTTCGATCAGCATGGCTAGCGACATCCATCATCTCGTCACCAAACCAAATCGAAAGAGCAGTACCGGCAGCTGAGATCAACAATATGCTCAAATAGGGCCATGGATTGGTCAGAATGGTTTCGAGCAATCTAGTAAGTGGGGTGTCCTCATAGCTCTCCGATGCCGTCAACAACGCCGCAACATTTATCCCAACGGCTACAATCCAGACTATAATCTGCGTTACCAGCATTCTTGCGCCAAAGAGCAGCCTGACTGGAAACGCAATTACGAACCCACCATCTGCAACCGGGGTGCAAAGAACAAAGAAACTCCAACTTAAGAGTGCAAGCCATGCACCCGTTGCAGCGTCGAACTTCCAGCTCATATAAACAAAATAGGACACAAGAACTGCAATCAGACCAAGAAACCGCCACAGGCTTTCTCGATGTGTCTGATGAGATTTGGGAAGGAAATGGTCCATAATAATAACGCTACAGCAAAGGGACGTCGGCGTCACAAGAGCAAATGCAAAACTGGTCTATTTTTCATCTTACCGGTGGTGTTTGTGACACAACAACTGGTATCAACCGACGCAGTGAACTCATGCTAATGCAATTTTATTTCTCTTTATGTCCGCTTTTGCGCCCAAAGCGGACATTGGAACTGCAAATATCAAGTTCTGAATGAGTTTCATTGAACAGAAAAAGCCGGCTGATGTTCCCACCAGCCGGCTTTCCCGGACGAAAGGGTCAACTTTCTACTCAGAACGCAAAGCGAACCTTTATTCCGCCCGAATGGGACTGGTAATCGGATGCGAAACGTCCCCGATATTCCGCTCCGATACTCAACCCGTTCTTGTTGACCAGGTCGAGACCAGCACCGAGGTCAAAGCGGGACTGAGAAGATTCTCCCGCCGTCAATCGGAAACTGTCCAGTCCGCCGTTAAAGCTGCTGTTGATGCCGACGCCGTCACCGATCAGATCATAGCTGTAGCCAATATTGGCAAATGGTACGATCGACAGGTCTTTTGTTTCATCAACTTTACCGGCCAGCTGCAATCCCAGTGTCGCTTCCAGAAACTCGGTCTTGTCGGCGTCCAGGGTAAGGCCCAAGCCGCCGGTTTCGGTAAAGCTGTCCTGCGACAAACCGGCATAACGCAAGCCTGCTGACGGCGTCAGAGTGAAGCCG